>MGTC01000041.1:34046-37075 GCA_001799255.1 Deltaproteobacteria bacterium RIFOXYD12_FULL_55_16
AACCGGGTCAATCCCGGCAGCGCTCAGGTTGGACGGTCTTGCCCTGACGGAAGACACCCTCAACACCCTGGAAAAATTCAGCGCCGCCTTGGGTAACCCCGCTTTTTCCGCCCAGGATCTTGAGCCTTTTGCCGCCGCCCTGGAAGATGAGACGGCGGCCCTGGTCAACCTGAAAAACCAGCTTCCAGGAGACAACCCCCTCTCCGCCTTGCTTGAACGGGTGGCCACGGTCTCATATCTTGAGGCGGCCAAGCTGAGACGCGGCGACTACCATGCCTGACGCCGCTGCCGCGCCCTGCCGCCTCTGATCCGCAAAGCGCTTATTCATGCCTGAAGAACGTCTGCAAAAAATCCTGGCCAAGGCCGGTCTCGCCTCCCGCCGCAATGCCGAAGAGTTGATCCGTCAGGGAAAGGTGACGGTGGATGGCAAGGTTATCACCGAAATGGGTTGCAGGGTTGACCCGGCCCGCCAGGTGGTCGCCTTTGAGGGCCGCCCCCTGAGTCTGGGGGAAGAAAAAATCTATCTTCTGCTTAACAAACCCCGGGGCTATGTCACCACCCTCCACGATCCACAAGGCCGCCCCATTGTTTCCTCCCTGCTCACCGGCATCACCAGCCGGGTTTTTCCCGTGGGCCGCCTGGATTTTGACACCGAAGGCGCACTCATCCTGACCAATGACGGCGATTTTGCCGAACGCATTCTCCACCCCCGTTTTGAAATAGAGCGAACCTACCAGGCGGAAGTACGCGGTCTGCCGACCCCTGAGAAAATCCGTCTGCTTGAAGAGGGCCTCGAACTGGAGGGGAAAAAAACCTGGCCGGCCAGGGTTAAGATCATTGCCAGGCAGCCGGGGTCAACCATCCTGGAAATCACTATCCACGAAGGGCGAAAACGGCAGGTTCGCCTGATGTTCAAGGCCATAGAACACCGGGTTCTCACCCTCAAGCGCATCGCTTACGGAGGCTTGCGGCTGGGGGCCTTGCCCACTGGCCACTATCGGCGGCTCACCCCCGCTGATCTCGAGCTTATTGTTTCTTGAGAAAAAATCATCTTTACAATTGAATAGTTAGCTGTTTAAGATGTTTTATCTTAAATATTAAGCTATCGGAGAAGGACGATGAACAAATCGGAGTTGATCGAAGCACTTGCGGAAGAGATGCACGTTCCCTTGCGGGACGCGAGTTCAGCCGTGACCACCATCCTTGACGCCATGGGCGATACCCTGGCAAATGGCGAGAGCATAGAAATCCGGGGCTTTGGCAGTTTTGTGGTTAAGGAGTACGATTCGTATTTCGGCCGCAATCCGAAAACCGGAGAGAAAATCAAGGTCAAGCCAAAAAAGCTTCCCTTTTTCAAGGTTGGCAAGGAATTGAGGGAACGGGTCAACGAAGCGGCTGATTAGGATTAGTTACGAAATTCTCTGCCTTTATTAAGTCTTTACTGCGCCTATAATCCCGCCCACCAGATCATAGGGGTGGGCCTCGGTGATCTGGACATCCACAAGATCACCTGGATTCGCCACCCCCTCATTGATATACACACAGCCATCTATCTCCGGGGCCTGAAAACGGGTTCGCCCTTCCAGCAGGAGATCGGTTTCCCGGCTTACGCCCTCGACCAGCACCTTTTCCACCCTGCCAACCATGGCCTGATTTAGGGCCAGGGAGATCCCGTTTTGCAGCTCCATGAGCCGCTGCCGACGCGCGTTCTTTTCCTCTTCGCTGCATTGCTCGGGCAGATTGTAGGCGGCGCAGCCCTCTTCGTTTGAGTAGGCGAAGATCCCCACCTGCGCCAGTTGCTGCGCCTGCATGAATTCGGCGAGCTGCTGCACATCTTCCTCGGTCTCCCCGGGGAAGCCGACCATGAAGGTCGTCCTGATTGCGGCCTGGGGCAGGATCGTGCGAATCTGCGTGAGCAACGCCTCGATCTGCTGGCGGCCATAAGGCCGGTTCATCGCCTTCAGCACGGAATCAGACACATGCTGGAGCGGGATATCCAGATAGGGGACGATGCGAGGGTTGGCGGCGATAAACTCAAGGAGCTTGGCATTGACCCGGGTGGGATAAAGGTACAGCAGGCGAAACCAGGGGATATCGCTATTCGCCAGCAGGGCGCGCAGCAACTCCACCAGGTGCGGCGCCCCGGGGCCAAGATCATGGCCATAGGCGGTAAGATCCTGAGCAACCAGGGTCAGTTCCCGCACCCCGTTTTCCGCCAGCATCCCCACCTCATGCACCAGATCAGCAAGGTGGCGGCTGCGCAAACCGCCGCGCAGGGAGGGAATCAGGCAATAGGCGCAGCGGTTGGAGCAGCCTTCCGTCACTTTCATATAGGCCCGGTGCGCCGGGGAAGAGAGCTTGCGCGGCAAGGTGGAATCGAGAAGAAAGGTGGGCGGAGAGAGACGCACCGGTATTTTTTCCCCTGAGGCCAGTGCCTGCAATCTGCTGACAAGGTCCTGGCTTCCCTCGGTGCCGATAAAAAGATCGACCTCGGGCAGCTCCCTGGCCAGATCCGCGCCGTAGCGCTGCACCATGCAGCCTACCACCACCAGTTTTTTGGCCGGGAAGCGTTCTTTGACCTCGACCAGGGTCAGGATTTCCTCGATCCCTTCTTCCACGGCGGACTGAATAAAGCCGCAGGTATTAACCAGCAACAGATCAGCCTCTTCGGCCTCCTCACAGGGAGTATAACCGGCCTCGACCAGCAGACCGAGCAGGAGCTCCGTGTCCACCAGATTTTTGGGACAACCCAGACTGATCGTGAAAAAGGTACGCATCATCGCCTCGCTATTGAAAGACCGGGATCAGGGCCCGGGAAATCATACAATTTCCCACCTTGCCACCACTAACCAGCAACAGCAGGTACTGTCAAGCCACAAACGCCAGCCTTGGAATTAAGTCGGCTCCTTTAACACCTCTTTCTCGAATAATCGCGAATAATAACAAACAGGTAAACCCCCGGCTCTGCCGGGGGACTCGCAAAGTTTGACAATTCCGGGAATAAAAGGAAGTCTCACAATTCTGGACCG
>MGTC01000042.1:0-45401 GCA_001799255.1 Deltaproteobacteria bacterium RIFOXYD12_FULL_55_16
GTAAGCATTACTTGCTGGAGCAGTGCTGTTAGTTCTAAGGTATTTTTTGTGCAGGGATAAGGCAGGGACGATTTCCGGCGCTGGATAAAAACTGGAGGTTTTCTATGAATATCTACCAATTTGCCATGCAGATGGAAAAGGACGGGGAAGATTTCTATCGCCGGCTCGCAGCGGAAGCAACCGTTTCTGGACTTGCAAAAATATTCACCCTGCTGGCTGACGAGGAAGTAAAGCATTACGCGGTGATTGTGCTGTTGAGCCGGAAGGAGAAAAATCCGCATCTGGCTGAGACCGCGATACTTGAAAATGTCAAAAATGTTTTCAGCAGCATGCGGGATGAAAAAGAACAATTAGCCATCGATAGCACAGCGGCGACCATCAGTTACAGGAAGGCCTGCGCCATAGAGGCGGCGAGTGAAGAATTTTATCGGGAAAAAGCCGGGCAGACCGGAGACGAAAACGAACGGCGGATATTTTCCCGCTTGGCCGGGGAAGAAGCCAACCATTTGCGGATCATGGAAAATATCCTGGAGTTTGTTTCAAGGCCGGAACCGGGGAACTGGCTTGAAAATTCGGAGTGGCACCACCTGGATGAATATTGACGGACTCGCCAGACCTGATTCGGGGATTTGCTGCAAGGAAGCGTCCAGAGAGGCTTTGCGGCCATGATCTCAGAAGCCGGCTTTTCCTCGAAATGTTGCCACGACCAGGGGCAAGGTCTGTCTAAGCATGTGGTGGTTGTGGGAGGCGGCTTTGCCGGCCTGAATGCCGCTAAGGGTCTCGGCGGCAAGCCGAACATCCTGGTCACCGTGATTGACCGGTGCAACCACCATCTGTTTCAGCCCCTGCTGTATCAAGTGGCCATGGCCGCCTTGAGCCCGGCGGAAATCGCGGTGCCCATCCGCCACATCCTGGCTCGATATCGCAACATCACGGTGCTGCAGGACGAAGTGTGCGATCTGGATCTGGCCGGACACAGGGTCATGGCTCGAAATTGTTCCCTGGTTTACGACTATCTTATTCTGGCCTGCGGTGTGCGCCATTCCTATTTCGGGCACGAGGAATGGGAAGAGGCCGCTCCGGGTCTCAAGACCATCGAACAGGCCACGGAAATCAGGAGGAGGGTGCTGACCGCCTTTGAAGCGGCGGAGCGGAGCCGGGATCCGGAGCAAGTCCGGAAACTCCTCACCTTTGTCATTGTCGGCGGCGGCCCCACCGGGGTGGAGCTGGCCGGCGCCATCGGCGAGATGAGCCGCTTCACCCTGGCCCGGGATTTCCGCAACATCAATCCCAAGCTGGCCCGGATCATTCTGATCGAGGCCGGGCCGCGTATCCTGTCCACCTTTGCCGAGGTACTGGCCGTAAAGGCGACCCGCGACCTGGAAAATCTTGGCGTTCAGGTCTGGACTTCGAGCAAGGTCAGCCGGGTGGACAATAACGGCTGTGACCTCGGGACGACGCGCGTGGAGGCCGCCACCATTCTTTGGGCCGCTGGAGTGCAGGCCGCAGAACTGGGCCGAAAACTGGCCGTGCCCACCGACCCGCTGGGCCGGATTCCCGTGGAGCCATGCTTGAATCTCAAGGGGCACCCGGAAGTCTTTGTCGCCGGGGATCTGGCCCATTTCACCCACGGCCGCGCCAAGCCGCTGCCCGGCCTGGCACCGGTGGCCCTCCAGCAGGGGCGTTGGATCGCCAGAAATATCCTGCGCAAAAACGCGGGCGAAAAGCCCCTGCCTTTCCATTACCTGGACAAGGGCCAGCTTGCCACCATCGGTCGCGGCAGGGCGATCATTCAGCTGGGCCGCCTTCGGGGCAGCGGTCTTTTTGCCTGGCTCATCTGGTTGAGCACTCACATCTATTATCTGGTCGGCTTTAAAAATCGGCTGTTCGTGACCATGCAATGGGCCTGGTCATTTTTTAGCTTCAACCGGGGGGCCAGATTGATCGTCAACAAAGAGTGGCGTTTTTACAGGCCGACTCCTGCTGCTGACATCCGGCAACCTGGGGGAAAGGGGCTTTAGCCACTAACCACAAGAGGAGGAACATCATGCAACGTCAGGTCGAAATGGAAGAAATCATGCTGCTCGCGCATCGGGAGTTTATGGCGAATCTCGATAAATCCCTCAGCCTTCTGGCGCAGGATATTGCCGAGGCGGGGGAGATGGCGCGGATCTGCACCGATGAGTGGTGTCTGGCCACCGAGAACGTGCTCGATGAGCTGGCCAAGGTCATCTTCGCGATCAGCGAACCGCGCTGGCTCTCCAAAGAAGACTCGAAAAAGATCAGCGACCTGCGCCATCGCGTCCACGATCTGTACGCCCGCTACAAGGCGGTCAAAAAATAGCGCCGGGGGAGATGCGCATGCCACGGGATATTCAGCTGCTTATCGGCGGCGAAGCCGGCCAGGGCCTGGTGACCATCGGTCAGCTGTTGAGCAAGGCGCTGGTTCGGGCCGGGTATGAGATTTTTGTCAGCCAGAGTTATCATTCCAGGATTCGCGGCGGCCACAACACCTTTGCCATCCGCCTCGGCACCGGGCCATTTTTCGCGCCCCGCGAATCCATCGATATCCTGGTGGCGCTCAACGCCGAAACCGTGGCCCTGCATCGTGATCAGTTGACCGGCCAGGCCTTGCTCATTGCCGATGCCGCCTTTGCCCCCGATCTGCCGGGGACAATCTCGGTGCCCTTTGCCGAGCTTTGCCCGGAGCGGCTTTGGAACACCGCCGCCCTCGCCCTGCTCGGCAATATTCTGGGCCTTTCCCTCGAGGCGCTTTACCAGGCGGTGGAGGCGATGCTCGGCAAAAAACACCCGGAAGCCCTGGCCGAAAACCGGGAGATCATGGAGAAAAGCCGGGTCTGGGCCGAGGCCCATGTGCCGGAGCATGACTTTGCCCTGACCGGAGGAATGCCCATTGCAGATCGTCTTTTGCTGAACGGCAACCAGGCCATCGCCCTGGGCGCGCTGGCCGGCGGCCTCAAGTTCTGCGCCTTTTATCCCATGACTCCGGCCACCTCCATAGTGCTTGAGCTGATCGCCCATGCCGAGACCATGGGCTGCGTATTCGAGCAGGCGGAGGATGAGATTGCTGCGATCAACATGGCCATCGGCGCCGCTTTTGCCGGAGCCCCCAGCATGGTGGCCACCTCGGGCGGCGGTTTTGCCCTGATGGCCGAGGGGGTCAGTCTGGCAGCCATGACCGAAACCCCGGTGCTGATCGTGGTGGCCCAGCGGCCCGGGCCGGCCACCGGCATGCCCACCCGCACCGAGCAGGCGGATCTGGAATTTGTCCTCCATGCCGGGCATGGCGAATTTCCCAGGGCGATCTTTGCCCCGGGCAGCATCGAAGCCTGCTATCAGCTGACCCAGAAGGCCCTGGCCCTGGCCGAGCAGGCCCAATCGCCGGTTTTTCTTCTCACCGATCAGTTTCTGGCCGATTCATCCAGGCCGATAGTCCCTTTTGATCCGATGGCTATCGCCCCGGTGCGGGCGGGGTTCGAGGCGGATGCGGCATCGACTCCTTACCAGCGTTACCGTTTTACCGAGAACGGCCTTTCGCCCCGCCTTTTGCCCGGCCTGTCCGAGCAACTGGTGGTGGCGGACAGCGACGAGCATGACGAAGAGGGCCATATCAGCGAAGACCACGGGGTGCGTGTTGCCATGGTGGAAAAACGGCTTCGCAAGATTGAGCTTCTCAAGCAGGAGGTCATTGCCCCAGAGCTTATCGGGGAAAAAGGTGCGGATCTCCTCTTCGTCTGCTGGGGCTCCAGCCAGGGCCCGGTGCGGGAGGCGGCCGCTATGCTGCGCGGCCAGGGAAGCAGTGTCGCCATTCTCCATTTTTCCCAGGTTTGGCCGCTGATCCCGGCCCAGTTTCTCGACATTCTCCAAGCCGCGGGCAAGGTTGTCTGCGTGGAAGGCAACGCCACCGGCCAGTTTGCCCGGCTCATCCAGCGGGAGGCTTGTTTTGCCATGCCTGGTCGGATAGCGCGCTATGACGGGCTGCCTTTTACCGCCCGCTACATCCTGGAACGCCTTGAAGCCGTGGAGGGAAAAGCATGACATCCATCGAGGAGTACGGCAAATACGAAACAGCCTGGTGCCCCGGCTGCGGCAATTTCGGGATTCTCAACTCGCTCAAGCACGCCCTGGTTGCCTGCGAGCTTTCGCCCCACAAGGTGCTGCTGGTCTCCGGTATCGGCCAGGCGGCCAAGGCACCTCATTATCTGAAGGCCAATGTCTTTAACGGCCTGCACGGCCGCAGCCTGCCGGTGGCCATTGGGGCGAAGCTTGCCAATCCGGAACTTACCGTGATCGCGGAAAGCGGCGATGGCTGCATGTACGGGGAGGGCGGCAACCATTTCCTCGCGGCCCTGCGCCGCAATCTCAATCTCACCATCCTGGCGCACGACAACCGGGTGTACGCTCTTACCAAGGGGCAGGCCAGCCCCACCTCGGAGCAGGGGTTCGTGACCAAGGCCCAGCCCCACGGTGCTTTTGCCGCGCCCTTCAACCCGGTGGCTGTGGCGGTGACCATGGGCGCCTCCTTTGTAGCCCGGGGCTATGCTGGTCTGCCGGAGCATCTCGCCGGCCTTATCGCCCAGGCGATCAAGCATCGGGGCACGGCTCTGGTCGATATCCTGCAGCCCTGCGTCTCGTTCAACAAGGTCAATACCTATCAGTGGTACAAGGAGCATTGTTACGAACTTGCCGATGATTATGATCCCACCGACCATGCCCAGGCCCTTCGCACAGCCCTGGAATTCGGGGAGCGGATTCCGCTCGGTGTCATCTACGCCAAGGAAAAGCCGTTATTCGAAGAACAGTTTGCGGTTCTCAAAAACGGGCCGCTCGCCCGGCAGGAGGTTTCCCGGGAGGGGTTGCAACAGGTAATGCAGGGTTATCTGTAACTGCCCAGCCGCACCATATCTGCGTTGTCATCGGCCTGCTCATGTGCAAAAACACACAGCGCAGGCCTCTTTCTATCATCTGCGGCACTGCTGAGCAGTTACCATTATCTTTAAAAATAGGTCAGACGGCAGGTGGAATTTTTTTTTGGCCGGTCGATAAAGAGTGGCAGGAGTGTTGTCATGACGGGTAAGATCAGAGATCATTTAACAATAAAGGAGAGGATCTCTGAAGCGTATGCACGACACCCCCCTGGAAAGTCTCAAGAAGATATTCGGCTACCCCACCTTCCGGCCCCCCCAGCAGGAGATCATTGAAGGACTCAT
The DNA here is from genome assembly GCA_001799255.1 of Deltaproteobacteria bacterium RIFOXYD12_FULL_55_16. Lineage (GTDB taxonomy): Bacteria > Desulfobacterota > Desulfobulbia > Desulfobulbales > Desulfurivibrionaceae > Thiovibrio. Next base: position 5,232 of record MGTC01000042.1, read on the forward strand.
CCGGGGCGAGGATGCCTTTGTCCTGATGCCCACCGGCGGCGGCAAGTCGCTGTGCTATCAGATCCCGGCCCTGCACCGCAAAGGCGTGGGGATCGTGGTTTCCCCTCTGATCTCCCTGATGAAGGATCAGGTGGATGCCCTTTTGGCCTGCGGGGTTCGGGCGGCCTTTTACAACTCTTCCCTCAAGAGCGAGGAGGCCCGCCGGGTTCTTGCCCTGCTGCACGCAGAGGAGCTGGATCTGCTCTATGTTGCGCCGGAGCGGTTGATGAGCGACGGGTTTGTCGAGCGGCTTCGCGAGATCCCCATCGCCCTGTTCGCCATCGACGAGGCGCATTGCATCTCCCAGTGGGGGCATGATTTCCGCCCCGAATACGCCAAGCTCGGCCAGCTGCGCCAGCTCTTTCCCGACATCCCCCTGATCGCCCTCACCGCCACGGCCGAGCCCCATACCCGCAAGGATATCCTGGCGCGGCTGGGCTTGAACCCCTCCCAGTGCCATGTCTCCGGTTTTGACCGGCCCAATATCCGTTACACTGTAATGGAAAAACACAAGCCTGTTGCCCAGCTCGCCATCTTTTTAAAGGGGAGGAGGGAGGAAGCGGGGATTGTTTATTGCCTGAGCCGCAAAAGGGTGGAGAAGGTGACGGAGCAGCTGCGGGAGGCCGGGTTTTCTGCGGCCTCCTACCACGCCGGGCTGCCGGCGGCGGAGCGGCAACGGGTGCAGGAGGATTTTCTGAAAGACGATGTTCAGATCATCGTGGCCACGGTGGCCTTCGGCATGGGCATCGATAAATCCAATATCCGCTATGTGGTGCATTACGATATCCCCAAGAATCTCGAAAGCTATTACCAGGAAACAGGCCGCGCCGGCCGCGACGGCTTGGCGGCCGAAGCCCTGCTCCTCTTCGGTTACGGCGATATCGCCCTGGCCCGCGGCCTGATCGAAAACAGCGACAATGTCGAACAAAAACGGATCGAACTCCACAAGCTCAACACCATGGTGGGCTTTGCCGAGGCCTTGAGCTGCCGACGGCAGGTGTTGCTTGGTTATTTTGGCGAGCGTTTGGGTGAGGATTGCGGTAATTGCGATATCTGCCTCAATCCCCCGGAGCTGGTCGATGTGACGGAGGACGCCCGTAAGGCCTTGTCCTGTGTCTTTCGGGTGGAGCAGCGTTTCGGGGTGGGGTATGTAATCGAGGTTTTGCGCGGCTCCAAAAAAGAGCGGCTCCTGCAATTGGGGCACAACCGCCTTTCCACCTATGGCATCGGCGCGGACAAAAGCCAGGAGTACTGGGGCAGTATCCTGCGTCATCTGGTGCAACAGGGATATCTGGAACAGGACGTGGGCAACTACTCGGTGCTCAAATTGAGCGAGGCGGCCCGGCCCCTGTTGCGCGGGGAGCAAACCCTGAGCATGGCCAAACCCAGGGCCAAGATTGCGGCCCTGCCCAAGGCGGTGCGGCGCAAGGTCGGCGATCTGGAGTACAATCAGGAGCTGTTTGCCAGGCTGCGGGTGGTGCGCAAAGCCTTGGCCGATGCGGCTGGGGTGCCGCCCTTTGTTATCTTCAGCGATGCGGCCCTGGCGGAGATGGCCGCCCATCTGCCCATCGACAACGAGGCTTTCCTGCGGATTCACGGCGTCGGCGCCCACAAGCTTGAACGCTACGGGGCGGAATTTCTTGTCGAGATTCAGCGGTTTCGCGAGACAACGGCAAGGGGGGATTAAAGCTTGGCAAGCGATTGCAGGGCATGACCGCTGCTGATTCCGCTTTGCGTATTTCCCGTTTTTTGGTACCATGCCGGAATTCTGGCTAAAGCTGAGTTGAGCAGCTTGTCTGCTCAAACGAAACTTATACCCTTTGGGTGCAAACCTCCAACCTTGATAGACTCGTAACAACTCATTTTTTAACGCAGAGGCGCAAAGTCGCAAAGTTTTAATCTTTTTATTTCATCAGAAAATCCTCGTGTAAACAATCAGGCCCTGAAGGGGAAAACGATTTCATGAAGAAAGAAGATACGGTCATTATTCCGGTTATCCTTGCCGGAGGATCCGGCACCCGGTTGTGGCCTTTATCCCGGGAGTGTCATCCTAAGCAGCTTCTTCCCCTGGTCAACGACAGAACCATGCTGCAGAATACACTGCTGCGGGTTTTGAAGCTTACGGGGGTTGCCGCCGCCCCCATTGTTGTCTGCACCGAAGAGCATCGTTTTCTGGTGGCCGAGCAGATTCGGGCTGTTGGCGCCGCCGCGACGATCATCATCGAACCGGTAGGGCGGGATACGGCCCCGGCTGTTGCTGTCGCTGCTCTGGAGGCGATCCGGCAGGACGAAGAGGCGGTTCTTCTTGTTCTGCCGGCAGACCATGTCATTGGCAACGAGGCGAATTTTGCCGAGGCTGTGGCCAGGGGGGCTTTCTGCGCCGCGCATGGGCATCCAGTTACCTTTGGCATTGTCCCGCACAGCCCGCATACCGGTTATGGCTACATAAAAAAAGGGGCGTTGTTCGGGGGGGAGGAGCCGGCGGTTTTTATGGTGGACTGTTTCGTGGAAAAACCCTCCCTGGAAAAAGCCAGCCAGTATCTGGACGAAGGCTATCTCTGGAACAGCGGGATGTTTCTTTTTCAGGCGGAGGGATTTCTGGCGACTTTGCAGGAGTTTGAGCCGGTTATGGCCGATTGCGTGGCCAGGGCCTATGCCGCCCGCACCCATGATCTTGATTTTACCCGGCTTGATTCCGCAGCCTTTTCGGCCAGCCCGGCCAACTCCGTTGATTATGCGGTGATGGAGCGGGTTAAGGACACGGTGGTTGTGCCCCTTGATTGTCCCTGGAGCGATGTGGGCTCTTGGGAGGCGCTCTGGGAGATCGGGGAGAAGGACGGGCAGGGCAACATCTTCATCGGCAATGTTTTGGCCGAGGAGGTGACTGGTTCTTATATCCATGCGGGAGACAGCCTGGTCGCGGCAATCGGGCTTAGCAATCAGATCATTGTCGAGACCAAGGACGCGCTGCTGGTCGCTTCAAGGGATCGGACTCAGGAGGTGAAGACTATTGTCAAACGCCTGAAGATGGAGAAGCGCAATGAGATTCGGCTGCACAAGAAGGTTTTTCGCCCCTGGGGATCCTATGAGGGCGTGGATTGCGGGGAGCGTTTTCAGGTGAAACGGATCATGGTGAATCCCGGAGCCACCCTGTCGCTGCAACGGCATTTTCATCGGGCCGAGCATTGGGTGGTGGTAAAAGGCACGGCCCATATCACCAATGGCGAACAGACTATTATCTTGACGGAAAACCAGTCCACCTATATCCCGCTTGGGACAAAACACCGATTGGAGAATCCCGGCACCATTCCCCTTGAGATCATCGAGATCCAGACCGGCAGTTACTTGGGTGAGGATGATATTGAGAGGTTTGAGGATGTGTATGGTCGTTGAATAGAGGGGCGGCTATGGTGCGGGGTGATGCGTCGGGTTGCAACCGGCAGGAACTGGAGAGTAGACAACATGGAACAAATGGTAGTTGCGGCAGGGCTTGGGGACATCTTGGAGAAGCTCAAGGTCGGAGAACGGCTCAGTGTTGCGGATGGGATCCGGCTGTACACGACGAATGATATCCTGGCCCTTGGCTATCTGGCCAACCTGGTGCGGGAAAGGCTCAATGGCAATCGAGCCTATTTCATCTATAATCAGCATATTAATTACTCGAACATCTGCACCAATCTTTGCAAGTTCTGCGCCTTTGGCAAGGATAAGGAGTCGGCGCAGGCCTATGAGATGACGGTGGAACAGGTCAAGGCCAAGGTGCGGGAGCGGTTGGCCGAGCCGATCACCGAGGTGCATGTGGTGGGCGGCATTCACCCGGATCTGCCTTATCAATACTATCTGGACATGCTGCGTGGGATTAAAGAGGTGCGGCCTGAGATTCATATTCAGGCTTTTACCTGTGTGGAGATCGCCCATCTGGCAGGGCTGGCCGGAAAATCCCTGACCGAGACCCTCAAGGAACTGGTGGCGGCCGGGCTTGGCTCGATCCCCGGCGGTGGGGCCGAGGTGTTCAGCCCCCGGATCAGACAGCGAACCTGCGAGAAGAAGCTTTCCGGTGAGGGCTGGCTTGAGGTGGCCAAGGCCGCCCACAGGCTCGGACTTAAGAGCAACGCCACCATGCTCTACGGCCATATCGAAACCATGGAGGAGCGGGTTGAGCATCTGGCGGCGCTCCGTGCGGCCCAGGATGAAACCGGCGGCTTTCTCACCTTTATCCCTCTGGCCTTTCACCCCAAGAACACCGAGCTGCATGAGCTGGCCAGAACCACCGGCCTTGACGATCTCAAGAATATCGCGGTGGCCCGTTGCTTTCTTGACAACTTTCCGCACATCAAGGCCTACTGGGTGATGATCGGCCCCAAACTGGCCCAGGTCGCCCTCTCCTTCGGTGCGGACGATGTGGATGGCACGGTTAAGGAGGAGCTGATCACCCACATGGCCGGTGGTGAGGCTGGCGGGGTCATGGCCGATAGCGAATTGATCCGGCTGATTCGGGATGCCGGGCGGCAACCGGTGGCGCGGGATACTCTGTACAACGTGATCAGGGAGTATTGAGCCGTTATGGATCTGCAGCGTATCACGGAAAAGGGGCTGGCTGGCGAGCGGCTTACGGCGGAAGAGGGGTTGATGCTTTTGGAAAAGGCCGACCTCTACCAGCTGGGCTTTCTGGCCAACGCCATCCGCAGGCGCAAGCACCCGGAGCCGGTGGTCACCTATGTGGTCGACCGCAACATCAACTACACCGATATCTGCATCTCCGCCTGCAAGTTTTGCGCCTTTTTCAAGGCGCCGGAAGACCAGGCCGGGTCGGTGCTTTCCTTTGCTGAGCTTGGCGGGAAGATCAAGGAAACCAAGGCTCTGGGCGGCACCCAGATCCTTTTGCAGGGCGGGCTTCACCCGGACAAGCCTCTGAAATTTTACGAGGAGATGCTCCGTTTTATCAAGGGACACGGCATCCATATCCACGGGTTTTCTCCGCCGGAGATCTGTCATTTCGCCACCTTGTCCGGCCTGCCGGTGCGGGAGGTTCTCATCCGTCTGCAGCAGGCCGGTCTTGATTCCATCCCCGGTGGCGGGGCGGAGATTCTCTGCGACCGGGTACGGCAGGAAACCGCGCCGCGCAAATGCTTAAGCGAGGCCTGGCTCGGGGTCATGGAAGAGGCGCATGGCTTGGGAATGCGCACCACCGCGACCATGATGTTCGGGCATCTTGAAACTCTGGCCGAACGCATCGAGCATCTTGCCAGGATTCGCGCCTTGCAGGACAAGACCGGCGGCTTTACCGCCTTTATCCCCTGGCCCTTTCAGCCGGACAACACGGCGCTTTCCTACCTCCCCAAAACCACGGCTTTTCAGTATCTGCGGATGCTCGCCCTGTCGCGAATCTTTCTGGACAATATCGATAATATCCAGGCCTCCTGGGTGACTCAGGGGCCGAAGATCGCCCAGCTCTCGCTCTTTTTCGGGGCCAATGATTTTGGCAGCACCATGATTGAGGAGAACGTGGTGGCTGCGGCCGGGGTGGGATTTCGTCTCTCCGAGCAGGAGATCCGGGCTCTGGTCCAAGGGGCAGGCTGTGTGCCCAGGCAGCGCCGGATGGATTACTCCCTGGTGTGAGATGGACTATTCTCGTGCTCTCTACCGGGCGCCCTTTGTCGTCCCGGGCAATGGCCCGCTTATCGTCGATGGGGCGGTACTCACTGAAGGCGGGCTGGTTGCGGCGGTGGGGGCGTATGCCGACCTGAAAGACGTTGAGGCCAGGAGGGAAGAGTATGACGCTCAGGTCATTACCCCGGCCCTGGTGAACTGCCATGCCCATCTTGAGCTCTCGCCTCTGGCTGGCCTGACCGGGGAGGCCCCGGAGCCAGGCGACCTGACTGGCTGGATCAGGGGATTGCTCGCTGCCCGGGCTGAAAATTCCGAGCTGGAAGCCGTGTACGATGCCGCACGCATGGCCCTGGCCAGACTCTATGCTGGAGGCTGCCGGGCTGTGGCCGACATTGGCAACCGCCCGGAAAGCCGGTTGCTGGGAGAAGGCTTTAAGACCGAGGTGTTCTTTTTTCTTGAACTGCTTGGGCTATGCGGGGCTTCCGAAGAATCGGCCCTGGCAGCCTTGTCCGGAATCGAGGTAGAGGTCTGTTGTACCGCCCACGCCCCGTATTCGGTTGGCCCGGCATTGATGCGGGCCTTGAAAAAGCGGGCGGGGGGCCGCCTGTTTCCCCTGCATGTGGCCGAGTCTGCCCAGGAGAGCGAATTTTTGCGCACCGGCGGCGGGCCGTTGTCTGATTTTCTTGGGGAGCGGGGGGTGGAGGTGGCCGCCTTTACCGTGCCTGGCATGGGGTCGGTCAGGTATCTGGATTCTCTTGGAGTGCTGGATGAGAGAACCCTCTGTGTCCATGCTGTGCATGTCGAGGATGAGGAGATTGCCCTTCTGGCAGCCCGTGGGGCCGCAGTGTGCCTCTGTCCCGGCAGTAACCGGTTCATGGGGGTGGGTATTGCCCCGGGGCAAAAAATGCTCGCCCATGGCATCCCTCTGGTGCTGGGGACGGACAGTCTGGCCAGTAATCCACATTTGAGCCTCTGGCGGGAAATGCAGTTGTTGCGGGAAGATCATCCTGATCTTCCGCCTGAGGCGGTCTTTGCCATGGCTTCGAGCAATGGCGCGCGTCTGCTCGGGCTTGCGGACAGGCTCGGTGTTGTCGCGCCCGGGGTTTGTTCCTCTCTCCCGGTGGTGCGCTGTCCGGTGAAAAACGAGGCTGAGGTTTTTGACTATCTTACCTCGGCAGGCACGGATATCCAGCTGGAGTGGCTTGAGTAAAGCTGAGTTGAGCAGCTTGTCTGCGCAAACGAAACTTATACCCTCTGGGTGCAAGATGAAAATCACGGCCAGAATCGGGATGGTGAATTATATCAACACCGCGCCTCTTTATGAGGTGTGGCGGCAGACGGTGCAGCGTGCGGACTGGCAGGTTACTGAGGCGCCCCCTTCGCTACTCAACCGCCTGCTCCATGAGAACGAGCTTGATCTAGGTTTTGTCTCTTCCCAGGAATACGCCCTGCATCCTGGAGAGTACAGGATTTTAAGCGATCTGTCCATCTCGGCCACCGGGCCGGTGGGCAGTGTTTTTCTTTTTTCGGATCTGCCTATTGACAGCCTGGATAATCAGCTGATTTTGCTAAGTTTCCAGTCTCAGACCTCGGTGAGCCTGGTCAAGATTATCCTTGAAGAGTTCTACCAGCTTAGGCCACGTTACCGCAGTGGCTCGATCACCTTGGCCCAGGAAGAGGAAAAGCCTGTAGCGATACTGGCTATCGGTGATGAGGCCTTGCGCTTGTCTGTGGCAGACAGATATCCCTACCGGTTGGATCTTGGGGAGGCGTGGCAGGCCAGAACAGGTCTGCCTTTTGTCTTCGCGGTCTGGGCTGTGCGGGAGGATTTTTGCCGGAAAGATCCGGACACTGTTTTGGCCATTCATCTGGAGTTGCAGCGTTGCCTGCGGCAGGGCAAGGAACAGCTGCGGGAGATCAGCGCCACGGTGGCTGGGCGGGTTCTCATGGACGAGGAGGCTTGTTACCGGTATCTCCAAGGCATTGAATATGATTTGAGCAGTGAAAAGCAGGAGGCGCTGAAGCGATTTTTCGAGTATCTTATCTCGCGTGGCGAGGTTCCTGCTGCGGCGCTTCCCCTTAAGGTCTGCGGAAAACATTAAGATGAAAAATCCAGACGAAAAAAAGAAATTTGTTCAGGAAAAATTCTCCTCGATCAGCGGGAAATACGATTTTCTTAATTCGGTCTTGAGTTTTCAGATCGACCGCTACTGGCGCTGGGTCACTATCAGAGAGTTGCAGGAGTTGCCCGAGGGGGTGGTGCTTGATCTTTGCGCCGGAACCCTGCCTCTGTCCCTGGAGTTGACCAGGCAGGCCAAAAAACGTCAGGTGCTGGCGGTGGATTTTTGTGAAGACATGCTGCGGGCCGGGGTGCAGCATCTTCCGGCCGATGCGCGGAAAGACCGGATCGGGCCGGTGTGCGGCGACGGGGAGCAGATTCCCGTAAAAACCGGCACGGTCTGGGGGGTGACTGTGGCCTTCGGGGTTCGGAACCTGGCGAGAACCCAGCAGGGCTTGAATGAGATGCACCGGGTGCTGAAGCCCGGCGGCAAGCTGCTGATTCTGGAATTTTCCAGGCCGCAGAATCCGCTGGTTAAGATGGTCTATAATTTTTATCTCAATCGGGTGTTGCCGAAGATTGCCGGGCTTGTTTCCGGCGACCCCGAGGCCTATGAGTATCTGGCCAGCTCCATCGCCGAATTTTATGCCCCGGAAGAACTGCTGGGCATGATGCGACAGGCCGGGTTTGCCAGAACCTACCATCGGCCGCTGACCTTCGGGGTGGTGACGGTTTATGCGGGGGTAAAATGAAGAAAATCGTCTTAGCCATAACCGGAGCCACCGGCGCGGTATATGCTCTGGAGTTTCTTAAGATCTGTCAGGGTCTTGAGGTCGAGGTGCATGGGCTTTTGTCCGAGGCAGGCGCTCAGGTGTTGGGGCTGGAGCTCGAAATGTCCCGCACTGATCTTGACCCCTATGTTGCCTGCTGGCATGAGGTGCATGATTTTGCCGCGCCCATATCCAGCGGCTCCAGTGATTTTGCCGGCATGGCAGTCCTGCCCTGCACCATGGGCAGTCTCGCCGCTATTGCCAATGGCATCTGCGGTAATCTCATCCACCGGGCCGCAGACGTCATGCTCAAGGAGCGGCGGCCCCTGGTGCTGGCAGTTCGGGAAACCCCCTTGAATAGAACCCATCTTACCAACATGCTGAAAGCGCACGAGGCTGGAGCCATCATCTGTCCGCCCATGCCCGCTCTGTACCACCGGCCGCAGAGCATCGAAGAGATGGCCCATCTTTTTGCGGGCCGGGTGGCAGGACTGCTTGGCTTAGAGGTTGCAGACTTGCCATGCTGGCAAGGGCTTGCAGGGGAGAGACCGTGATGTGGCGAAAAGTGAAGGCTCTGCTTGAGATGATCAAGTTCGGGCATACCATCTTCGCTCTGCCCTTTGCCCTGATCGGGGCATTCCTGGCAAAACGCGGGGTTCCCGAGGTCGGCACCTTCGGCTGGATCATCCTGGCCATGGTTGGGGCCAGGACTGCGGCTATGGGTTTCAACCGTATCGCCGACCGTAAGTTTGACGCCGCCAATCCCCGTACTGCGAATCGGGCTATCCCGGCTGGCGCGGTGCGGCTGGCGGAAGCCTGGGCCCTAGTTCTCCTTTTTACCCTGCTGTATTTTGTCGCCTGCTCTCAACTCAACCCGCTCACCCTGAAGCTCTCGCCCTTCGCCCTGGGGCTTACTTTTATCTATTCCTTGACCAAGCGTTTCACCTGGCTCTGCCATGTGGTTCTCGGTGTGGCCCTGGCTTTTTCGCCTCTGGGTGGCTGGGTCGCGGTCAGGGGCACCTTGCTTGATTTTCCTCTGGTGCTGTCGATGGGGGTGCTTTTCTGGGTAGCAGGGTTTGATACGGTGTACGCCTGTCTTGACGCTGATTTTGACCGGCAGGCAGGGCTTCATTCCCTGCCTTCGCGGTTTGGGCGGGAAAAAGCTTTCAGCCTCGCAGTTTTTTTTCATGGCCTGGCCTTTCTTTTGTTTGTTCTCACGGGTATAGTGTCGGAGCTGAATTTTTATTATTACCTTGGGGTTGCTTTCACGGCCTGCGCTCTTTTTTATCAGCATTTCGTCGTTAACCCGAAGGATTTGTCCCAGATTCAGCTTTCATTTTTTGCCATGAACGGGCTTATCAGTCTGGCCTTGTTTGTGGCAACCTGGCTTGCGTTAGTGATTTGACAAGAAAATCTAATTAACAAGGAATTGTCATGAAATTTGGAAAACTTAATAAAGCCGTTCTCGTTGCCTGCGTCCTGGGGGCTACTGTGGTTTTTGCAGCCAGCGCCTGGTCCAAGTCAGAAAAAAAAGCAGAGGAGGCCGCGGTTCTTGTAAATGGCCAGCCTATTATTGCCGCAGCCGTGCAGGGCGAGATAAAAGGGATTCTGGCCCGGTTTCAGGAACAGGGGCGCAAACCAAGCGAAGCTGAAATGGCTTCGATCCGTGAAACTGTTCTTGAGAAGATGGTCAAGCTTGAATTGTTGAGCCAGGAGAGCAAAAAAGCCGGGATTGTTGCCAATAACGCCGATATTGATAATGAATTGAAAGGATATAAGAAGGGCTTCGCCGATGACAAGGCTTTTGCCAAAGCCCTTGGCGAGACAGGCATTACTGAGACTGAACTGCGCAAGCAGATTGGCAAGAATCTGGCCATCCAGAAATTTATCGATAGCAAATTCAAGGGCAAGGTTCAGGTGACAGAGCAGGAAGCCAAGGCTTTCTACAACAGCAATCAGGATAAATTCGCCCAGCCGGAAATGGCTCATGCCCGTCATATCTTGATTGCGGCAAAGGAGGCAGAGCCCAAGGCGGATAAAGATCGTAAGCGCGCAAAACTTGTTCAGATCAAGAAACAGTTGAAGGGCGGCGCTGATTTCGCCGAATTGGCCAAGCAGTCTTCAGATTGTCCAAGCAAGGAGCGGGGCGGGGATCTGGGGTTTTTCCCTAGAGGGCAGATGGTTAAGGCGTTTGATCAGGTGGTATTTAAAATGATGCCAGGCGATGTCAGCGATGTGGTGGAAACTGAATTTGGTTTTCATCTGATCAGACTTGAAGAGAAAAAACCTGCCAAGACGGTGACTTTTGATGAGGCAAAGGCGAAGATCACCGCTTATCTTACTCAGGAAAAGGTTACCGCCAATATTGAAGCTTTTATCGCTGAGGCCAAAGGCAAGGCGACCATCAAGATCCTGACTTCCCAGGTGAAGAAATAGGGTGGCTTCGTAGCTTATTTATCGATAAAGTCGGGGCTTGCTTTTTCCCGATTTTTTGATTGATCGGCGCGCAGCTCCTTTTGTACCCCGCGAATGGCGGTAGCATGTTTGAAAGGAGATGGTTGCTGGGATGATGCGGCGTTTCAGGTAAAGGATATTTTGTCAGTCACGATGTGTCAGTGTGCGGGTGAGCATGGTCTTGCAGCCTCATTTCTCTTCTCTGTGGTTTGGTGGAAAAGCAATTTTCCGCACTGAACCGTTTGTCAATTTCAGCTAACCCTTGATGTTACCGTTTTCTACGGACATAGAATGAAAACAAATCAGACAGTTGTTCATTCCGTCAAGCGCTTGTGGCGGCATCTGGATAAGCACCGCAGGTATCAGTGCGGCCTGTTGCTCTTGTTGATGCTGATCAGCGCTGTCGCTGAGGTAATCAGTTTGGGTGCAGTGCTGCCATTTTTAGGAGTTCTGGCAGCACCGGAGTTGGTTTATCGGCATTCCCTGGTAGCGGAGTTTGCTCCAGATTTGGGTATAACCAGCGCCGAGCAGTTACTCCTGCCTTTTACCATAATTTTTGTAATGGCGGCTCTGGTGTCTGGAGCCGTTCGTTTATTGCAGGTCTGGGCCAACACCCGTTTTGCGTATGCGGTTGGTCATGATTTAAGCGTCGAGGTTTATCGTCGGACTCTTTATCAGCCATATCAGGTACATCTGGCTCGAAACAGCAGTGAAGTTATCAGCGGCGTGGATAAGGTCAACAGCGCGATTGTGGTATTAACAAATACGTTGTTGATCTGTGGGGCAAGCCTTATCGTCTTGTGTGTGATTCTGGCTCTGTTAGCGATAGATCCGTTTGCTGCCTCCATCGCCTTCCTGGGGTTTGGCGCCATTTATGGAGGGGTAACTTGGTGGTCGCGCCAGCATTTACTGCGTAACAGTCAGCGGATCGCTGGCGCGCAGATCAAACGGCTAAAGGCCCTGCAAGAAGGGCTGGGTGGAATTCGGGATGTCTTGCTTGGCGGCAAGCAGTCAGCATACAGCAATCTCTACCGGCGGGCAGACTGGGAGATGCGGAAAGCCGAGCGCAACAATCTCACCATTGATTATAGCCCCCGTTATATTGTAGAAGCGTTAGGGATGACGCTTATTGCTTTCCTCGCCTTTGGACTCGGGCGTCAGACCGGTGAAATGGCTGCGGCCTTGCCAACGCTGGGCGCCCTGGCCATGGGGGCACAACGCCTGTTGCCAAATCTGCAGCAAATCTATGCTGGTTGGGCGATAATAACCGGTAGACAGGCTTCTCTTCAAGATGTTCTGAAACTTCTCGATCAGCCTTTGCCGCAAGAAATGCTGCTACCAGCGCCGTCTCCTCTCGCTTTTCGGAAAGAGATCCGTTTTGATTCGGTTCGGTTTAAATACAGCTCTGCTGGCCCGTTGATTATTGCTGGTCTTGACCTTGTCATTCCACGCGGCGCTAGGGTTGGTTTTGTCGGCAGTACCGGCAGTGGCAAAAGCACCACCATTGATCTGTTCATGGGGTTGCTACAACCGACCGCCGGTCAGATTCTGATTGACAGCCAGCCATTGGCCGACGAAAAAATTCGCGCCTGGCAACGGATAATCGCTCATGTGCCGCAAAGTATTTTTCTGGCGGATACCACTCTGGCGGAAAACATCGCCTTTGGGGTGCCGTTAAAGGATATCGATTTTGAACGGGTCAAAAAAGCGGCAGACAGTGCGCATATCGCCGAATTTATTGAGAAGAATCCGCAAGGATATCATGCCTTGGTGGGCGAACGGGGCATCCGTTTGTCCGGCGGTCAACGCCAGCGGATTGGAATCGCCCGCGCTCTTTATGATCAGGCGGAGATTATGGTTTTTGACGAAGCCACCAGTGCCCTTGATAACACCACCGAACAGGCGGTAATGGACGCTATTGAGAAACTGGGGCGGGATTTAACTATTCTGATTATCGCGCATCGTCTTTCTACAGTGAAACGCTGTGATCTGATTGTTGAACTGGATCAGGGTAAAGTGGTGGCTCAGGGAACCTACGAGCAATTGCTGGAGTGCAGTCCAACTTTTCATAAGATGGCATATATTCGGGACAGCAATTCGTAATTGTTTCTTGTCGTTTTGTAATCCGATGCAGATGGATATAAATAGGGATTTTATCTAAGCGAGGTCAAGGAGTATTAAATTGAAAATAGGTATTGTGATAGTAACATTCAATAATGCTGAGATGTTGTATTCAGTTATAAAAGCATTGCTAGTTCAGACGAGAAGGCATGATGAAATAATTATTATAGATAATGGGAGCATGGATAATACTCATGATATGGTCAAGGAATTTCAGGATATCCGATATGTTCATCTGGGTGAAAATACTGGTAGCGCTGGTGGCTTTCATGAAGGGATAAGACTCGCTATTGAAAATAACGACTTTGTTATGACCTTGGATGATGATATCGTACTGGAATCCAATACCCTTGAGATAATGGAAAAATATCTTGTTAAATTATCAGGTGAGAATCGGCTGGGGGCAATAAGGTGTTGGTTTGTGGGGCAGAATACGATTAATGATGTCAGGAGGATAAAGGACTTTGCCTGGAGAGGGACATTTATAAACAGAGAAGCTGTAATTGATATAGGTTTGCCTAAAAAAGAGTATTTTCTGTATGCTGAAGATGTTGAATATTCTTACAGACTCAGTAAAAAGGGCTGGGATATGTTCATTGTTCCTGAGTATTTCATGGTTGATAAAAGAAAAAAAGAAAAATTGAACATGACTGTGTTTGGGCGAGACAGATCATTATATAAAGATAAATTTAGATATTATTATGCTATTCGGAATCAGATAGATATGTATCTTAGGTATAAAATGTGGAGTAACTTGTTGGAATCTTTGATATATGGAGCAAAGATCATAGTTTTGTTGGGACTTACGCAAAGAGTAAAAAGTTTTGGTTTTATTAAAGCTATTATTGATGGGGTATGGGATGGATTAAGGGCAAGACTGGGAAAGAACCCTAAATACTTGCCTGATTTAAATACAGGAATTGAGACAGAGGCGGTTAAAGTTATTCGGACAGGCTGGTGGCTAAAATAGAAAGAGCTCTCTTTCATTAGCCAGATAGCGAGTCAGATTTCATCTCTTGAAATTTACTTACAAATTTTTTTGGAGAATTATATGCATGAAGTTTCCAAATTAAAATTGAACTTGGGGTCGGGTGGTTTACCGATGGAAGGGTATATTAATGTTGATATGAATCCCAAAGCGCCTCAAGTTGATGTTGTCTATAATTTAGATGAGTACCCATGGCCCTTTGAGAGTAATAGCGTTGATGAAGTTGTTATGGAACATTGTTTGGAACACCTGATAGATCATAACCGGGGCATGAAGGAGATCCATAGAATACTAAAGAAAGGTGGAATAGCCAAAATATCCGTCCCGCATTTTACTTGGCAATATGCTTTTATAGACCCAACACATAAGCATTTTTTTGCATACCTGACTTTTTTTTATTACGCAAGAGATTGTGGCTATTTTGATTTTCAATTTTCATCTTGTAAAGTTCGCATAATTTTTGGGAAAACTCTGTCGGTTTGGAATTATCTACTTGAACCTTTGTTTAATTTAATTCCGAATGTTTACGAACAGAGTCCTTTGAGAATCTTTCCTGCCATTCATGTTACAGCAAGGCTAATAAAATAAATGTGATGGATGAGGTGGAAAGAGTCGAGGTGTTGTGATGGCTGATCTGGGCGATATAAAGAAAATACTCATATTTACCGGAGGGGGAATTGGCGATATCGTTATGTCAATTCCGACGTTACGTTTATTTGGTGAGTGTTTCAAGGACAAAGAAATAGATATAGCAGTTTCTTCACGTGTGAAAGATGTCATTGAGGACATAGTTGACTGGCATGAGGTTATTGTCTGGGACAAGGGGTTGGTTAAAAAGACGATCACTCGGTCTTTAATGTCAAATTATGGGTTGTATCTGAATTTGCGAAAAAGAAAATATGATCTTCTTATCGATATAGAGGCAATCGAATCATGGCAGGCGGCTATTAAGCGATTTTTGTTTTATAAAGTGATTAGTCCAGGCAGGATAGCGGGTCGTGACACCGATGGGTATGGTTTTTTTTTGGATTATAAAGTTGCTGATAGTTTATGTAGCGCTGAACATGAGGTGGATAGGAGGTTGTCCTTGGTGGCGGCCTTAGGTTGTCAAACGATATCTGTTGATTCAAGTATTAAGATTGATGAATGTCAGATGAGATATGCTGATAATCTTTTGAGAGAGAAAGGGATTGGGGAAAGTGATTTTGTTGTTGGTATTAATCCGAATGCATTTAAACAGTCATGTCAATGGGGTGTAGAAAAATTCATTAGTTTGATAAAAAAAATCCTTGAAAAGTATAAGGCTAAGATTGTCGTTATTGGCAGTGAAGGCGATAGGGCTTTAGTAGAAAAGGTAATTAAAGAAGTAAACAGTGATGATTGTATTCCACTGACAGGCCTGGGATTAATGCAATTAAGCGCAGTAATTTCAAAGTTTCATATTTTTATAACCAATGATACCGGCCCGATGCATCTTGCTGCAGCAGTCAAAACGCCAGTAGTGGCAATTATTGGGATAGCTCCTAAGCGGTACGCACCATATATTGCCGAAGATCGCAAAAGAGTTCTATGCGTTGATAATCTGCTTTGTCGACCGTGCAGTAAAGTCTATTGCAAGAAGAAATTGTGCCTTGATTCTATTACAGTTGATATGGTGTGGGAAAGTTTTATGTCATTGGCGTATAATTTGAAAAATATTATATATGACAGGGCAGGTGGAGCATGAATATAGGTTTCTTTGAAAGGGGTTACTTGCCTATTAAAGTTGTTAGATTGGCAGCAGATATTCTTACAGATTACGGCGGAAAGCTTGCGGATATTGCCTGTGGAAAAGGTGTTCTTCTGAAAGAGGTTGAGCACCATGGCAATAAGAGTGTCATCGGTATTGATCTTGCTCCTGATCAATTGGCTATCTCAAAGGCAAACGGGATGACGGTTGTAAGAGGCAGTATATTTGAGATGCCGTTTAAAGACGGCAAGTTTGATATTTCTGTATGCTTTAATACCTTATATAACTTTCTATCATTAAGTACACTTGAGCCAGTTTTTAGAGAGATGGCAAGAATTATAAGAATGGATGGGAAGATTGTTATTGATATAAGAAATAATAGGAATATTCTCCTAAATATAAAATACTGGCTTCACATGAAAAGAGGGAAACACCCTACTATTTCCCATTCATTGGAAGAAATAAATGCACTGATGGAGCAGAATGGATGCAGTCTTGCTCAGAAGAAAGCGGTAGGTTTTAATAACCCGTATATAGCGTGGGGTTATATTCTAATTTACGAAAAAAAAGCGAGATAAGCGTGATACCTTCAGCCGGCACACCAATAAAAATTAAAGATATAATTAAGGCAGTTATCTTTTCTTGTGATTTTGAAGATGAGATTAAGAGGATGCTCGGTGTTAATTATGCCTTTGCTGTTAATTCCGGCACAACCGCATTTTATATTATACTTTCTGTATTAAAAAAGTTGTCAGATAAGAGAGAGGTCATCCTTCCAGCATACACTGCCCCCTCTCTTCTCCTGCCGATAAAAAAAGCAGGGCTTGAATACAGGCTGGTTGATGTTTCTCTTGATACCTTTAATATGGACACGGAAAAGTTAGCGGAGGTAATATCTGATAATACGCTGGCTGTCCTTTTTATCCATATGTTTGGCATACCTGTAGAAATGGAAAAATCGAAAAATATAAAAGGTGTCTTTAGGATAGAGGATGCTGCGTCATCTTTTGGTACAAGAAGGGGAAAACAATTTACGGGTACATTTTGCGATATTGGTTTTGTGAGTTTCAATAGGGGCAAAAATCTTTCAACTGTTTCAGGCGGTGTTATTGTCACGGATAATCTTCAATTTGCAGATGCTGTTAAAAGAAGAATGGCAGATTTGTCGCGCCCTTCTCCCTTTGCAAGGGTGAAAATATTTTTAAAGGCATTAGGGCTATCTCTTGCCGTAAGACCTTGGTTTTACAGTATTTTTAGGCATATAGTTTCCGGCTTCAAATACACTTCGCTCCATGAGGATTTTGATAGTTATCACTATACTAAGTTTCAGGGATCACTTGGATGCTTATTGCAGGAGAGATCTGAAACAATATTTCTTGACCGAGAAGCCAAAGGGAACCTGCTTTACAACGGGCTTAAAAATATTAAAGGGATAAGATTACCATGTCTCCCGGATGACTGGAGGATTGTGTTTAACCAGTTTCCATTTCTTGTGGAAGATGCCAAGAAAAGAATGAAGGTTTTGGATGCAATAATTAAAGCGGGTGTTGAGGCAACCATGCTTTATGATAAGCCAATACATAAGATATATGATGAGCCTCACAAGGATTACCCCAATGCGGAATATATGGCAGATAGACTTATCTTAATTCCGGTCCATCATTATGTGACGGAAAGAAGTCTTTATAAATTGCTTGAGGCTATCGAAACAGAGATCAAAAAATAGATACAAAGAATTGCGGTCAACCTACCACTCCCTTTTTTGATTTTCCCCGCAATCAATAGAGAGGTTAATTTGTGAGTATAGAAAGACTTCATACAGGTACCCCGGAGTGGATTAGGTATTTCGGTAATCATATTGTTCGGTATCAATTTGCAGTAGATCAAGTAAAAGCAAGATTAGTAGAAAACATCCTAGATATTGCTTGCGGTGTGGGTTACGGGAGTCATTACTTGGCTGATAGTCTGCCAAATTCCTTGGTAAAGGGTGTTGATATCAGTTCCGCTGCCATCGAGGAAGCTAATAGAGTTTATGGCCACGGCAGAATTTCATTTAATTTGGCTGATGCTATTAACCTGCCTGCCCATATTACAAAAGTTAAATATGACTTGATTGTTAGTCTTGAGACCTTGGAGCATCTTAATTCCCAGGAACTATTCTTGAAAAACATTTGTACGATGTTAAAGCCAGGGGGGGTGTTTATTGTCAGCACCCCAAATGTTGATATTACAGGGCATTACGAAAAAGGTTCGCAGAAATTTCATACAAAAGAATATACCTTTGAAGAATTCAAGTCAGCTCTTTCGGACGCGGGTTTTAATTCTTGTGTTTTATATGGGCAATATTATTCGGCGGAGGGTCTGTTGCGTAACGAAATACGTGAGGAACTAAATTTATTGAAGGCCACTCCTTTAGTTCGGCTTAGTTTTTTGTTGGAGAAATGGTTAAGAAAAAGGAACTATTTGCCAGTAATGCCAGAAAAGGAATCGGATTTCGAAATAAAAGAAATTGGCAACAATTTCTCCGGCAAGAATTCTCCATTTGTTTTTATCTCCGTTTGTCAGGCGTCACTTTAAGCAGGTAAAGCGGGCGTTCAAGTTTTAATGATAAAACTCCTGATGAGGCATATTGGTAAAAACTCCAGTCTGGGTACCCCGGGCCAGCCATCAAAATGGCGGCTTAACCTCAAAGTTTATCCACCTTATTTTTGCCGCTTACCTGTCCGAATAACCGTGATCACTTCTGTTACACCTCTTTTATGCGGCAAAGGCTGATATTGTGGGGGTTTATACAATCCATGCGTCCGTTAAAATTTAGATATGATATTCAGGCCCTTCGAGGTTTTGCTGTCCTTGGTATTCTATTTTATCACGCAAAGCTTCCTCTTTTTTCTGCTGGTTTCCTTGGTGTTGATGTTTTTTTTGTGATTTCGGGATTTTTGATTACTAGTCTTATTCGTGAGAGAATAGAGCAAGATAGTTTCAGCTTTATTGAATTCTATTTTCGTCGTGCCAAACGGTTATTGCCCGCAGCGTATGTCACTTTACTGATTACGGCATTGCTGGCCCCGGTTTTTCTGGCAAGTAGTGAAATGAATGATTTTCGAGCCCAGATGTGCGGGGCTGTGACATTTATGTCAAATGTCGTCTTCTGGCGTCAATCAGGTTATTTTGAAGGTGTTGCAGAATTAAAACCTCTTTTGCATACCTGGTCTCTGGCAATCGAAGAACAATATTATTTTGTTTTGCCAGCATTGATGTTTTTTACTCCTCGGCGACGCTGGTTTCATATCGCAATTTTGGGTTTTATAGGGAGTTTTGCTCTATGCATATTTATGGTCCAATGGAAAGCTGATGTCTCTTTCTATCTTTTGCCCACACGATGGTGGGGGTTTGCCATTGGCTCCATTGGTGCATTAATTCCAACTAGTGAACGTCTCGATCGAGTATTGCAAGGGGCTTTTTGGCCGGCTTTATTGGCTTTATTAGTGTTGCCGACAGTAAAAATATCAAATCCCCATCCTGGTCTGAGTGCATTATTGATTTGCATCGCTACCTTATTGATTATTTTACGCAAGCATCCTTTTCTTTTTCACACATCTGCATTGCGCGGTGTCGTGAAAACTGGTGATATTTCTTATTCGCTATATCTGGTGCATTGGCCACTTTTCGCGTTTCTGAATAATTCCTGGCTGGGTAATAATACCAGTCCACCATTCCTAATTCGCATGGGAATAATGTTCCTTTCTTTTATTTTGGCATGGATACTGAATCGTTGCATTGAAGAGCCATTCCGCAAACCAGAAATTAAGTTGACTCGAAAACTGCTGGCACTTACTGTTGCTTCATCTCTTTTTCTATTTTTGTTACCTATAGGCATCATTAAAGCAGTGCAACCAGAGAAGAATTATGCGCATCTTCGCAGAGCCAATCTAGGATTTGGCCGAGAATGCGTAAGCGGTGATAGTTTTATACCAATACCAGAGTGCCGGAACTCTGATCAGCCTGAGATATTAGTATGGGGGGATTCCTTTGCAATGCATCTGGTGCCTGGCCTTATTATTGCGGAAGAAGATGAGGGGCCAACAATTATTCAGGCTACTCGGTCAGTCTGTGGGCCATTATTAGGTGTTGCTCCCACTAATGTTAAGTACAATCAAGAATGGGCGAAGAAGTGCCTCGAATTCAACGAATCGGTCGTATCATATTTGGCTGAGGCAAATTCGGTTAAAACCGTGGTGATATCAAGTCCTTTTCGGCCTTACTTGTCTAAACATCATTGGAGTCAGGATTGGAGTCTGCTTAAGAAGAATCATAGCGATGATGGTTTTTATTTGGTGGAACCAAGTTTAACAGAGGCCATTGCCGGAACCAAAAAAACTGTCGACGCAGTCCGATCTCTTGGGAAAAGAGTCGTGGTTGTTGCGCCCCCCCCCTCTAGCGATTTTGATATTGGTAGATGCCTGGAACGACTTGAAAGAGGGTTGCCAATCCTGGGTGCTGCAAACGAATGTCAAATCGATGTGAAATCCTGGAAGAAAACGAACAGCGCTGTGCTAGAGTTTTTGGCTGTTCTGTCCGAACAAGCAAATGTAGAAGTTATTAATTTTAGTGATTTTCTTTGTGATTCGATAAGTTGTAAAACACAAAATGAAAATATTTTTATCTACCGAGATGCTGAACATTTATCGTATGATGGTTCATCTTATTTGGCAGATAAAATTAGGTTGACATCGCAGATTCAAAAGTTGGCGAAGTGAATGGCCGAAAAAACAGTGAAGGGAGAGAATTAAATGGCCGCATATTGTAGACTGCAGCAAAAGAATGGGAAGCCCGACATAGCAGTATGCATCCTGTTTTTTGAGAAACTTACACAAACGATTGAATGTATTAAAAGCTTTTTATCTTCTGGCGTAAACATCTATGTGCTTAATAATGGTTCGTCATCTGCATCTAGAGAATTGCTAGTAAGATTTTGTGAACCACATAAACAGATTGAGATTTTTGATTCAACAAACAATCTTGGTGTAAGTGGTGGGAGAAATTACCTGATAAACAATACGACTGAAACTTGGCTCTTCTTTGTTGATAATGACATCATCATGAAGACAAGTAATTGGCTTGACAGGTTAGCGGAGCATATTTCTATAAATAGAGATACAGAAGTATTTGCGCCAAAAATGTATGTTGTTCATACAAAATCATACGCATTACCATATTCATATAGTGTTACGGATAAGTACGCTTTTACCAATCATCTAATTATTGACGGTCAAGTAAATGTTTTTCCTGGTGGCGCATCAATAGTTAATCGTAATATCTTTGTAAGGCTGGGTATGTATGACGAAAGAATTTTTATAGCGCACGAGGATACAGAGCTTTGCCTCAGAGGAATTCTGTCTAAGAGTCCGGTTAGAACAAGAATAATAAGTGACATTGAAGTTGTTCATGACCATCGCCCAGCTAAAAAAGAGGTTGATAAGTTAGCAGCAAAAACAAGATATGATAAAAATATTACTAATGACTCTTATAATTGGATTGCGGAAAAGCATGGGATAACATTGATTGATTCCGCTAGGCTTGGTACCGTTTATAATCTGGAACATATGACAAATAAATACAATCCAGCATCAATATATTTCTGGAAGCAGTTCATTCCACGTCAACTCAAGAAATTACTCAGAGAAGTTTACATGTCGAAAATACAAAAGCGAGCGCTCCCATCCGCAGCTTCGCTCTATATGTGCGATAGGTGTAACTTCGCTTGCACAGGTTGTCGCAGGCAACATATTGGTATAGATAAGTCTAAAGATATGACTCTTGCAACAGTACAACGATTAGTATCCTTATATCCGAGTCTTAACCGGTTTTGTCTGGCAGGACAAGGGGAGCCAACCTTGTGCGCGGATTTTGTAGAGATAGCGGATTATTTAAAGGTGATTGGGAAATATGTAACTATAGTTACGAATGGGACAAACCCAGACAAAATTCTTAGCTTAAATCATGCGCCCGACAACTTGTCGATTAGTCTGTATGGGTATAATAATGATCAATACCTATCTTATGTCGGTTTACCGTATTTTGATAAAGTAATTAATAGTTTTTTGCAATTGAAGAGGAAATATAGGAACGTAGGTTTTTCATATATTGTCAATAAGGATAATTATAAGAATCTTGAGGGGGTATTGTCTCTCTGTGATGAAGTGAAACCTGATTTTGTCGACTTACACAATTATTTAGCCTATACCCCTGATAACAAGACGGAAATATCTAAAATAATTAAAATACAAGATGTTGAGATAATAAAACATATTGAATCTGTCTGCAATGGACGGAAGTATCCAGTAAATACACCTGTTTATATTAATCTTGATAAACCAAAATTTTTATGCAGGTCATACAATTTTGTTATCAACTTGGATGGCTCTGGGAACATTGGAGGGTGTCAACGACAGGTAACCCCGAATCTTATTTTTGGGAATATATTTACAGACAATGACCCATATAATTCTGAGAATATGGCCGAATTGCGAAAAAGAATGTTTCAGAAAAAGTTGATTCACAAGGAATGTGGTTTTTGTTTCGGTA
The DNA here is from genome assembly GCA_001799255.1 of Deltaproteobacteria bacterium RIFOXYD12_FULL_55_16. Lineage (GTDB taxonomy): Bacteria > Desulfobacterota > Desulfobulbia > Desulfobulbales > Desulfurivibrionaceae > Thiovibrio. The sequence goes on from MGTC01000042.1 coordinate 27,590, forward strand.
ATTGGAGGGAAGAGTAATTATGTATGGAAAAGATCAGATTAAAGTCTTGTTTTCATCTAATAGGAACCCACATTTTGAGACCTTCACTGATTATATTGAAAAGGCGTTTAAAGAAGAAGAATGCGAGGTTGTATTTTTTGAAAATCGGGATTTTTTAATCCCCGGAAGAATTAGAAAGAGATTATCCGTGTTGCATTCGTTAGATTTAAAATTTTTGAATAAGAAGCTTTTGAAAATAGCTGAGGATTTTAAGCCTGATTTGTTTTTAGAAAATGGTGGTTGGAATATATTGCCTGAGACAATTCAGATAATGAAAAAAAATGGCATAAAAACAGCATTATGGACCAATGATCCGCCAAAATCTCAGGTCTACGACTTTGATCCTATTCGTTGTGTTGCACCGTATTATGATTTTGTTTTTATAACCGGAACTGATTGTTTTGGTGGATTTGCCGACCAACAAATTAATAGCATTAGTCTCCTGCCTTTTGCCTGTGATCCTGATTTTCAGAAACCGATTGAATTGACATCTGAAGAAAAAAGAAGATATGGCTTTGATGTTTGTTTTGTAGGGTCAGGGATTAATGTTTATTCGCAAAGGATTAGGTTTTTGGAGAGTCTTGCAGACTTTAATTTGGGGGTATGGGGGCCTGGATGGGAGACATTGCCGTTTGATTCTCCGCTCAAGAAGAATGGATGTATAAAAGGTGGCGCATTAAGGCCGGCGGAGTGGATTAAGTTATTCAGCGCAGCAAAGATAGTTTTGCACGCACATTATCGTGACCCCATGGAAAGCTTTCCGCACTACCAGGCAAATCCAAGGGTTTTTGAAGCGCTCGCATGTGGGGCCTTTTTGCTTTTGGATAAACAGAAAGATGTTATGACAATGTTTAAGGATGGCGAGCATCTTGTTACTTATAAAGATGTAGATGAACTACGGGCAAAAGTCTGCTTTTATTTGCAAAATGATACTCTGAGAAAGAAGATAGCAGAGAGTGGTCGAAAGGAAGTTCTTGAGAGACACACCTATAGGCATCGAATTAAAGATATATTAAATATGGTTGGGTTAAATGGATGACAGTTTTCATGGATAGAAACTTGAAGTATAGATTCGATTCTGTCAAAGCTCTGGTTCTTTTGAAGCATCTTTACAAGAAATGTTTATGCAATATTAAAGGGGTAAGACTTTGCGGAGAGAACGCATATATTTCTCTTCGTGCAATTGTTATGGGTGGTGATAGAATCCGAATTGGCAGTAATGCTGGTGTTCGGGAGTTTGCTGAACTGATTGTCGAATTGCCTGGTGGCCGGATTGAGATTGGAAGGGGAACTTATATATTTCCTTATAGTCAATTGAGGTCATTTGATGGTTGGATAAAATTAGGTGAGAATTGTACTGTAAACAGGATGAGCATTTTATATGGAAACGGAGGGCTCGACATCGGCAATCATGTAAGAATATCACCGAATGTTACGATTTTGGCTCAGAATCATGTCTTCAGTGATCCTGATATACTTATTCATGAACAGGGGATGATAGGTTGCGGTATAAAGATTGAAGATGATGTTTGGATAGGTGCGGGGGCTATTGTTTTAGATGGTGTGACGATAGGTACGGGTTCGGTAATTGGTGCCGGCGCAGTTGTATCTAAAAATATACCGCCATTTTCGGTCGCTGTTGGCGTTCCGGCACAGGTAGTGGGGAAGAGAGAGAGCTTGTCAAAATCCATCAAGTACTCCGTCTGCTGAGAACTGAAATAACTTTTTTGGTTAAAGAGATATCTTTGCGGTGTGTACGGAGCAATGGGGAAGGTGCAGAGTTAGTAATTATGATGTCGACAAGTATCTTATATGGGAGGCTAGTGATCAATGAAAATAGTATATGTCCGAAGCTATTTTTCCAAGTTTAAGACCCTGTATGATTATTTGGAGGAAGCGTTGCAAAGGGCAGGCCATGAGGTTTACCCTTTTGATTATCGGGCCTATGGCATTCCGGCCCGGATCAGGAAATACAATAAATACATCGAGGATGTTGGTCTCTATAAAATAAATCATGATTTTACTCGTCTGGTGGAGGAGGTTCGTCCAGACATGCTGTTGATGTTGCATGGGTTTACTATTCACGCCTCTACTCTGCGGAGCATGAAGGAGAAATACGGGATGATCACAGTTAACTGGCTCTGTGATTATCCCCGGGAGTTCGAAATCGCCTGTCATTATGCCTCTCTGTTTGATCATTTTCTGGTTTCAGGGACGGATGCTTTGAGAAGATTGAGACTGGCCGGACATAAAAACGTACATCTTTTCCCCTTCGCTTGTGAGCCGTTATATCATAAACCTGTCAAGCTTTCTGCCGTAGAGGAGGAGCAGTTTTGTTCCGATGTTTGTTTTGTCGGGTCGATGTATCCCGGTCGGATGCGGATGCTGGAGAAGATTTCTGATTTCAATATTGCTATTTGGGGGCCACGGTGGAACGAAGTCGAGGATGATTTTCCTTTGTATCACCTGGTTCGGGGCGGAAGTCTTGATGTCGAAAATTGGGTCAGTGTGTATGCCGCAACAAAGATTGCCTTGAATAATATTAGTTCGTTCGCGCCCTATGTTGATAATATGATGAATACCAGACTGTTCGAGATACTGGCCTGCCGTAGACTGCAGTTAGTTGATACCAGAGATGATGTCTTGATGTATTTCACCTCCGGCGATGAGCTTGTTTGTTATAGCAGTATTGATGAGTTGCGGAGCCAGATCGTCTACTATCTGAATCATCCCGAGAAAGCGCAGGAAATAGCGGAAAGTGGTTTTCGCAAAGTCATGCAGCTCCATACCTATGATCATAGGGTCAGAGAACTGATGGATATTATCAAAGAATGAAATTCCTGTTAGCTTTGATTCTTCTTGTTGGTATGGTGCCGACCTTGGCTATTGGCGTGGAATTGCAGCCTGTACCCGGCGTGATTCACCTTGAAAGCCAGGCCGCCGGGTCGCCATTGAGCTTTGAGGAGGTCGTGGAACGGGCGCGCAAGGCTGGCATGCGGATTGTTATTTTTAACGATAAATACACCAACAGGGTGGAATATGGTCTGCCCCCCCTGCGCAATTTGCTAAAAAAATCCGAGGAACGGGGAGCCATCAGTAGTTACGGTACTGCCCGCTATTTGCGAGAAATCAACGATCTTGGCCGCCGATATCCAGAGATGTTGATTCTGCCAGGTGCCGAGGTGGGGGCTTTTTATTACTGGAAAGGCTCGGTATGGGCCTTTGCGCGTAATGTCTTAAGTCGGGAAGGGCTGCGTCGGCTGTTATCGCCTGGCAAGGGTGATGCTGAGAAAATTGAAAAATACGATTTTCGGCAGAGTCAGGTGGAACGAGGACTTAAGGTGGTTAATTTCCACAAAGATATGTTGGTCATCGGCCTGGAGCAGGTCGATGACTATCTTGATCTGCCAATGGTGAGCAATCGGAAGCCCCGGGTTGTTTCCTGGTTGGGTTTGCTCAATCTCTGGCCTCTGCCGCTGCTTGTTTTTGCTTTTATTCGTCTCTTTTCGCACAGACCTGCGCCTTATCCATACGTCCTGGCTGCTCAGCCGGGGGGCGTGCCGCTGGTTCCTGATCGATCCTTAACCGGCATTCGTCGGGCCAGTAAGTTCAGCTTGCTGTTGATTGTGATCAGTCTACTTTTTTTGGCTGGCAATTTCCCCTTTTTTTACCCCAAGTTCGACCAGTACCATGGCGATCAGAACTCGGCACCCTACCAGGAGTTGATTGATTATGTCAATGACCGGGGGGGGCTGATTTTCTGGTCATCTCCAGATATCAGCACAGGTGTCTTCCGGGCCGGTCCTATGCTGATGGAGACCAGACCGTATTCGCATGAACTTCTGGATACCCGTAATTACACCGGGTTCGCTGTGTTTGCCGAGGGGATGAAAACTTCTGGTATTCCAGGGGGGATCTGGGATCAAGTGCTGGTTGAGTATGTAAACGGCCGCAGGGAAAGGCCAGTCTGGGCTATTGGCGAGCTTGATTATGAAGAGGGCGACTGGATGGGCGAGACTCAGACTGTATTCATGCTGCGGGATTTTAATCGTAATGATATGCTGGCGGCATTGCGGAAAGGGCGGATTTATGCGGTAACCGGTCCTCCGAATATTCCCAGGCCGGTTCTTAAACAGTTCCAGATCTGGGATGAGAAGGAGCAGCGCTGGGCCGAGATGGGTGAGACGGCCACTGTTAGGGCGCCTACCAAAATTAAAATTGAGCTGGTTGTGCCTCCAGGGGCTACGGCACGGGATTTGCGTCTGATCCGAGAGGGGAAGGTGGTCTGGAACATGGAGGTGGCAGGATCATTCAGTGAAATTATAGAGCTTGATTATCAGCGAGAGGCAGGAATGACCTATTATCGACTGGATCTTGATTCCCGGCTGGTTGCTAATCCGGTTTTCTGCCGCTTTCCCACCGGTATTTCGGTCATGTAACTATCCTGTCTTCCTGCTTTTGCCGAAATGACTGGAGATCCTTATAATGCTATGCAAACTTGTACCCTTAGACTCTACAGCTTAAACAACCAGCGTAGTTACGGAAGATTTTGATATTGACAACAGTGCGTGGCCTCAATTAGAAAGGGGGAGATTACTTTTTTTGGGAGAATGGTTGAAATCTAAAATGGGTATGGATTGTGGAAATAGAATATCTGGAGAATAGACGTGGCGGTCGGAGAGTTGATACTGTCGATTCTTTTGTCTATTACAAGCCATTAGAAAACAGTGAGGTGGAGCGGGAGCGCAGGCTTGAGCTTAAAGAAAGAATTTTTGGCGAGAAATTGTCGCAGCTTTATCGGATTCTCGATGAAAGGGGGGATAAATATAAAACGGACAGGGATTTTATTGAAGGAAAAATCGATAAACTGGCTGGTCTGGTACATTCCTTTTCCGATAGGCAGATGCAGTGTGTAGAGATGGACGGGATCAATATCAGCGCTTCCGGTTTGCGTATGCGGGTCCGGCGGCCATTCCTGGTGGGAGAACAGGTTGATTTGTTTATGGTTTTTCTGCCACGGGTGGATTTGTTGGACTGTCAGTGTGAGGTGGTGCGGGTCACTCCTTGCGTTGGCGGGTCGGGTGAATATTACGATGTTGCGGTCAAGTTCATTGTTCTGGATGAGGAGGATCGACACAAAATCATCAGATATGTCCAGATAATTATTAATGGCGGCCCCAGTTAAAATGGGCTGGCGAGGAGCTGAGCATGTACGAGAGCCATTGGAACCTTAAGAGTCTGCCTTTTCAGATTACGCCGGATACCGGCTATTATTTTCCCACTGGAATGCATGAGGAGGCGATCAAGAGAATTCTGTACGCCGTTCACAGCACCAAGGGCTCGTTTTTGCTCACTGGAGATGTCGGTGCTGGCAAAACTATTGTTGTAGGCCAGGTTATGAACAGTCTCTTCCAGGATAAGGACAAGTATGAGGTGGCCTTGATCAATCATCCTACCTTGGTGGATTGCGACAGTTTTATCGCCGAGATGCTGCATCAGTTCGGGATTAAGGGTGATTTTGCAACTAAAATGGACATGATCCGTGTTTTTCATGAATGGCTCATTTCGGGATATACCCGAGGCAAGCATGCCGTGTTGATTATTGATGAAGCACACCTGATCAAGACTATGGACATCTTTGAAGAGCTGCGGCTGTTTTCCGATTTTCAGGTGAACAACCAGCCGCTTCTGACCCTGGGCCTGGTTGGGCAGTCGGAACTGCGTAAGATTATTCAGCGCATTCGCCCGCTGAACGCCAGGATCGCCGTGCAGTATCATCTGTTTCAGCTCAATGAAAAGGAAACCAGGAAGTATATTGAACATCGGTTGGAGATAGCTGGCTGTGAAACAAAGATATTCAGTGATGGGGCAATGACTGAAATTTATAAGTATGCCGGTGGGTTGCCGCGAGAAATCAATAAACTCTGTGATATGTGTCTCTTTGAGGGTTATATCGCCCAGCAACGACAGGTGGATGTGGCTACGGTGCAGAAGGTGGGCAACGAAGAATTTATTGTGTAGCGGCAGGATGTTGGAGGTAGAGTTGAGGGGGCGGAAATAGTATGAGGTTGACCAATGTTTTAAGAAAAATGTCACATTTAAGGGTGAAAAATGCGGAGTTGGATGATTCGGTTATTCGTGTAGTTCCGGAGTTTATTGATGATCTTGGGGCTTCCCTTGCCGCAGCTGCCAGTTTGACTATTGCCGAAGCCATGGTCGACCAGGTGTCCGTTGTTCCTTTGCCGCCCCCTGATAATTATGCCGTAACGGTTATTGTGGAAGAAGAAGCAGTTAAAGAAGCAGCCGTTACAGAAGAGGCAGTTACAGAGGAGGTAGTTGCAGAAGAGGCGGTTACAGAGGAAGCAGTTACAGAAGAGGCAGTTACAGAGGAAGCAGTTGCAGAAGAGGCAGTTGCAGAAGAGGCAGTTGCAGAAGAGGCGGTTACAGAAGAAGCAGTTGCAGAAAAAATAGTTGCCAGGGGCGCAGTCGAGGCTGTGCCTGTTGATCCTGATTGTTGCCATTACATAGTGTTTCGGGATTTCCCCGATCAGAGAGAAAATGGCGATGACAGCGGCGTTACGGACGCTCTCTGGGTTCGTATGTGGACTGGGTTAAACGAATACCTGCTGGATATTTGCTGTGAAAAAAAGGCCCCTGATTTCACGGCGATCCCCGTAATCGTCGAAATGATCCATGATTCCTTGCTGGCAGATAATGCGCTGATCCGGATGCTGTTTGCCAAAAAGCGAGGTGATGATCTCACTTCCCACATGCTGGATATGGCCGTAGTGGCCACCAAGATGGGCATCGTCCTTGGCTATGACCGTGACCGCTTGCGGGAATTGGCGCTCTGTGCCCTGTTGCACGACATCGGCATGCTGAGGGTTTCGCCGGATGTGGTGATGCGGGAAAGCGAACTGAGTAAGATCGATCTGGTCGAAATCCAAAAACATCCCCTTTATTCATACGAAATTCTCATGGAGAGCGGTCTGTCTGCCGTGATCGCCGAGGTTGCCCGCCAGGTGCATGAAAGGGAGGATGGCTCCGGTTATCCCCGAGGCTTGCGGGGGGGGGAGATTCATGAGTATGCCTCTATCATCAGTCTGGCCGATACTTATACCGCTATGCTCCAGCCCCGGCCGCAGCGGGAGAGGAAAATTCCCTTTGAGATCGTCAAGGAGATTATAGAGCGGGGGCAAGGACAGTTCAATCGGCAGCTGATGAAGGTGCTGATTGACGAGTTCTCGATTTTTCCTGTTGGTCTCTATGTGCAATTGAACACCGGCGAGATCGCCAAGGTGAAGAAGGCGAACAAGTTGGCGCCGTTGCGGCCTGAGGTGATGGTGGTGACTGATGTCCGGGGCCGTCGGCTGGCAGAGCCCAAGGAATACAATCTGATGCGCGAGCCGTTGTTGACGGTAGTTGATTCTGCTTTTGAACAGGAAGGCGGATTTACCGGCAAGCCGACGAAGGCTTCAGCGGGGGGCGCAGCATGAAAAGATCTTCTTTTCCCTGGCTGGTCGTGGTTTTTTGCTGTGTTCTGCCGCTTCTCACTGGATGCGCCAGACCGGTTCCGTTTTCTCTGCAGGATCCGGGAGTGGCCCGGGTCAAATCTGAAAATAAATGGTCCATGGATATCGGCCCGGAGATGTCTGGTAGTTATCGCAGCCTGTGGGTGGATGATTTTGATCACGGTTGCGGATTGGATCTTATCGGTGGCAGCACCGAACCGGGGGATATCTTTTACTGGCGTGGAGATGGGAACGGTAACTGGGCGCGGGAGCAGCGCATCCGGATCAGGGCTGATGTTCGCTCCCTGGTCGCAGGGGATATTACCGGGAAAGGATATCAGGATCTCATTTTTTCCAGTATTGGTGATACCAAGGGAATCCACATCAAGTTCAACGAGCAGGGTAGTTTTCAGGCCGGGCATCCGATTACCGAAAAGGAACTGTACGAGGGACTGCGCCTGGTCGATGTCAATGGCGACGGGCATCTGGATATTATCGCGGCAAACACCTCTGGCGTAGTCATTGGCGGTATTCAGGTCTGGCTGGGCGATGGCCAGGGGAATTTTATTACCGAAACTGGCCCTACCCGGACTGGAATCTACAAGAATATTGCCGTTGCTGATTTGAATAAGGACGGCAAGGTGGATATTGTTGGAGCCGGCTGGGGGATTGATTCCGCAGTCTTGCGGGTCTGGTTCGGCCTGGGTGACGGTCGTTGGTCAGCCGGCCCGCTGCTGGCTCGGGATTCCTACTGGGGGGTGGAGATCGTCGATGTGGATGGTGATGGCCATCAGGATATTATCGCGGCCTCTAATTTCAACGGGGTGCAATTTTTTTACGGTGATGGGAAGGGTGGTTTTCCGCGGTCGGAAATGCTCAGTAAAAAGGGGAGCTTCTGGCGGGCCAAGGCCGCTGATCTTAATGGCGATGGATTGCTGGATATAGTCGCAACCTCCAATGACAACCATGGCCTCTTCGTCTGGTATCAGGAACTGACTTCTGGAGGGGTGAGGAAGTGGGGACCCAGGGATGAGGGACTCCCTAAGACTGGTTATTATTACGATCTTACCATCCGGGATATTAACGGTGACGGGCGACCGGATATTATCGCGGCCTCTCACGGTGAGGGACTCAAGGTCTGGTTGCAGGGTACGGCGCCAACTAGGGTTTTTGCTGAGGAATGCCGAAAGCAAGAAGAAATCCCCTTGCCGCCGACCCCGGTTGAGAAAATCGAGAAAATTTCTGAAAAGGTAGTTATCCCGGTCTTTAGTACGGCAGTTTTTTTTGATACGGGGAAGGTCGTACTGCGGCCCGAAACCATCGTGGTCTTGAACCGGGTGGCCGAGTTCTTGCGGACGACAGAGGGTACTTTGTTGGAGATGGACGGTTTTGCCGATATTCGGGATATTAATACTTCCGAATTCCCCAACAATCAGAAACTTTCCGAAGGGCGGGCGAGGAGTGTCGCCCGTTATCTCATGGAACAGGGTATTCCCCAGGAGCGAATAAAGGAAGATGCGTTTGGCGATAGTGTGGTTCGATATCCAGGTCTGGATCCGGCTTCTTTGCAGAAAAATCGCCGGGTGGATATCCGGGTTATTTTTCAGGGTAATCTTGCAGGCGAGGACTTGCCGGTCAAGAGTGACGGCGAGGTGAATCCAGTCGTACCGGCGGTTTTGCCTGATCCAGCGGCAGCCGGTCTTATCCTGCCCAACGACCCGTTTGAGCAAGCTCCCGAGCTGATTCCTATGCAGGAATACAAGGCTTACAAAACAATCGAGGGGATTGCTGAATATCGAATTGGCCCCACGGACGTGGTGGAGGCAACCATCTGGGAAGGAATTAAGGAGAATATTTACAAGCTTAATGTTTCACCGCGGGGAACTATTTCCTTCTCCTATATTACTGATTTCAAGTTGGCCGGTCTGACACCAACCGAAGCTGATCAGGCGCTGGGGGAATTTCTGCGGCAGTACATCCGGCGTCCCTTGGTTAAGGTGCGGCCTCTGGAAAAATTGGCTTATAGTGCTTCCATCTTTGGGGCGGTTCGGGATTTGACCCGTCAACCGACCGGGCCTGGAACTTATCGGCTTTTTGGCAAGGAACGGCTGACAGAGTTTATCTCCCGGGTCGGTGGCTATCTGGAAAAAGCTGATCTGACCAGGGTTGAAGTCACCAGGGCTCGCAAGACTTATCGGGTGAACGTTTATGATATTATGTTCAAGGCAGATTATCGCCATGATATCGCTATTGATGATGGGGATGTGTTGTTTATTCCTTACAAGAGTGAGGTCAAGAACCGGGTCTTTGTGTTCGGTGAGGTGATGCGGCCGGGCCTGTTCGCCTATGACGCAGCTATTACCCTCCTGGAGGCTTTGACCCTGGCCGGTGGGCCATCCTACTATGCCAAAGCCGATGAGGTAATGATTATCCGGGGGGATGAGACCAGACCGGAAGCCTTTACCGTCAACCTTAATGATCTCTACCAGAAAGGCGATTTCAGGCAGAATGTTTCTCTGCAGAACGGGGATATAATTTATCTGGCGACCAACACGGCTGGCAATATCCGTGATTTTCTGCGGGCCCTGTCGCCTTATTTAACCGTGATGCGGACGCCGATGGATACTTATTCCGCCTCTGCCCTGCCCAGGTGGGAAGGTCTGCCTTTGAAGAGAGACGCAGCGCCAGCGGCCACTACGATCCTTTCGGCTCCTCCCGGAATGCCGCAGGGTGGTGGCGATGTTTGGGGCGGCAGGTAAAGATGGAGAACTTGAGACATGGCTGAATATACGATTGCTGACGTCCGGGAGATTTTCCATCGCCGGAAACGGACGATCAAGATCAGTGGTCTGATCTCCGGCTTGCTCATGCTGTTTTTGGTTTTTTACGCTAAGCCTGAGCCTATTTTTGAAGCAGAGGTGTCGCTGAAGATTGAAAAAGTCACCACCGTGGGTGATATTCTTATTGGCACCGTTCGGCCAGGGGATCATATCGCTACGGCGGCGGTGATGATCAGCAGTTTTCCGGTCTTGCGAGTTGTTGCCCAGAAAGCAGGATTTATCCCGGCGGAATTGCAACCTGACGCCATTCTCCGTTCTCCTGAATACATGGCGCGGATCAAGGAACTGGAAAAGGGCATTACGGCGACCGCCGACCGGGCAGGAAGCAACATTCTCATTGTCAAGATGCAGCATACCAAGCCAGCCATGGCCAAAAAGCTGGCCGAGCTGGTGGCGTCATCATATCGAGAGGCGGCTTATTATGAAAGAAATCAAAGTGTTATCAATGAGATTAAAATCGTTGAAGACCAGTCGGCTAAAGCCAGGGAAAGGTTAACCACCGCCAGGGAGCAGCTGAATGAATTCCGCAAAAGCCTGGAGCTGACCTCGGTTAATGATGAGCAGCAGGTTATTCTCGCGAGGTATGTTGAGAGAAAGAATATCGTTGACAACCTGGGCTTCAAGATTGCCCGGATCAATGATGACCTTGCCACCATGCGCCAGAAGATCGATCCGGATGAAGACACCCGCTGGGTTTTTACTCCCGGGGGCATTATTACCGGCGGTGTCCAGGGCAAGCTCAATGATGTTCTTAAAGATTTGCGGGTAAAAGAAAAATCGCTGTTGCATCATTACACGGCAAATCATCCAGAAGTAGTGGCTATCAGAGAGGAAAAAAACGCGATTATCAAACAGTTTGTCGTTGATCTTGAGGCGGAGAAAAAACGTTATGCTGATGAGATCAAGGCGGTTGAGATTGATCTGGTTGAAACTTACGCCAAGCTGAAAGGTATCCCGGATGCGGCCAAAACCTATGATCTGCTGCTGCGGGAAGTGGAGGCCAACGAGGCTCTTTTTAACAAAATCCTGATGAAACAGCAGGAGGTTGAGGTGCGGAAGGCGGAGCTGGTGGAAGATGTGACCCTTGCCCGTTACCCTGTTCTGCCTACGGTGCCGATAACCAGGATCGCTTTTATTGGCAACCTGGTGGTGAGCCTGATTCTGGCCGTGATCATCGGTTTTATTGCCGGTTTCATTCACGAAGCGCTGGATACTGTGCCTCGCAAACTGGATGTTCTGGCTGAAACCTTCGGGATTCCGATCATGACCACGGTAACCGCCTGGCACAGATCGGAAGGTTTGTCCCTGATCCGTGATCGTTACCCTGGCCTTGCCGCAGAGGAGGTGTTGCGCTATCTGTCCCTGCCTGTTCACTTCCTTGCCGATTCTGCTCTGGCCGAGGAATATCGAGTGGTGGTGCCAAATCTGCTGTTGACGGCACGGGAAAACGATATTCGAACCCTGGCTGTAATGAGCGCCACAAAAGGGGAGGGGGTCACGACTTTTTCCGCCAACCTTGCCGTTGCTCTTGCTCAGGCCGGGCGTAGCGTGGCTCTGGTTGACGCAAATTTCCAGGCGCCAATGCTGCACAGGCTGTTTGGGGTTGATCGCCAGCCGGGACTGAGCGAGGTTGTCATGGGCACTGAAGACTGGGAAATTTCTATTCGCAGGATTACTGATCTGATGTTGGGCGAAATTCATGCCCAACACCTGTTGGCACCCTCTGGTCTGGATAATCTTTATATTCTCACTGGCGGGAACAGGGTGGAAAATCCGGCTAATTTTATCAATTCCCAACGGATGAAGGATCTTTTTGCCTCGTTGCGGGACTTTTTTGATTTTGTCATCATCGACACCAGCGCCATCCTGGAGACCTCCGAAACCTCCATTCTGGCAGAGAAAGTGGACGCGGCTCTGCTTCTGACTGAGTACGAGAAGCTGGATCGGGGCACCTTGGTCAAATTCAGGAATCACCTGGAAAGTTTGCGGGTGAAAGTCGTCGGAGTGGTGGTAAACAAAGGCAAGACAGCGACCTCTCTTGCAACCGAACGCGAAAAGTTGCACATGGGTACTCTGGTCAGGTTAAGGAATCGCCTGGAAAGTCTGCGGGTGAAAGTCGCCCGGATTGTGGCAGAGAAAAGAAAAAAAATCCTTTCCTGATGCTCTTGCAAAAAGCCTGAAAAAGGTTTTTGTTCGTTACCCCGGCTTTTGCGAGGGGACGGCTTTTTGTGAGACCATCTTTCTTGAGTTGGGTTAAAATGACTGATCATTTCCTCATTTCTCCTGTCTCATTTTCCATCTGATAGATGGAAACTTCTCTTCTGGCATACGGAGGCTTTGCCGTCCTGTTTTTGCTGTTGATAATAACGGTTATCAGTCCAGTAATCGCCCTTTATCTGCTCCCGCTGGCCTTTTCCCTTTCTCCGGAGATAGGCCTTGGCCAAACCGCAGCTCGGGAAATCTCCATTAAACTGGAAGACATGTTGTTGACCGTGCTGCTGATCCGGGTGGCCTTCGATTTTGTAGTCAACAAGAATTTCCCAGCCGAAAGGCTGGCAGGGGGGCGGTTTTTCACGCCGATGTTCCTGCATTCTCTGGTGCTGATTCTGACTACCACCCTCGGGGTTGCCATGTTGTATGCCTCCCCGGCCGCTGGCTTTTTCTTCACCCTCAAGTTGGTCGAGTATTTTTTCTTTTTCTTCGTGGTCTTTTTTTATGCCCAGAATCAAAGAGATATTAAAATTATGCTTGCTGCTGTCTTGCTTACCATGGCCATTGTCACCTTTAACGGTTATCTGCAAATTCCTGGAGGCGGCCGAATTGCCATGCCCTTTGAAGGTGAGCAGCTGGAGCCTAACACCTTTGGCGGTTATTATGTGGTATTGGGCGCTGTTGTCGCCGGTCTTTATATCCATGAACCCAAGGGGTGGAAAAAAATCTTTTACGCCCTGTTGCTGGCGGCTGCGGTGCTGCCGTTTGTTTACACCCAGTCGCGGGGCTCATGGGTGGCTGGGGGATTCTCCCTGCTTACCTTTCTGGCCCTGACCAAAGGCCTGCACCGTAAGGTGTTGATCTTCGCTTTTGCCATACTGGCCGTGATGTCCATCCCTCTGCTGCCTCAGCATATTCAGGAAAGGGCCAGATTCTGGAAAGCGGAGGAGGGCTTTACCCGTACGGAAACAATCGGGGAGATGAAGTTTGACCCTTCCACCTCCGAGCGTATTGAGGGGTATAGAAAGGCACTGGGGCTTTTTGCCCGCAGTCCGATTTTTGGTCGCGGCATGACCGGGGCCGGATTTTTTGATGGCCAGTTTGTCCGGCTCATGGTTGAGAATGGCATTCTGGGTTTGGCGAGTTTTGCTTATCTCAACTATCGGATTCTGGGCTATCTTCTTTCGATTTATCGCCGGAGCCCAGATCCCTTCAGCAGGGGCATGGCTCTGGGGTTGCTGTGCGCCACCACCGGCATGCTTGTCCACAGCCTTGGCGCCAACACCTACATTATCGTGCGGATTATGGAGCCTTACATGCTTCTGCTGGCCTTGCTGGTGAGTTACGAGAAGATGATCAAGGCCGGGGTCAGAGGAGCTGTGGTCGAGGCGCCTTCCCGATATACCTACCCCTATCTGATCGGCGCCCCGTCCGTGGCCAACGGTGGCATGTTGCAAGGAGCCAGATGAGAATCGCCATTCATCAGCCCCAGTTTATGCCCTGGCTTGGCTATTTTGACAAGCTGGACAAGGTCGATCTCTTTGTGTTGCTGGATAATGTCCAGTTCAAGAAAAACGAGTACCAGAACCGTAACCGGATCAAAACCCATGATCACTGGATCTGGCTGACCGTGCCGGTCAGCTTCAGCTTTGGTGATCTGGTGTCCGGGGTGCAGATCAACAACCAGCAGGACTGGCGTCGTAAGCATCTTCAGACCCTGCTGACCTACTATGGCAAGGCGCCCTGTTACCGTGAGTATCAGCCCGCCTTTGCGGAGCTTTATGGCGGTGTCGGCGGCTCCCTGGCCGATCTGAATATGGCGACTATTGAGTTGATCAGGAAAATTTTTACCATTGATACCGAGATTGTCCGGGCCAGTGATATTCCCGGGCTTAGCGAGGAGCCAACCGCCCGTCTCCTTGACATCTGTCGTCATTTTAAGGCTGATACTTATCTGGCCGGGGCCGGAGGCAAGGATTACATGGAATGCGAAAAGTTCAAGGCTGCGGGGCTTAAGCTGCTTTTTCAGAATTTCGTGCATCCAGAGTATGTCCAGATTAACGGCCCCTTTATTCCCTGTCTGTCGGCGCTGGATTACATCTTCAATGCCGGTGGCGATTTCTCGGCTATTCAACGCTTGAACCGGGAACTTGAAGTCTATTGATTCTCGCGAAAAGTATTCCTCCCTTCCTGTTATGATTCCCGCTGTTCCAGTTTCACACTAATATAGTGATTTTCCATGGATTTTTATATTTTGTAGTTGCATGCCTTGGTATGGATGTTATTATATTATTGGATAATTGTTTTTGTGAAGACTGGCGTTAAAAATCTTCAGCCGTTGGCCTGGTTACCTGTCGTTAATATTTCGTAAGCACGCACAGGGCACGACATTTGCCCTCTGTGAGGAGTTATTTTCGTTAAAGTTTTCTCTGGGGGACGTCGATAAGAAATCATAAAGTAACATTAGTGTCCCAACGTTTAACTGAACAATAACAGCTGGTTACAGTTTTTATCGACACTGGTTGTGTATTCTTCTTTTGCAAGTACTTGTAATAGTAGCATTCTTTCAAAAATGGTCACGCTCAAGACCTGTAAAATTGTGTAGAGGCTGGCCTCAATGTTGAGCCGCTTTTTCATGATCGCAATGAGCAGATAGACTGAAACGGCAATCCAGATTTGGGCCTTGACCGCATTCTCTGAGGTGCCATAAAAAGTCTTGATCCGCAAATTTTGCTTATCGCGTAAAGCTGACTGATTTTCGGAAAAAGTTTCAAGTCGTTAAATGGCATTTTGTCGTATTTTATCCAAATTTTCAGCATGTTATATGATGATTAACATGCAACGTTGGGACACTAGTGATAAAGTAATACTTTCCCCTTGTCCTGCTTTTCTCCAGGTAGATGGACAATAGATGCCAGAAGGCTTGTTTGTGGCTTGGCCGGTTCGTCATGAACAGAAAAACTGTGATTTCTCGATTATGTATTGTCCGTCCTGATCGTGTCGAAGGGCAGGCAATAGTCCTCTTGATGGCAATTGGTGTAAGGCCTGTCTGGGCAAGCGATGCAACGCCAGAAAGAGGGAAGGACAATGGTTGCCATGATCCCACATTCACGGCCTACCCTGGGTGTTGAGGAGGCCGCAGCCGCAGCCGAGACTATAATGTCCGGCCAGATATCTCAAGGGGCGAAGGTGGCGGAGCTGGAAGCGAGCTTCGCCGCCTTTCTTGGTTTAAAACGGGCCGTGGCGGTCAATTCAGGCACCTCGGCCTTGCATTTGGCCTTGCTGGCTCTGGGGACGAGGCCAGGCGACGAGGTCATCATCCCGGATTATGTCTGTACGGCCTTGCTCAATGCGGTTTATTATACCGGCGCTACCCCGGTTATTGCCGATGTTGGTGAGGCCGACGGCAATCTTGACTGCCGGGCCGCTCTGCGGCTGATTACGTCGAAGACCCGCGCCGTCATCGTTCCCCACATGTTCGGCAACCCCTGCGCCGGGATCATGCGGTTCAGGGAGCGGGGAATCCCGGTTATCGAGGATTGTGCCCAGTCAGTCGGGGCGGAACTTGCTGGTTGTAAGGTCGGCACGTTGGGGGATTTGAGCATTTTCTCCTTTTACGCCACCAAGGTGATGACCTGCGGCGAAGGGGGAATGGTGGCGAGCAATTTTCCGGAACTTACGGCCATAGTTGCTGACCTTTGCGATTATGATAACCGGAATGATTATCGTCCGCGCTACAATTATAAAATGACAGATCTTCAGGCCGCTATGGGTCTGGTTCAACTTGCCCGGCTACCGGATTTCATTCATCGGCGTCGGGAGATCGCCCAGCGCTATAACGCCGGTCTGCGGGGGTTGCCTCTGCGGTTGCCGACAGCGCTTCCTGGTCATGATTCTATTTATTTCCGTTATGTGGTGCGAGTTGCAGACGCAGAATCCCTGTTGACCCATCTGCGAAGCAGCGGAGTGGTTGCCGCCAGGCCGGTTTTTAAGCCTTGCCACCTTCTGCTTGGCGGGGCTGATGATTGTCTCGTCTCTCTGCGGCTGTGGCTGGAGAGCGTCTCTTTGCCGATTTATCCTCTGTTGCAGAATGCGGAGGTGGACAGGATTATAACAACAATATGGAATTATTATCAGAAAGATAGTAAGTTAGACTTGGAGTAAGGTATTATTAGATAAACGCTTATTAGCGGTTATCAGGAAAAAGAATGTTTCTTGCAACAGGAACAGCGGAATGATGATGGCTACGGAAAAAAAGAATTGTCGGACGATCATGGTGGCAAACGCCAGGGGTGGTGTCGGCAAGACCTTTTTAAGCATTCATCTAGCGTATATGCTTTCTGAACTGGGAAAACGTGTGCTGCTGGTGGATACCGATCCGCAGGGCACCGTGGGGCTCTGGTTGAATCAGAATTCACCGGTAACCTTGTATCATCTGGTGATGGGGGAATGTTCGCTTTCTCAATGTCTGGTGCGCTACCGGGACAAGTTTGATCTTATTCTGGCCAAGGACTATATTAAGGAGGCCGAACTTCGCATGGTCGGCATGGTGGGCCGGGAGGTCGTAGTCCGCAATAAATTCGAAGAGTTTGAGGTTCATGATCAATATGATTTTGTTATTTTTGATACCTCGCCTTCGCTTTCTCTGCTTAATCAGAACGTCTATATGGCCAGTGAAGAGGTGATAATCCCTGTGAATATGGAACCGCTCGCCATTGTCGGCGCCTCATCGATTATTGAATCCATGCTGATGGTTCGGAAACATTTGCGTCATCATATATCCCTGCTTGGTATCGCCCCTACTTTTGTAAACAGTCAGACCAATGTTGCCCGACAGGTGCTGCAGTTACTGACTTCTTCCTATGACCGGGTGCTGCCGCCGCTGCGGGCCTCGGTGAAAGTCAAGGAGGCCAGCGGCTCGCTCATGACCATCAATGAGTATGATTCCCGGAATAAGATAATTGATGATCTGAAGACGCTGGTGGGTAAGGTGATTGCTGGGGGGGGGGTGTGATTGCTGATGGAGCAAGAATTTAATCTGGAGGGAATAAAGGGGCTTATAACCTCGGATAAAGTTCTTACTCTGGAGGAAGAAGCGAGGGAAAGATTCTGGCGTCCGACGATCGCCCCGCGAGGCTTGCCGACAGCCCCGCAGGTAACAGCCCCGCAGGTAACAGCCCCGCAGGTAACAGCCCCGCGGGGCGATCGTCG
>MGTC01000042.1:45509-57068 GCA_001799255.1 Deltaproteobacteria bacterium RIFOXYD12_FULL_55_16
GCAGGTGACAGCCCCGCAGGTGACAGCCCCGCAGGTGACAGCCCCGCAGGTGACAGCCCCGCAGGTGACAGCCCCGCAGGTAACAGCCCCGCAGGTGACAGCCCCGCAGGTAACAGCCCCGCAGGTAACAACCCCGCAGAAAGCGCCCCGTGAATATGCCCCGCAAGCCGCTGTCAAAGCGAAAAGTGGCGGAGCTCCTGCCAGGACAGGGTTTCGTTTGCTTTCATCTACGAACAACGCCCTGATCTTCAATAATATTGTCATGTCCTTGCAGCATGACCGGCAGGGCGGGGTTTATATTATTGCTAATCGTCCGGAAAAGGCTGCTGCCATCATCGAAACCTTCTTTGGCCGTCCTGATGCCGCCCGGATTGTCCCGTTGGCCAAAATTGAATCCGAGCGTTTTTTTGCTCAGTTATTGCCTGTTATTGATGAGGGCAAATTGAAAAACGGCATCCTGGTTATAGATGCGGGCGCCTGTTCCGAGGCAAAACTGCAACGATTTGTCGAACGGGTAAGCACCAGCCTGCCCCGGCTGGTTAAAGGTCTAGTGCATCTGCTGGTTTGGGTGACTGAGCCCCAACTGGTTGAGGTGCAGGATCTGCTGGCTGGCGTGGCGGCAGCGGACAGGGTGAAATTTTACCATTTTGCTCCTTCTCCTCCTTCCTACTCGTAACGGCACCTGAAAAGCATGATCGTAATCAGGGCATAGATCAGCAGGGTCTGGGCAAAGGCGGCGTAGATGAACCAGTCCGAGGTGCCTCGGTAGACCACGTACAGAACCGGGAAAACAGCGTTGGCCACAGCCACGACATAGATAAAAAATACCGCTGCCAGCCGACTGCCGCCGAGAATGTTCATAAGCCGGTGGTGGAGATGATCCTTGCCGGTAAAAATCAGCCAGTCGGTGAAGTTTTTTATCTGACCGCAGTAAATCCGGGTAACGGTGGTCATGCACATGTCGTAAATGCCCAGGGAAAAAATGGCCACCGGCATGAGCAGATTGGCCAGGCCCGGCTGTTCTCCCCAGTTAATGTGCAAGGCCATCACCGCCAGAAAGAAACCGAGGAAGCCGCTGCCCCCGTCGCCGAGAAAGATGTCGGCCCGGCGTTTCAGGTTGTAAGGCATAAAGCCGGCGGTTGCGCCGACGGCGATGACGATGACCTCCCCATGCGGGGAGGCGCTGTGGACAAAGGCGAAGATGGCCAGAACCGTGCCGATGATAACTGCCAGTCCGGAGGCCTCGCCGTTGATTCCGTCGAGAAAATTGAAGGCGTTGGTAATGCCGATAATCCACAGCAAGGTCAGGGAAATATTCAGGCCAAGCGCCCAGGGGGTGGTCTCGGGCAGGATGCTCAGGCGGACCCCGAACCAGATCACCAGCAGAGCTGCGGCCAGTTGCACCAGAAAGCGCAGTTTGGCGGAGAGGTCGAAGATGTCATCCAGAACTCCGGCGAAGAAGATCATCAGTGAACCGGCGATGATAGCGATTAGCTCCGGGGACTGCGCGCCCATCAGTAACAGGGCGGGCAGGAAGCCGCAGGCCACTGCGATGCCCCCGATTTTGGGGGTAGGGTCAAGATGCACCTTGCGGTGATTACACTGATCAAGGAGATTAAAGTGAAAAGCCAGTCTGATGATCAGGGGTAACAGGGCCATGCTGATCGAGGCGGCCAGCAGGAAATAAAACAGCCAGGCAAGCCCGGCGGCCCAGAAAAGTTCCTGCCCGGCGCCTAAGGCTGCCAGGATAAGCAGCGGTGCGATAATTTTTATCAACATCGATTACCTTGCTCCCCGCTAAATAATTTTCAATCTTAATACCCCAATCCTTTTCCCATTTTTTGTTTACAGAAAAAAACGAAAGGGCATGAATCCTTCGGCATATTTTGCCCGGCATTCAACGCCCCGGAAGATGGCGTTGGCCTCCGCGATCTGGGTGATCAGCAGATTCTTGACATTGGTTTTGGATACCTGGGAAGTGTGAGCGTAGAGGGCGGCGTATTTCTGGTTGATGTTCTCGCTGATATCCACAAAGGTGACGGGGGTGAAGCCATAGGTACTCGGGCCCTCGTAAAAGAGCAGGTTGGAGGTGTAGCGGGAGGCGGTGATCGTCGCGGTGGCCACGGCTCGATGATCCTGGTGGGTGTCCTGATGATAGTGAACCAGCACCACATCCGGCTTGATTTCGTTGATTACCCCTTCGATGTCGGCAATCAGGTTGGCGCAAAGCGGAAGCTCGGTGTCTTTATAGTCGCCCCAGAAATGTTTGGTTACTCCCAGCAGCCTGCCCGCTGCTTCCTGCTCCTGCATTCTGAGCTTGGGGATGCCGCCGGATTCGCCTGCGGTCATGGTCATCGTGTAGAATTCCACCCCGTCTTCTTTTACCCATTTGGCAATAGTGCCTCCGCAGCCGATCTCAATATCGTCGGGATGACTTCCTATTGCCAGCGCTCTTTGAATCTGTCTCATCTACAGCTCCAGGTTTATTATGGTTGGGATGCCGACAAGCTTGCAGGTTGAATCTGCTGGTAAATGCTGTCAAATCTGTTTGTCATGGCGGTCAGAGAGTAGGCCGCCGCCCGCTGGCTGGCCGCCTGGCTCATGGCCGTGTACAGCTTCCGGTCGTTGAGCAGCAGGTGCAGCCGGTCGCTGATGGCGCTTATATCTCCGACGGGGACGAGAAAGCCGGTTTCTCCTTCAGCAACCACTTCCGCGATGCCGCCAACGTTATGGGCTACCACCGGTTTGCCAGCCGCCATCGCCTCCAGAATGACCATGCCGAACCCCTCGTTGATGGAGGTTACAACCAGCAGATCAAGATCCGTAAAGAGCGGAACTATATCTTGCCTGAAACCGGGTAGCAACAGAAAATCAGTCAGTCCGCGTAATTCCCGTTCCTGGCGGATTTTTTCATTCAGAGCCCCGTCGCCTGCCATCACCGCCCGGATCCGGCTGCCATATTTTTGGTGCAGTTGCTGGCAGACCGCCAGGAATATTTCTGGCCCCTTGACTGGCTCGAAGCGGCCTACCCAGGCGATAAGCGGGGTTTTATCGTCCAATCCGAGTTCCTTGCGGACGATCCCCCGTTTCGCCTCGAGGAACGGAACAAGATCCAGTCCGTTGGGTACGGGGATGATCCTTGCGGCCGGGGCGATTCGTCGGCAGATAAAATCCTGTTTTTCCGCTTCCGACAGGGTGGTGATCAGGCTGCCGCAGGCTGCGGCCAGTCGTTCCATCTGGATAAAGATGCCGGTTTTCAACCGATTGAAGTAACCATGAAAAATATGGCCATGGGTGGTGTAAATAACCCCCTTAATGCCCGCAGCACAGGCGGCCAGGCGGCCGATAAAGCCTGCTTTGGCGGTATGGAGATGGACGATATCCGGCCGCCGCTGCCGCAGCAGACGAAAAAGCCGCCAGAGGGCTTGCAGGTCCAGCCAGGGATGGATCTCTCGTTGCAGGCAGTTGACGAATTCAATCCTGATTCCGGTTTGCCGGTGATATTCATGGCAATCGGCCACTGGATCAACGGTGCGGCCGCTGATGATCGCAACCTCGCGTCCCCCCCTTCGCTGTGCGGCGGCCAGCTTGAGGAGCAGATCCGCTGAGCCGCCCCGGTCGAGCCTGGTAATGATATGGATGATTTTTTGCGAATTCATCATAGATCAATAACGGTAAAGCTCGGTGCAGCCCTTGCTGCAGACCGCAAATTTGCCAATTTCCTTGACCACTCGCCGGTATTCCCGGTATTTCGGGTTGTTCCAGATTTTGCGGAAGGAATCTGTATGCACATTGCCCGGTTCATAATTCATGGAATGATAGGGCCGCACCGAACCGTCGGGGAAGATATAGGCCACCATCCAAGGACTTAAGCAGCGGTTGGCGTAGCTTGTTGACTCAAATTCCCATTCGGTATAGTACTGCCTGATCTCCTTTTCTTCAAAGTTGGGGTAAAAACTTGCCGACACCCCGTTCTGGCGCTGGCGGATCTGTTCCATCTGCCGGAAGAGTACGTCCAGATCCAGAGATGGCAGGGTATCATGGACAAAACCGAACCAATCAGGAGATGGCGCCCCAAAGCGTTGCTGAAAAAATTTGTCGTGCCGTTCACAGATCGCCCGGCTCAGAAAGAGCAGGTGATGGATATTCAGATGGTAGGCGCCGATTCGCTCGGCGATTTCGGCAATTTCCGTCAGGCAGTGGTGATTGTGCTGGTTGATGGTGGTATTGACGGTAACGAAGGGTTTTTTCTGGCCCCGCTGCTCCTTGATTTCCCGTAAACGATCAAAGCCCTCCATGGCCCGGTCGAAGGTGCCGGGAACCCCTCTGCTGCGATCATGCACCTCCCGTGGGCCGTCCAGGGAAAAGATGATCTCGTCGAGCCCGCATTCTACCACATCCTTGACATGTTGCGGCAACAAAACCGCATTGGTGACGATATTGCAGCGCAGGCCGTTTTCTTTGGCGGCCCGGACAATATCCAGCCAGTCCGGGTGGAGCATGGGCTCACCGCCAAAAAGGGTGATGGTGGGCCGGTATGGTTTGCATTCGCGCAGCAATTTTTTAATGGTGGTCAAGTCAAGCTGCTGCTTGAGAACCTCCGCCGGATAGTCGCGGAAGACTCCCTGTTCTCCCCACTGGCCGCACATTCCGCACTTGAGATTGCAGCGCCGGGTAAGAAAAAGCGAGATCGTTTCCGGGAAGGCGCTGTAGCCGTCGGCAAATTTATAGGTAAGAAAGGAAAGAAAGCGGCGGCGAAAAGAATTGCAGGCAAAGGCCGGATCCTGAATAGCCTTGCGGATGATGCGGCCGAGATTTTTTCTGGGAATAATGCTGATGCTTTTCATTCATTCTCCTCGCTTACTGTGTTGGTAACGGCGGATAGCACCTCTGCCACGGTAATGTTCTGCAGACAGTCATGGGTCGGACAGATCGCCAGGTTGCAGGGGCTGCAAGGCAGATCGCGGCGCAGCACCTTATGTTTTTGGCCTTGCGGCCACCACACGGCCGGGACGGTGGGGCCCATCAGGGAGACGGTTCGGATTCCCAGCGCCCAGGCCAGGTGCAACGGGCCAGAATTGTTGCAGATGAGTAATTCACACCGACTGAGTATGGCGATACATTGGCGCAGGGATGCTTCCCTGATGAGCAGAATGCCGGAATCATCCTTGAGCCGGGCCGGAGCAAAATCAGGAAACTCCTTGGTCGGGGCGAAAAAAAGAACGCCAAAGCCCTGGCTGGATAACTCCTGCGCCACTTCCGTGAAGCGATCTAAAGGCCATTTCTGGCTGGGATAGAAGGCGCCGGGATGAATGGCGATCAGTTGTTTGCCAAGCAGGGGGTCGGTCATTGCCGCTGCTTCTCGCTGTTCTGTCGGGCTTAGCGGCAGCAGGGGGATTGTTGCTGCCTTTTCTGTTTCCTTAGCTGTTGCCTCGCTGATGCCGAGGCTGGCCAGCAGTAATTGCATGAGCTGGTGAAAGGATTTGGTCTCGTCGTAGGAGGGCGCTGGCCGGGTAAAGAAAACCTCCCGCCCGGCCAGGGCAAAGCCGATTCGATGTCTGGCTCCGGCCAGCAGGGTCATGAAGGCCGGCAGTAATTGGTGGCTGTTGTGGAAGGGGTCGATGGCCAGATCAAAGTGGTGCCTGGCCACGAACCTGAGATAGGAGCCCAACCCTCGATAGACAAAGACCTCATCCACATCGGCATTATGCCGCAAAAGGTCTTGGTTGGCTGGAGAGGCCACCACCGTTAAACGCGCGCCGGGAAAAGCCTGCTTTAACCGGCGCAGGGTCGGCAGCGACAGGGCCAGATCGCCGATCCGGTCATGGCGCAGGAAAAGAATCTCCTTGATGGCGACCGGGTCGGGAGGGGGGCGAAACCCGCCAGCCAGATGGCCGATGGGCCATAGGAGCAGCGTCCGGGTGGCGAGGTAGAGCTTTTTTAGTGATTGCTTAGCGTCCACCTTGCAGAATCTCCAGGTAGAGGCGTTCGGTGGTGGCGATGTTTCTTGCCAGGCAAAAATGCTCTTCAACCCGCACCCGCCCCTGGGCGCCAAACTCCCGTCGCCGTTCCGGGCTGGTCAGCAGGCGCAGCATTGCTTCCGCCAGTGTCTGTGGATCACGGGGGGGCACGACATAACCGGTGATTCCTTCAGCAATGGCCTCGCCAGCGCCGCCAACCGCAGTGGCCACCACCGGTTTGCCTGCGGCCATCGCTTCCAGGATCACCCGGGAAAGCCCTTCGCCGAAGGAGGAGGCGGAAACCAGGAGGTCAAGTTCCTTGATAATGCCTGGGGTATCCAGACGGAAGCCGAGTTGGATGAAATACTCGCTGACCGCAAGTTCGCCCATCAGGGCCACAAGTTTTTTCTGGTAGTTTTCATCCGCCGCCCCGAGAAGCAGCACCCGGAAATCCCTGCCTTGGCCGCTGAGCAGTTTCACCGCCCGGATCAGGTATTCCTGCCCCTTCATTTCTTCCAGTCGGCCAACGCAGCCAATCAGGAGGGTGTTTGAAGCTGCCCCGATTTCCTCCCTGATCCCGACGGTCGGCTGGGCATCGAACTCCGCCACGTCAATGCCGTTGATGATGGGAATCAGCTTTTTAGCGGGGGTGGCGGGAAACCTCGCCCGCAAGGAACTGGCGACCATAATCAGCCGGGTGGCAAGGGCTGCCAGCAGATGATCAGCCGGGCCGGCGTCGCTGACCCGGATGTGCCAGATCAGGGGAACCCCGGCCAGGCGGGCGGCGATCCCGGCGTAAAAGGTTTCTGCGGGGGCATCGGTATGCACCAGGCTGATGCGCCGCTCCTGGATCAGGCGCAGGATACGCCAGATAAAACCTCCGCTCAACTGCCGCAGTCTTTTAAACGGCATGACCAGGGTGGCGATACCGAGCGCCTGGAGCTGGTCAATCAGATCGCCTGGCTCCGGGCAGACGACAATCGGGTTGAAGAGCTCTTTGTTCAACCCTCGCAGCAGGTAGAAAAGACTGCGCTGACCGCCCCCCTTCAAGGTGCCGAAACTGGAAAAGTAAAGAATGTTTATTTTTTCCTTTTTTTTGCTCTGCCGCAATTTCTCCACCTCGGTCAAGGGGTTACCGTCCGCATCGGCCAAGATCCGCAGCTCGTTTGCCAAGCATAGCCAGCCGGTTAAGAAGTTGATAGCGTAATCCGGCCTTGGCCACCTGATAATAGGGCACCAGTCTGCCCCCTAATTCCGCCTTGAAGACGGCGATTTCTTTAATATCCGCCCCTGTCTGGTCAAGAATTTCCAGCCCCAGCTCCCGGCAATGCACGAGGCCTTGCCATTGCAGGAAGGCTGGGACGCCGCGAATTCCGTTGCTGGCATCGAAACCGGCCAGGAATCTGGAGGCAATTTTGCGGGGACGATCCAGCAGGATGATTTCACTGGCGATTGGTTGGCCGTCTGGAGATCTGGCCAGCAAGAGGAGCAGGTCTTCTCCGAACCGTTCCCCGAAAGCGACCAGTTGTTCGGCGCTCAGAGGCAGATGGATTTCCTGACGGGCAAAGGTGCTGGCCAGTGGCGCATGGGCCTGTCGAAAATCGCGGCTTACCTCGCTGGTCACCCCGGCTTTTTCCGCATGCCGGATATTTTTTCGCGCCGTACTGGATAAATTTGTCAGGTCGGCCTTTGCCATTTCGATATGGTAAGTATAAAGAACCTGTGAGCGCCAGTCAAGCCAGTTGAAGGAGCGGATGTCGAGAAACGCGGGGTCGTGAGTCAGGATCACATAAGCGTAGTGCGTTTGCAGAAAACGGGCCAAGGCCTCGGTGATCGCCAGCAGGCGGCTGGTTGCCTTGGCAAGGCAGGTTGTGGAGGTTGGCCTTACGAGGCAGGAATTGGCGGGAGTAAGGGGAAGGCCTGCAGCCACCGGCAGGCCGAAGCGTCGGCTGACTCGGATCGGCACCCCGCCCACCAGGTAATCGCCATGGAAGACGGCGGCGATTTTGATCTCGCAGGCCATAATCTCCGCCACTGCGGTCAACCATCTTGATTCAGCGAAGATGGTGGCGGCTGGCAGTGTTGTTGCCAGCTCATCCCAGCTTTCATACTCTTTTGGCCCTAAAAAACGCACCTCCAAATCCGGTCGCTCTGTGCTAATCTCCCCCATTTTTCCTCCTCAGTCAAGCCCAACCCCTATGGCGGTACATCCACAATCCCAGATATTCATGCAGAACGGCGGTGCTTATGGCCAGAGATCTGACCTCCGGCAGCCAGCGCAACAGGTGGGGAGGTTCTTCTCTCAGCCTGAAATCGGTGGCGGCTGGGACGACCTCCACCCCGGCCTCCTGGAAAGCCGCCATGGCCCTGGGCATGTGCAGGGCCGAAGTTACCAGCAGTCCCCGGGCAAGGCCTGACTTTTGCAGCAGCTCGGCGGTGAATACGGCGTTTTCATGGGTATTGCGGCTGCGCTCTTCCAGCCGTATGGCCTCAGCCGGCACCCCCAGATCGGCGAGAAACATTCGCATTGCCTCGGCTTCGCTGACCTCGGTACCCAGTCTGGGAATAATCCCGCCGGAGAGGATTACCAGCGGCGCCTTGCCGGCGTGAAAGATCCGCGCCGCGTGCCAGACCCGGTCTGCTCCAGACTGAAGATCAGGATAAGGCCGGTCAATCGCTACGGGATCAACTCCCCCGCCCAGCACAATTATGGCCTCGGCGGTTGGCAATTCGGCTACCGACAGTTCGGGATAACGCTCTTCCAGCGAGCGGAGCAGGGTGTCGGCTACCACAGGCAGGGAACTCAGGCCCAGCCCGGTCAGCGCCAGCAGCAGCAGGCCTGAACCGGCCAGTCGGCGTCGGCCAGGCAACAGCAGCAGCCCCACCAGGCTCAAAGTCAAGGCCAGGCCCAGAGGAGAGGCAAACTGAGTCAGTATCTTGTCCAACTATATGTCACCGTTCATCTTTTTTGACACTTCCCCTCCTGGGCTCAGAGCTTTCTAATACTCTGCTTTTTGGCCAACGTCAAGGACGCGGGGGCGATTCTGGTTTTTGCTGGCAATTCACAGTTCTATTGGTTAAAAGAATCAAAGCTGACGGTCTTGGGTGAGAAGCTTTTTGAGGGTTTTTATCTTTAACTGCGGAGCTTGTTGCCGGTGAAACACACGATCCGTCGAAACGCCTTTTTCGCCGTTCTGGGCCGGGGCTGGAGTCTGGCTCTTGGCTTGATCTCCACCCCGTATATCATCGGCCAGGTGGGAGTGCAAGCTTTCGGGGCCTGGGTGTTGCTGGAGGCGATTGTCGCTTATTTCTCCCTGGCGGAAATGGGGGTTGGCACCTCTTTTAACAAGCATATCGCCGAATACCATGTCAAGGAGGAGCACGAGCAACTATCCTGCGTGGTCAGCGCCGGATTTTTTTTCTACCTTGCCTTTAGCGCTTTGCTCGCCCTGCTGGGCCTGCTGCTCAAGGATTGGCTGCTGGGGCATTTTGATTTTGCCGCAGTTTCCGCCGCCGAGGTCGCCTTTGTTTATTTCGCCCTGATAGCGGTCATGTGTCTTCGTCTGGCCGCTTCTCCTTTCAGAAGTGTAATCACCGGGCTGTTGCGTTACGACATCCTTAATGTGTCGCTGAGCTGTACCCAGACGCTCAGTTTTTGCGGACTGCTGTTCTTGCTCTATTCAGGTTTCGGTTTGCCGGGGTTGGCTTTTAATGCGCTTGTTTATGCCCTGTTTGATCTGAGCATCATCGTGCTGATCGCTTTCCGGCTGGCGCCGCAATTGCGGCTCAGTGTCAGCCGACAGACCTTCCAGATGTTCCAGCGTTTGTTCAAGTACGGGCTTTCCATCCAGGTGGTGGCCATCGCGGAGGTGATCAACGCCCAGATAGACAAGGTTTTTCTTGGGATCTTCCGCAGCACCGCGCTGGTGGGTATGTATGAGGTGGGGGGCAAGATCGCCAATACCACCAATTCGCTGGTCGCCATTGTTCTGCCCATCCTGGTGCCTACCACCTCACAGTTGCAGGCCGCTGGCCGGGATGAGGAGATCAGGCAGCTCTACCTGCGGGGAACGAGTATCGTTGCCTTGCTCATCATGCCGGTGTCCTGTATCGTGGTGCTGCATGCTGAACATTTGATTCGCCTGTGGCTGGGAAAGGAAGGTTTTGAGGCGGCGGCGGTGGCGGCCAGATTCCTGGTGGTCGGTTTCGCCGTTTATCTGGTGCTGGGCGTCGGACGGCTGATGTCGCGCGGCATCGGCATCCCCCGTTACGAAATGGAAAGCGGTATCCTTATCAGCGTAATCAATCTGGTTTTGAGCTTTTTCATGATCAGGCAATGGGGTCTGTCTGGCGCGGTTGTTTCCTCCTTGATCGCGCTGATTATTGGCAGCGGTTATTTCATGATCCGGTTCAACCGGCAGTTGCAGGTGGCTGACGGGCGGGTGCTGAAGCTGGTTTTACTGCCGACGCTGCTGGCGGCGGTGGCGGGGGCGCCCTCTGTCTGGTTGTCGTCACCGGCGGGATGGGCCTTGTTGAGCGGGGCAAGTATCAGGCTGCAGTCCTTTGTTCACCTGACGGTGGTAAGCGCGGTCACTATAGCCATCTATCTCTTTCTGCTCTTCTTTTTCGGGCTGACCCGTGAATATGATGAATTGCGGGCGGTGCTGGGCCGGAGACCGAAAAAAGGGTGAGTGTTCAGCTCTGCTTTGTCGCTGCTGAATGGTTGTCATGACCGTAGAGTTCAAGCCATGCTGCAAATCTCAGATACTATCATAATTCCGGCAAGCGAGATTGAGCTGACCGCTATCCGGGCCCAGGGGGCCGGGGGGCAGAATGTCAACAAGGTTTCCTCCGCCGTGCATCTGCGCTTTGATATTCGCGCCTCGTCGTTGCCTGATTTTTACAAGGAGAGGCTGCTTGCCTTGAACGACCAGCGCCTTACCAGGGACGGGGAGATCGTTATCAAGGCGCAGCAGTTTCGCAGTCTGGAAAAGAATCGGGCCGATGCCCTGGAACGGCTGGGGGAACTTATCAGAGAGGCGGGCAGGCAGGAGCGTAAGCGCAGACCCACCAGGCCCTCTCGCAGCTCCAGGGAAAAACGCCTGGAAGGCAAGGAAAAACGGGGCAGGGTAAAAGCTCTGCGCGGCAAAGTGGAATCTTGATGCCCTCACAAAAAAAGAAAAAGTTAACAGGATCGTGACACGAAATCAAGGAGTTGCAAAGTGATACCCGATGCAATTGCGGTTTATTATCGGCACTTCTGCCGATGATTGACAGCGATTGCATCAATTTTGAGCACCTAAAGTTTGTCCGTTGCTGGTTGGCCTGGCGCGGCGCGCAGGGTGAGGACGGCGATTTCCCCCGGACAGTTGAAGCGCAGCGGCGTGCCGGAAGCCCCGACTCCCCGGCTGGTGAAGCCTTGCATGCCCTGGTATTGCCAGTGTCCTCTGGCGGTGAAGCGGGGGGCGCGGCTGTTGGTGTAGATGGGCGTTCCCGAGCCAAGGCAGATCTGGCCGCCATGGGTATGGCCGCAGAGATAGAGGGCCGCCTGATGCCGGGCTGCTTTCTGGCAGGCCTCGGGCGAGTGGGCGAGCAGGAT
>MGTC01000042.1:57111-61273 GCA_001799255.1 Deltaproteobacteria bacterium RIFOXYD12_FULL_55_16
TCGTCGATGCCCGCCAGCCAGAGAATCTCTCCGTTTCGTTTGATCTGCGTCGCGTCGTTGACCAGCATCAGCATCCCCGCCTCCTCGAAATCAGGAACCATCTCGATGCAGTCATGGTTGCCCAGTACTCCGAAGATCCCGTGCCTGCTCCGAATATGCGGCAGCAGCCGTCGCAGCTCTCTGAGACACGGGGCCATGGGGCCGTAAGTTTTCATGCGAATGTCGCCGCCGATCAGGCAGAGGTCGAAGCTTTGCTCCCCGAGGCGGGAAAGGATAATATCGGCCAGTCCCGGCAAGCCGTCAAGATGCAGGTCGGTGAGCAGCAGAATGGTAAAGCCGTCAAAGGCTTTAGGCAGGGCGGGGCAGGCGATTTCGTGTTTGCTCAACTCCGGTTTGAGGGCATTGGCAAGGCCACGATCGTAGCAGCCCAGAAGCCGAAAGGCTGTGGCTACCAGCACCTGGTTGTAGAGCAGGGAGGAGAGATTGAACCAGACCTGCCAGCGCGCCAGGGGCTGGTGGCAGGCGCGCCATTCCCGCAGCCGCACGGTGGAGCGGACAAAGCGGGAATAGTTTTCCATGGGAGGTTTGAAGAGGACGTATTTCCAGAAACGGGCTCCGGCATGGGCCACGGGGATGAAGACGATCAGGATCAGGAACGCTTGCCAGAGAGGAACCTGCATCCGGGGGCTCAGATAGAGGGCGGGCAGCCCTGCCTCGAAAATCTGATCCAGCCCGAAGACGGCTTCGCCGCTGGCCAGACGCAGCCGTCGCTTGATGAAGCTGGAAAGCAGGTCGCCTGCCATGAGCAGGGCTGCGGCACAAGTCGCAGTCTGCCAGGAAACTCCAAGCAACGGGAAGGCCAGGGCGCCGCCGCCGAGGCTGATCAGGAGGCCCCGGATGGTCTTGTGGGAGCCGAAGAGCGGCCTGCCATCGAACCAGTTCGTGCCAAGATCCACGGGCCGGGCCAGACGGTCGCCTAGAGCCAGGTTGGCCAAGGGCGGCAACAGGTTGCCCCAGAAGAGAAAGAAAAGGATTTTTATGGCGGCGGTCATCTTCGTCCTGTGAAAGGCAGGTTCAGCGCAGGGGCGGATTGAAATAGCCGAAGCGCAGCCGGGGAAAGCGTTGTTTTAACTGTTTGAGCCAGACGCGGATGCCCATGGGCGCGCCAGCCTCGGTAAATTCAAGGGCCTCAAAATACCAGTCCGGATCCATGTTGAGGTTTCTAAGCTGAAGAAAGTCCGGCTGATATTCAGCGATCAGCTCGCACAGGGCGGCAAACTCCGCCGGATCGTCGGTGAAGCCGGGCAGGATGAAGTAGTTGAGTGAAACAAAGCGGCCATGCTGTTTCATGATTCTGATCGACTGCTTGACCGAATCAAGGTTGAATCCCTTGGGCCGGTAGTAGCGCTGGTGGTAAAGGCTTTGCGCGCTGTTCATGCTGACCCGCAGGCTGTCCAGCCCGGCATGGGCCAGGCGGGCCACAGCCTCGGGCAGGGAGGCGTTGCTGTTAAGGTTGATGGTGCCCTGGTCGGTCTGTTTGCGGATCAGGAGGATAGCCGTTTCGATGGTCTCGGCCTGGAGCAGCGGTTCGCCCTCGCAGCCCTGGCCAAAGCTCGCCACTCCGCCTTTGACTGCCTTGAGATGGGGCACAGCGATCTCGGCAATCTCCTTAGGCGTGGGCACAAAGGTGATTCGCTCCTGGGTGGAGGGGCAGCAGCCCGAGGGCTGGAGCGAGATGCAGCCAAGGCACTGGGCGTTACAGACCGGAGAGGTGGGCAGCGGCGCCTCGAACTGTTGAAGGAAATAATTGATTGCCGCCGGACAGCGATAGGTTAAGCAGCATTTGCCCAGGTGCTGGACGAGCCGGTTCTGTTCGTGTTGCCTGAGCCACTGCCCGGTGCGGCGCGCCAGTTTTTCCGGTTGGAAGCGGTTCATCTCCTGGCGCTTGTCCGGGTCGCTCCGGAAGGCGCTGACCCAGAACCGATCATCGAGCCAACCCACCGCAGTGTAAGCGAAAAGCGGCAGCGGGGCCAGGCCGGAGCTGCTCTTTGCAAAGGCGGCCCAGTGGATGGCGGTATGGGCCGGGGACATGAAGGCCGCCACTGCCTGGAGACCGGCGGCGGGATCCACGGGGTTTTCCGCCACCAGGAGCGGCTCGCCGGTTTCCGGGTCGATGCCCACCGGGTTGCGGCCTGGCAGCACGAAAATGTCGCTGCCCTCGGGCAGGGGGATAAGGTCTTCAAGCCCTGGCCGAAAAAAATGGCTGCCGCTGCGGCCAGCCATGTCAAGCTCGGGAAAGTCCGTGATCTCGCCTGTGGCGTTGGCAAAAACCAGGCTGGGAGTCCTGCCGGGGTGCCGGGGGATAGTCCTCACGGAGCTTTTCCCTGGCAGGAGGGAAAAGCCCTGATCTTGCGGACAAGGCGGATGTCAAGCGTGGTCACGGTATGGAAATCCTCACAGTTTAATTTTTGCGGTTTCCCGGCAAAGTCAATAATCTACCTTAGAGAAATCAATTGGTCTTCTTTTTCTTGCGCAGCCTTCTCTTGAGATAATTTTCCATATAAAGGGGATCCTCCCCTGCCAGAGCCTCTTCGATGATCCGGGAGTCCCTCTGCTCGTCGTAGAGATCGGAGCCATCCTTTCGCAGGTCTTCCAGTTCTCCAGGGCCGGGATTTTTTCTGAGCGACTGTTCTTCGTCCGTCTTTTGCGGCTCATTATTCTTTTTTTGTGAGGAAGGCTGTTTCTTAGAGCCAGGAGCAGCTTTCTTGCCGGGGCGAACCACCGGTTTCTTCCTGGCCGGTTCTGTGGCAGGGCTTGCCTCCTGTTGCGGCGCAGGGGTTTTTTCCTTTTTCGGGACAATTTTCTCGGCGGAGGGCGACTCCGGTTGCACCTGGTTCTGATCCATGTGGGGGATCTTCTGCTCCGGTTGCTCTTCAACAGCCTCTTCTTCCTTGGGCTGTTGCCGGGATTTTCGTTGTTGCTTCAGGCGCGGGTCTTCTGCCTCGACACAGGTAAAATAGAGGGTATACGAACCTGTGTCGTGGCCCAGGGTGCTGCGCTGCGGGAAGATATTCCTGACAAAGAGATAGTGCTTATCCTCCTGGTCGCACTGCGCGATGGCATTTTTCATCGTTTCGGCCAGAATCTTTCTCGATGAACCAGGCGTGCTGATCTTGTAAATCCCCAGCTCCGTAATCGCCTCGGAGCGGGGCTGTTGCATTGTGGCGCAGCCATCAGCCATGAGGGCTGCGCTAAAAAGCAGAAGAGTAAAGAATAAGTTTTTCATCCAGGTGGTGGTCTCAAAAGCAAAAAACGCCGAACTGGTTCCGCTTAGCGTCAACATTTTGATTCAGGGTTTGCATTTTACATAACGTGTCAACATTATATATGAATTGCGCGTGGATTACTTTCGTTTGCCGCCGCCTTCCTCATCAAACACCGGGCATTTCCGCTCCGGCTTATAATCCCGATAAATCTTGTCGTTGTAATCCTTGTGGCAGGGCAGACATTGCCCTACCCGCAGGATACGGGCCAGCTCCCCCTTGTTGAAGGGGCGCAGATCCGGGCGGGCGCTTTTTTGCAGTGCCTTGCCCTCGATGTTCACATAGCCGTCCAGGGGCGGGGTAGGGCCGGCCTCGGTTTGCAGGCCCTGGTCAACCCCGTTGAACCGCCATTGACCATTTTCCTTCCAGGCCGTACCCTCGCCTAAGCCCACGGTCTTGGTGCTGGTGTGGCAGTCAACGCAGGTGCGGCCCGCCTTCTGGGTGGTGTGCGGGCTTAGGGCCGCCATGGTCAGGGAGTTGAAGGCGCCTGCCGGTTTACCCTCTTTGTCGATCAGGGTCACGATGTCCTGACAGCCGGGGGTGACGGTGACTATTTTGTCCTTCCATACGGCCAGCATGGGCTTTTCGTAACGGAGATAGGAGCGGCCCTCCTCCCACCAGCCTGGGGTTTCCTTGCCGGTCAGCTTGTCCAGGTGGGTTTCTCTCATATCTCGTTTGACGTGGCAGCCGTAGCATTGGGGAATCCAACTGGAATGGCAGGAGGCGCAGCCAAGCCGCTTGTGGCCCTGATAATCGCAGACCCCGGCTTTGGGCGGGGTGAGGGGATGCTTTTTGCCGGTGAGCTTGCCGGTGAGAAGATAGCGGCCATCCGGGGTTTG
>MGTC01000043.1 GCA_001799255.1 Deltaproteobacteria bacterium RIFOXYD12_FULL_55_16
GGAACCGGCTTCTGCTGCAGCTCGACAAGGTGGGGCCCAAGACGGCCCAGAATATCCTGAGCCGGGTCAAGAGTGCGGATGATCCTCTAACGGCCCTTAAGCAATACCCGGCTGGTAAAACCTGGGCCAAGGGTTTGACGGAGCTGCTGGCGATACTTGAAGATCTCAGGCAGCCGGAGATGGGCGTGGGCCAGATGTTTGAGCGGATCATGGACTACTATGAGCCCATTTTTGAGCGACTCTACCATGATGATTATCCCCGACGCCGCCGGGATCTGGACGAATTGGGTCGGGTGATGGGAGGGTATGCTGAGTTACAGGTCTTTCTCGACGATGCCTCTCTCGATCCGCCTCAGGCCGGGGCGGTGGCGGAGGATGGGGGCAAGCGGCTGGTGCTTTCCACCATTCATTCGGCCAAGGGCCTGGAATGGGACACGGTCTTTATCATCAATCTGGCTGAGGGCCGCTTCCCTTCGGCCCAGGCCGTGCTTCCGCCCCACCGGGAAGAGGAGCGCCGCCTGCTCTATGTGGCCGCGACCAGAGCCAGAAAGCAGCTGTATCTGGTTTACCCCCAAGAGATTATGTCCTACGATTCTTCCTCGGCTGCGGGCGGGCCTTCTCCCTTTATCCAGGAATTGCCCCATGGCCTGACCCAGTCGCCTGCCGCTGCCGCCTGGCAGCCGCATTCTTCCGCCTGCTCCTACGGGGGGGAGAAGAATGAGCGGCCTGATTACCGCATTCCGCCGAGCAGATCTGTCTCACCAACGAGTCCATCCGGGGCTGAGCTAGCCCCGAAGATCAAGCTCGGCAGCCAGGTGCGGCATCCATTTTTCGGGGAGGGCGTGGTGGAAAAGATCATCAGCCCCAAATCGGTGGAGATTCTCTTCTCACGGCACGGCAGAAAGACCCTGCATCTTGACTATGCCAAACTGGAGTTGGCGCCATGAATTATCAGGAGGCCTGGGCCTTTCTCGATAACCTGCAATTCTTCAAGATCAAACTGGGGCTTGAGAGCATGAGCCAGTTTCTCGAGGCGGTGGGCAACCCGCACCGGGCCTTGCGTTTCGTGCATGTGGCGGGCACCAACGGCAAGGGCTCTGTTTCCACAACCCTGCGAACTATTCTGACCAGGGCAGGCTATAAGGTTGGGCTGTATACCTCCCCGCACTTGAGCTGTGTACGGGAGCGTTTCCGGATCGATGAGCGCTTTATTTCCGAAGAGGTGTTCGCCCGGCAGGCCAGGGTAATCCGCGAGGCGCTGGGGGAGGGGCAGATCACCTATTTCGAATTCGCCACTGCCCTGGCCCTGCTCTGGTTTGCCGAGGAACAGGTGGAGGTGGCCATTCTGGAAGTTGGCTTAGGCGGCAGGCTTGATGCCACCAACGTAATAACCCCGCTGGTCTCTGTGATTACCAACGTCAGTATGGATCACGAGCAGTATCTGGGCAACACCCTGGCGGCGGTGGCGTCTGAAAAGGCCGGGATCATCAAGCCCGGGGTGCCTGTGGTTGCCGGCCTGGCTGCGGATGAAAGTCTGACGGTGGTGACGCAGGTCTGTCAGGAACGCCAGGCGCCTCTGTTTTTACTGGGGAGGGAGTTTGCCGGGCTTCGTGGTTCTGAGGGAAACTGGGAATATAGGGGAATCGATGACAGCCACTCCCTTGCCGGGATCCACTGCCGTCTTCAGGGAAGATACCAGATCGACAACGCGGCCCTGGCTCTGGCCGCGCTGGAAATCATCTCTGCTTGTTTGCCGGTAAGCGGAGAGGCGATCCGGCAAGGATTGCTCTCCGTGGCCTGGCCAGGCCGCCTTGAATATTTTTGTCTTGCGGACGGAACCCTGGTGGAATGTCCTGCCGAGGCCGCCATCGAACAACCCCCCTCTTTACACCGTTATCTGCTGGACGGCGCTCATAATCCCGCCGGGGTGGAGAGCCTGCGAGATGCCCTGCTCAGCGAGTTTTGCTACGACCGGCTCATTCTGGTCTGGGCCTGCATGGCGGACAAGGATGTGGCCGCAACCCTCACCGCCATTGCTCCTCTAGCTGACCGGCTTATCTTCACCCGACCGGAAAGCGAGCGTTCGGCAACGCCGGAGCAGCTTATCGCTATCCTGGCTCAAGAGGAACGCAGCAAGGCGCAGTCCGCCGCAACGGTTGCCGAGGCCCTGGCCCTGGCTGCCGATCTGGCGCAAAGCGGGGATCTGATCTGCGTGGCCGGGTCTCTCTATCTGGTGGGGGCGGCGCGGAAGATTCTTCTGGGGGAGGTGGCGCCATGAGCGGGGAAGAAAATCTGTACGGCGAGGGAGTGGCCGAGGAGGATATCCGCCGCGAACGAGCCAAGGCGCGGGAGATCAGGAAGAGCAGATGGTGGCAGACCAGGCTTTCTCTGGGCCTCTGTTACTACTGCGGCAACAAGACCCCGGCCAAGGAGCTGACCATGGACCACATCGTCCCTCTGGCCAGGGGAGGGACAAGCTCCAAGGGCAATCTTGCCGCCTGCTGCAAGGAATGCAATAATCTAAAGAAAACCATGCTGCCCATCGAGTGGGAGGTCTATATGGAGAGACTGGCGGAAGATAGTGAAAAATGAAGAGTGGAGAGTGAAAAGTTAAAGGAAAAAAGCTTGCCTCCCTCGCCCTTGGATCTTGTCGGTGCCGTTCACTTTTCACTCTGAATTTTTCACTCTTCACTATCTTCAATCTCCCAGGCAGATGCCGATTTCCCGGGCGGTCAGCACCTTGTCGCTGTCCAGGGGCACTTTTTTCCGGGTTTTGATCGCCTCTGACAGGGGAACGGCAACAATATCCGTGGCGGACAGCGCCACCATGTGATCGAAGATTCCCTGTTCGGCCAGGCGCACCGCCGCCCCGCCAAAGCGCAGGGCCAGCATCCGGTCGAAGGTGGTGGGCGAGCCGCCGCGTTGCAGATGCCCCAGCACCAGGGAACGGGTATCCTTGCCGGTTTTCTCCCTGATCTGTTGCGCCACCCAATCCCCTACTCCGCCCAAAAGAATCTCCTGACGTCCGATTTCATGGGCATCGGTGGCCTTGTGAATGACCTCGGCATCCTTGGCCCTGGCCCCTTCGGCCACCACGACAATGGCGTAATGTTTGTGATGCAGTTCGTTGTCGTTGATCTTGGCGCAGGCTTTTTCGATATCAAAAGGGATCTCCGGGATGAGGATGACATCGGCGCAGCCTGAGATCCCGGAGTTGAGGGCGATCCAGCCGGAATCCCGGCCCATGACCTCGACCACCATGACCCGGTCGTGGGATTTGGCGGTGGAATGCAGCCGGTCGATGGCCTCGGTTGCAGTGGCCACGGCGGTGTCGCAGCCAAAGGTTCTCTGGGTGGCCTGCAGGTCGTTGTCAATGGTCTTTGGCACCCCGATCACCGGCATCCCCTTTTCCGTGGCGAAACGGTGGGCGATCTCCAGGCTGCCGTCGCCGCCCACGGCAATGTGGCAGAAAAAACCCATGCGGGTAAAGGTTTGCATGATCAGGTCGGAAACATCGCGGAGCTGCACCTCGCCGGCCAGATTTTTTACCGGCATGGCAAAGGGGTTGCCCTTGTTGGTGGAGCCGAGAATCGTGCCGCCGGTGGGGGTGATGTCCTCAACGATCTCCGGGGTGAGACGAACAAGTTCATTCGGGTCGAGCAGGCCCTTGTAGCCGCTGTGGCTGCCATAGACCTCCCAGCCCCGGTAATGGGCGGATTTGGTTATTGCGTAGATAACCGCATTCAGGCCAGGGGCGTCGCCGCCGCCGGTGGATATAACGATTTTTTTCATCTGTTCAACCTCGCAAAGTGACGGAAAAAAAATTCTATTGGTCAAGGGAGTTCTCCTTTTGTTTATAGCCTGAATCAGGCGGAGAGCAAAACAAAAAACCAGCCTTGACTTATGCGGGTATATTTCTTAATTTGTTTGATAAGAAAAGACTGAAATTACTTTTTTCTTACCGGTCTCTCAGCGCCGGATATTTTTTTTATGAACCTTTTGATGAGGAGATCACAGGATGCTTGAAGTAACAGAGCAGGCGGTTGTCAAATTGAAAGCGTATCTGGCCGATAATAATATCGATTCTGCCGTACGTGTTGCCCTGATGCAGGGCGGTTGATCTGGGCCCTCTTTGGGATTGGCTCTGGATGAGCCAAAAGAAAATGATGCAACGTATGAACATGGTGGAATTAAATTCTTGCTGGATAATAATCTCAGCAATCAGTGTGGGGTCATCAAGGTAGACTTCATCGAGGCCGGGCCCCGTTCCGGTTTTGGGATCTCCTCGGCCAAGCCTCTCGGGGGCGGGGGCGGTGGAAGCTGTGGCAGTTCCTGCGGCAGCGGCGGTTCTTGCGGTTGCTGATGATATTGTTTTGAATTTGTTGCAAAAAACCCTGGTCTTGGCCGGGGTTTTTTATTGTCCCTTGCAGCACAGGCCACCTTCACAGCTGTGGTGCGGCCTGAACGGTGACAAAGAAAGTACAGAGGAGAGGAGTATGGCAAAGGATGAGAGCGCACAGGCTGCGGGCCTGACAGAAGAACAGGGGAAGGCATTGCTCTGGCTGGCGCGGGAGACCATCGCCCGGCAACTTGGCCTGGAGGCTCACGAGCCGGGGGGCGATATCGCGGCCAGCTTGCGGGATCAGGAGCTGCAAGGCAAGAGGGGAACCTTTGTCACCCTGAAAGAGCATGGTGAGTTGCGCGGCTGTATCGGCAGCCTTGCCGCCCTTGAATCTATTGTGGAGAGTGTGAAGCGCAATGCCCTTCATGCCGCTTTTAATGATTCTCGATTCAGTCCGGTGAGGGAAAATGAACTGGCCGCAATCGAGCTAGAGATCAGCATCCTCACTGAGCCGACCACCTTGGCCTATGCTGATGCCGCGGATCTGCTCCGCTCCTTGCAGGTAGGGATCGATGGGGTCATTCTCCGAAAGGGCGCACAGGGCGCCACCTTTTTGCCACAGGTCTGGGAGCAGCTGCCCAGGCCGGAGGATTTTTTAAGCCACCTCTGCCACAAGGCGGGGTTGCCCGCCGAGGCCTGGCGATCAGAAGGGCTGGATGTGTTCACCTATCGGGTGCAGTATTTCGCGGAACACGGCTAAGTGCCCTGAGAGAAAAGCAGAGACGCACCGTTGTTGATTTTTACCGGGTGATATGGTACATCGCCGTTTGAGTTGAGTATCATGCCTGGGTGGCGGAACTGGTAGACGCAAGGGACTTAAAATCCCTCGGGGGCAACCCCGTACGAGTTCGATTCTCGTCCTGGGCACCAAGGAAAAACAAGCACTTAGCGGATTACCGTTGGGTGCTTTTCTTTTGTGTCTGAAGTTCGGCTAAACAATATTGGCCCCTTGCTTCCGTGCGGCACAGAGGGGGGGGCAGACTACTTTCCCCAGAGAGGATCGTGGCCGAATTGTCGGCGCAGGTGCTGGTCGGGGTTTTGGCGATAAAACTCCGTTTCGCTGAAGGAAAATCGGTAGGATTTCAGATAATCGAGGATGAGTCCATAGGCCGTGTTGATCCGTCTGATTTG
Source organism: Deltaproteobacteria bacterium RIFOXYD12_FULL_55_16 (assembly GCA_001799255.1). Classification (GTDB taxonomy): domain Bacteria; phylum Desulfobacterota; class Desulfobulbia; order Desulfobulbales; family Desulfurivibrionaceae; genus Thiovibrio. The sequence continues at coordinate 5,534 of MGTC01000043.1, forward strand.
CTCGGGGTCGCTTTGCTCCCCGTCACTGCTATCCTGCCTGGCCTGATCAGGATGATGAATCTTGACCAGCGCGTGGTGGCGTTTCTTGATCTCTTGGAGTGAGGCCCTTTCGTCGAGACCAAAGACTTCCAGCGCTGCCTGTAGTTCCTGATAAGTCATGGGTGCATCATCCTTTTTCTGCCCGGATCACGACAAAACCGCCTTGCCCATAACCTGTAAGCACCTGTTCTGCCGAGGCTGGTTCAGGCAGCAGGGTCTGCCGCCAATGCAGGGTTCCGAAGCCTGCTGCCCGCAGGGATTTTTCCAGATCTGCCGGGGAATGGAACCTGGCCTGCCGGTAAAAGCGGCTCTTTTTTTGTTCCCGAAGATATTTTAGTCCCAGTCGGCTTTCCCGGTCGATAAAACCGAGGAGCAGGCAGGCTTGGGCCCCAAGCACTCGGTTCGCCTCCCGTAAAGACAGCGTCAGGTCATCAAGGAAGCAATCAACCGTCACCATCAGGGCGAAATCGAAAAGGCCGTTCGCCAAGGGCAAAGCCTCGGCTACCCCCTGAACTACCGTAATCCCTCTGGTCTGAGCGATTGCGGCCATTGCCCGAACCGGCTCCACCCCCAGGCCGATCCCAAGCGGCGCGGCGAAACGGCCGGTGCCGACCCCGATCTCCAGGCCTTTGCCTTTGGTGGGCAGAAGTGTGCTGATCGCGGCCAGTTCGGCCTGGTAGGGGGCCGGATGCCGGGTAAACCAGTCATCGTAAGTCTTCGCCTGGCTGACAAAGGGGTTGGCTTCGTGCATTTTGGCTCTGGTGGTCCGGCTCCAAGGGGTAGAAAAAATGGCCTGTCAGCGGAAGCTGGGGAAAAGAACGGGGGCAGGCTTGATATTCTGATTTTCGTGGCATAAATATCAAGGGAAAAAGCTACCGCGTCTCAATCCCCTTGCCTCGCAGATGCTCTTTTACCGCGCTGATCGGCACCTCCTGCCGGTGAAAGATCCCCGCCGCCAGGGCCGCTTCCACGCCGGTTTCCGCAAAGACCTCGGAGAAATGCTCCACCTTGCCTGCGCCGCTTGAGGCGATAACCGGGATGGAGACCGCCTGCCGCACCTGATTGATCAGTTCGAGGTCAAAACCTGAATTGGTGCCGTCCTTGTCAATGCAGTTCAGGAGAATTTCCCCGGCCCCCAGTTCTTCGCAGGAGGTGGCCAGTTCCACAACATCCACCTCGCGTCCTTCCCGACCGCCTTTCACGGTACACTGGTACCAGCAATACTCTTCGCCGTTTGGCCCGGGGAAGCGGGTTTTAATGGTGTGGCGTGGGGTGTCGGAGGGTGATTTTACATAAACCCGGCGCGGGTCGATGGAGATCACCACGGCCTGGTTGCCGTACACCGCCGAGATCTGCTCGATGGAGCTGGCTCCGGATTTTTCCCCGCTCTTCAGGTATTCCTCCGCAATGATTACCGCATCGCTGCCGATGGAGATCTTGTCGGCCCCGGAGCGGAAATATTCCGCAGCTACGTCCAAGGCCGAGTAGTGTTTTCCTTCTGAGTCGGTGAATTCACGGATGCCGCCGCCGATGGTGAGCGGCACGAAGACCTGTTCCGAGGTGCGTTGCAGCACCTCAAGCATGGGCTGATCCTTCATGGGAAAGTCCCTAAAGCCGGTGATGTTTAAAAAGGTGATCTCGTCGGCGCCTTCCTCATAGTAGCGCCGGGCCAGCTCCACCGGTCGGCCGAGGTTTCTTACCTCGCCCTGGGCTTCGCGGACATCGTACTGGTCGCCCTTGGTCACCACCAGGTCGCCGTTGTCGTTGCTGCGCACATCGAGGCAGGCGATGATTCTTTTGGCGATTCTTGTTTCAGTTGGGTTTGTGGCGGGATTGATGGTGCTGACTGGAGTGGAGAGGTCTGTGGCTTCCAGAAAGTTTTTGAGAATTGTCAGTCCGGCCGCGCCGCTTTTTTCCGGATGAAACTGGCAGGCCGCCACCTTGCCCTTCTGCACCGCGCTGATGAATTCCTCGCCGTAGTTGGTGGTGGTCAGCACCCAGTCCTCGTTGCCGGCCTCAATGGCAGCCCGGTAGGAGTGGACAAAGTAGAGCTTTTCCTCTTTGAACCCGGCAAGGAGCCGGGAAGGCTTTCTGATGCGGATGCCGTTCCAGCCGATCTGCGGCACGGAAAGGGTTTTTTCGGTGAACCTTCGTACCTGGCCCTTGATGATCCCCAATCCGGCCACGCCCAAGGCCTCTTCACTTCCCTCGAACAGGGTTTGCAACCCCAGGCAGATGCCTAGAAATGGGCGGTCGGCCCGGAGGTATTCCAGCAGAGGCTCGACATAGCCGTATTGGTGCAGACGCTGCATGGCGCTGCCAAAGCTGCCGACCCCGGGGAAGATCAGTTTTTCCGCAGTCAGGATATCTGCCGGAGTTTTGGCGTCTGTAACGGTAAAACCGAGCCTTTTGATGGCGTTGCGGACGCTGCGGACATTGCCGGCCCCGTAATCAAGTAGTGTTATGTTCATGGTTGTTTCCAAGAAAAAGAGGGTGCGTCCCGAAAGCGAAAAGGAAAGACGCTATATTAGACGATTAGCGCGCAGGCAACAATGAAGATTTTCCCCCTGCTGTCTATGCGTAAAGCTTGCCATAATGAAAGGAAAAAGGCATGATTAAAAACATGAGTTATGCCGTTCCCATGGCATTGCAGTCCGTCGGTCGCGGCGCGCATGTAACCTTAACCCTCAGGAGTGCCAATCATGAGTAAAGCCCAGGACACCAAAAAAGCAGTCAAGAAGGAACCGGCGAAGAGCATGAAGGAAAAGAAGGCAGCCAAACAGGCCAAAAAAAGTGAAAAGTCCAAGTTCAAACCGCAATAACAGGCAGGGGGGTGAGGGGCATGGCCGTTGCAAGATGGAGGCGCCAGGGAAGGTGCTGTCCGCTCTGTCCGCCAACCAGCTGCACGGCATTACCCTGGAGATGATTCTTGAGCAGCTGGTTGCCCGGTATGGCTGGGAGGGGTTGGGTCGAAAAATCAGGATCCGGTGTTTTACTGCTGATCCCAGTATCAAATCGAGTCTGACTTTTCTGCGAAAAACTCCGTGGGCCAGAAAAGAGGTGGAGGAGTTGTATCTTCGCAGTCGTAAAAAATGAAGAAGGAAAAGTTAAAGCTGAGTTGAGCAGCTTGCCTGCTCAAACGAAACTTATGCCCTTTGGGTGAAAAGCTGAGTTGAGCAGCTTGCCTGCTCAAACGAAACTTATGCCCTTTGGGTGAAAAGCTGAGTTGAGCAGCTTGCCTGCTCAAACGAAACTTATACCCTTTGGGTGTAAGAATGTAAATCTGGGGAATTTTCCTTAACTTTGCCCTTCAATGCGGTGATTAAGGCCGGATTTCCTGCTTGAGAAGGCAGCAGGAAATCCGGTGGCGCGGGGTGCCGTCCGATCTGTATTCGAGGTTGCCTGGTTGCAGGAGCTTGTTCATCACGCAGCCCTCGGGGATGTTCAGCGAAAAAAGCCTTTTTTCGTTGATCCCGCTGTTTTCAACGAGGCAATTGTTCTCAAGGCGGAAGGTATGCAGGGGGAAATCCTCGCATAGCGGGCAGAGATAAACCCGGCCATTGGGGAAGATGAAGTAGTTCTCCGCCACAAGGCCTGCGCACTGAAACTCCTCCCCCGGCTCCAGAAAAACCTTGGGATAGATGACCTGGATTCCCCGTCGCGCCGCATCTCTGGCCACCCCAGGGATCACCGCCAGCCACTCTTCCGGGGAAACCTGTAGCCTGGCCTCCTGTTCGCTTGCCGATTTGCCGCGCAGACCGATGACCTGAATAAAAAACCGCTTGCAGCCCAGGCGCGCCAGCAGTTCGGGCATTGCCTGGAGATGCTCGATATTCAAACGGCTCACCGTATAGATCACGCTTACCTCAAAGCCCAGGCCAATGGCCTTTTGCAGATTGGCGGTGCAGGTGGCAAAAACCCCTTTTCCACGCAGCGCATCGTTTACTGCCGGGGTCGGCCCGTCCAGGCTGAAGCTGAGTACCGCCTCGTCTGGTTTGAGCCGATTGAGCAGGTCATGATGCAGATAGCCGTTTGAGTCCACGGTGATGGTTTTGTAGCCCAGGGCCCGGGCATGGCGGATGCCGTGGATCAGATCCGGGTGCAGGGTTGGCTCGCCGCCCAGGAAGATGACGTTGCTTTCCTTTTGGGTATCATAAAAAAGGTTGAGCCATTGTTCCATGGTTTCGCGGGAAACGGCCGCAGTGCCGTGTTGGGCCGGGTTGATGTAGCAATGTTTGCAGGTGAGATTGCAGGCGGTCAGGAGGTGGAAGAAGATGTTACGCTCGTGCGGTCTGAAGTGCAGGGTTTTGGCGACAGGCTGATTCATGGCGCGGGCTGCTCAGGGTTGGGCCAGGGTGTATTCTGCCAGCAGGCTGCTCTGCCAGTAGTTGTTTTTCTGGCTGGTAAAAAAGGCCTTGAAAAGTTCCAGGCTTTCCTGCCGCAGGACATGGGGCAGGAGGCGCACCTGCGGGGCCATGTCCTGGTACAGGGGGGCAAGGTGCGCCAGCTGCAGGCTGGTGCCGCCGCCCATGGCGTCTTCATAGGCATAGACAAAGGTGCGGATGCCATTGAGCAACAGAGCGCTGTAGCACATGAGACAAGGCTCCATGGTGGAATAGACCGTGAGGGTGTCTCGCTTGATATCCGGTCTGCGGGCAAGCAAATCCCTCAGGGCGACGATCTCGGCATGGTCAAGTTCGTTGGCTGTTTCGTTCAGGCTGTTTTTGCGTCGGCCCATGGCCACAGCTTTGTCTCCGGCGACAATGACGGCGCCTACCGGAAATTCGTTGTCGGCCAAGGCCTGTCGCGCCTGTTGCAGGGCAAGGCGCATGAATGTTTCGTGCTGCATGGGCAACCTTTAAGTGAGGATTGATTTTGTATTACCAGTCTGCCTGGAAGCCGTCAAGCTGGAAAGCGGGCGAAAAACCACGGCGGGGAGAGGCAGGGATTGCTTGAAAAACGCAGAAAAATGAGGTAGTGAGTGCGGCGGGATATCAAAAAAAGATCGAGGAGAAATTGATGAACGCAGAAGATATGCAATGTATTCCCTATGAGGTGGCCAAGAAGCTGGTCGGCGCGGTGATGGAAGAGGAGCATCTGCATGAGTCCAACCGGCGGGTGTTGACCGTGTATGGCACCAACGATCAGGAAATCTGCTGGTTTGACGCCGAGGATATTTTTACTGAGATGGCGGCCAGCGAAGGCGGAATTCCCAGAAATGACGAGGAGATGAAGGCCAGGGCCGTGGAGTTGATCCTGCATCAGATCCCGAAATGGGCGGTGGAGGATCTGCTTAGAAAGATGGGGCTCGAAAAGAAATAAGAGCCAAGGGGCAAGGGGCAAGAAAACCTGAAAAAAGCACGGCCCTTTTCCTTCTGCCTTTTACATTCCGCCCTGTTTTCACCCCACCCCCGGCGGCATGGGCGGGATGCTCTCGCCGCCCAGCACATAGCCGCCGTCCAGCCGCAGCACCGCCCCGGTCATGTAGGTGGCGTCTTGTAAAAGAAAAAAAACCGCAGTCACAATTTCCTCGATCTTGCCGGTGCGTCTTAGCAGGATATGCTCGCGGATGGCCTCTTGCTGTGCTGCGCTGAGCAGATCCCAGCCCCGGGTCTGTTCAGCGTGTCTGGTTGCAAAGAATCCCAGCATCAACTCATTGACCCGCACCGTGGGAGCGCCTTGTCTGGCCCAGGTTTCCGTAAAGGAGGAGATGGCGCGATTGGCTGCGCTGTAGCCATCGTTGAAGATCAGGCCCGCAGGGCCGGAGCGGCCTACAAGCCCGGCAATGGAAGAAAGGGTGACTACCGCAGCTTCGGCGTTTTCCTGCAACAGGGGGAGAGCGGAACGCATGACCCACCACTTGGCCCGCAGGGTGGTGGCCATTTCCAGCTCCCATTGTTCGGGGGTGTAATGGCCGTGGATAATCGGCATGCCGCCGCGTTCGATATTGTTGATCAGGATGTGGAGGGCGCCGCAGCGCGCCCGGAGGGTGGCAAAGAGTTCCTGAATGGCGGCTGGTTCGCGCAGATCGACCTTGATCGTCAGATGGTCGCTGCCGATGGCGGCAAGCTCCTTCTGGGTGGCGGCAGCTTCTTTGGGCCAGTCATAGTGGGTGAGGATCACCGTGACTCCCGCCCTGGCCAAGGCCAGGGCGATGGCCTTGCCAATCCCCTTTGCTCCTCCGAGAACCAGGGCTGTTTTTCCTTGAAGTTTCATCAGCTTGTTCCAGTCTCGGGCTGTTGTCAAAAAGGTTATTTCTTCTTGGCGGAACCGGATTTCTTTTTAGATGGTTCCAGAGATTTTTTGCTCTTTTCTTTTTTGGCGGCAGGAGCGGCTTTTTTCTCCTTTGTCGGTGAGGCGATAATTTTCTTTTTTGAGTTTGACGCTTTCCCCTTCCCTTTCTTTTTTTTCTTGGGTTCGCTGAGTTGATCTTTCTTCGCCGTCTGGTTTTCCGAGGATTCCTTGCGCATGTTGAACAAGGGGATGGTATTTGCGGCCCGCTCTAATTGCAAAGGTTCATCAGTCAGTTTGTAGGCGGTTGTCTGGTAGGGGATTCTTAGATGCTGCCCCAAGGAAAGGCGCTCATATTCGAGATTGTTCGCCTTCAGCAGGGTGGTTTTGCTGAGCTTGTATTTCTTGCTGATGGTGGTCAGGGTTTCTCCGCGTCCCACCTCATGGAGATTAAATTCGGTGCTTGTGACCTTGCGGACTCTGGGCAGGTTTTTCGTTATTATTTCCTTTGTTCCCGTCGGTACTCGCAAGGGGTAAGCCATTTCGGACGGCGGGGTAATGGATTTGGACAGGTGCTGGTTGAGGGCGACAATCTTCTCCTCGGGAAGACTGCAGGCCACCGCGACAGCCTTGAGTTGGGTTCCCTTGGGCACATGGACGATTTCGTAGTCCAGCGGTTCGGCATAATCAATGTCGGCAAATCCGTATTTTTCAGGATCCTTGGCAATCATGATGGCGGCGATGAGCTGTGGGACATAGAGCTTTGTTTCCGAGTGGATGTACTGACTCTTGGCGATTGCCCAGAAATCGTCTTTCTCGGACTGCTTCATGGCCCGTTTGATTCTGCCTTCTCCGGCATTGTAAGCGGCCACAGCCAGGTGCCAGGAATCAAAATCCTTGTACAGTTTTGAAAGGTAGGCTGCCGCAGCCTTGGTTGATTTTACCGGATCGCGCCGTTCGTCGACATAATCGTTGACAGTCAGGCCATAGTCGCGACCGGTGGCGCGCATGAATTGCCAGGTGCCCACCGCGCTGGCCCTGGAAATGGCCGTGGTGTTGAAGCCGCTTTCAATCATGGGAAGATAGGCAAGATCAAGGGGGAGTCCAGCCCTGGCGAACTCCTCCTTGATCATGGGCAGATATCTGGCCGAGCGGGCGAGCCAGCGGGCAAAGGTTTTGCGATGGCGGTTCGTGAAAAAATCCAGGTAGTATTCCACCTGCTCGTTCATGGTGACGGGGAAGTCGTAGGCCTCAGTTTCTTCCCCGGTGCTGAGCAGCGGCAGGATATCCCAGGCGTTGACTTGCGCCAGCTCGCTTATTCCCGGGCTTACCGCCAGCTGGAGTGCCAGGGGGTTTGCTTCATCCGGGGCCGGTTGTTCTTCGTCTGGCGAGGAGCTTTGCTGTTCCGGCGCCCTTGACCTGGGCTCCGGGGAGACCATTATAGAAGCGGATCTTTCCAGTGGAGCGCAGGCGGTTAAGTTCCCCACTATCAGAGCGGCAGCCGCCATGATCAAAAAAATCCTGGAGAGGGAGGAGGAGTGGAACTTGAAAATTTCTGAATGAATATGCAAGCCGTGTTTCCCTGCTTACGGTAAGTCGTCGTTCGAAAATGGGCGTAACTTGTGTAGTTACGCAAGAACCCCTGCCTGTTTGATCCGGTGACGAGATGATTTTATGGCAACGGCGGACAGGCTGGTTAAAGGATGAATGATCCGTCACTTTTACAGGACAACCTGCCTTCCTGCAATGAAAAAACACGGCCCCGCCAGGGGGGGGTAGTGTTTTTGTTAAACATTCAGAGTGGTTAGCAGTGGTTTTTCGGCGAGTCCGGTGATAACCTTCGTTGTGCGCGGCGGCAAGTGCGGTCACAGGCCAGAAAGTCGCAGCAGCCCTTTATTCCGGCTCTTTTTGCCCCCAGAGATTATTGCCTGAAGACAGGCGCGGCACGTTACTTTTTCAAGGGAACCTTGAAAAATCCGCAGGATTCAGAATTCAGGAGTCATAATTTAAGATGGGCGTAAATACGCCCTCCTGAATTCTGAGCAGTTACTTTCTTTGGGAGAGCGATGAAAAGGCAGTTATTCAAGGTTTCCTCAAGGCATTATCCGTGGCGAGGCAAGAAAGAACTTGCAATATTTATTGATGTTTGCCCAGGATGAGAGCATAATAACTTTCATGTATCCATAGTCCCGGTGGGTATTGTTTTTCTTCTTTTGCAAGGAGTCACGCATGCCAGTTGCTCATAAAACATTGTCTGATCTTCTTGATGAGGTGGCCTTGAAGATTCTGATGATCGAGCCAGGGGATCTTTCCATTGTCGGCGAGTTGCTTGATCTGATTGATAAGTTGTTGCCTGGGAACGCAGCTGCTGAGATACCGATGGTTATTCAGCGGATGGCCGTTGCTTTCAAGGGGGCTCTTGAAAAAATCATTATGGGAGAGCTGTCCGATTCGGCGGAAAATTATGATCTCCTTGGTCAGTGTGTTGTTGAGATGCAGGAGTCGGCCAGGAAGGGGGGGCAACCAGGTGAGAAAATTATTGAGCGGTTTTGCTTCAACCTGCAACAAATCGGCGTCGCGCTGCAACCATCGGTACTCCTTGGCCTAACCGGGGTTGATTCAGCCGCGCCCGAAAAGGATGCGGCTGAAGATGAGACTGGGGCCGAAGAAGAATGTGCTGTTGCCTCGGCACAGATTGATTCGGTGCAGGCGCAGGGCGTTGCTGCGGTCGGGCCGACCCAGGAGGCGCTGCCGGATTTTCTTCAGGATACGGATCTGCTGGCCGGATTTATCGAGGAGGCTTTTGAGCATCTTGAATCCATCGAGGTTAACGTGCTTGAGCTTGAGCAAAGCCCGGATGACCTGGAGATTATCAACAACATCTTCCGGCCTTTCCATACGATCAAGGGTGTTTCCGGCTTTCTTAATCTGAAAACCATCAACAGGCTTGCCCATGCCACGGAAAATCTGCTGGATGATGTGCGCAATGGCCAGCGCTCCATGGACTCCGCAGTTATCGACATCGTTTTAACCGTTGGCGATGCGCTTAAATCCATGGTGGTTGATATCAAGGGAGTTTTGCAGAATGGGCCAGCCAATTACCAGGATCCCGATATCAGCGGCTTTCTGGCGGACATAACCAGATTGCAGGAGGGAGAAATTGGCCCTATGCCGGGCGATTCTGCTGTTCTTTCAGCGCCGGATTTTTCGCCTGAAGTTTTCGAGCCTGAAGAGACTGAAGTGGTGGCAAGCGAGGAGCCCGCAACTGCTGCCCCGTCCATGCCGATCGTTGCCAGGGCCGCGCAGGGGGGAGTTTTTCCTGGGGCTGTCCAGTCCCAGATCAGTCCTGCGGCCCGTCCGGTTGTTGATTCGGGGATGAAAAAATTCGGCGCCTCCATCAAGGTTGATGTAGAAAAACTTGATGCCCTGGTGAATGCGGTAGGGGAACTGGTGATCATGCAGTCGCTGGTTCGTCAGAACAGGCTTGTTTCCCGGATCGCAGACGCCAAGCTCACCAAGGATTTTTCCCAGCTGACCAGAATCACCTCCGAGTTGCAGCGCACGGCCATGTCCATGCGCATGGTGCCCATCAAGCAGACCTTTGACAAGATGATCCGGCTGATCCGTGACCTTGCCAAAAAATCAGGAAAAAAGGTTGATCTGATCATGGAGGGCGCCGAGACCGAGATTGATCGCAACATGGTGGAATCGATCTATGACCCGCTTGTTCACATGATGCGAAATTCGGTGGATCATGGCATCTCTTCCCCGGCCGACCGGGAGAAGTGTGGTAAACCGGAAACCGGTAAAGTGTCTCTTCGCGCCTACCAGAAAGGTGGGAGCATGATGATCGAGATCGAGGATGATGGCGAAGGTCTTAACACCTTGAAAATCAGGAAAAAAGCCATTGAGCGCGGTCTGGTCGGCGAGTCTGACAACCTGTCTGATTTTGAGTTGAACAATCTGGTTTTTCTGCCTGGTTTTTCCACGGCGGACAGGATTACCGATGTTTCCGGCCGTGGGGTGGGGATGGATGTGGTGAAAAAGGCCGTGGAAAAGCTGCGGGGCAAGGTGGAGGTGCAAAGCCAGCCTGGCAAGGGATCCCTGTTCATGATCCGCCTGCCTTTGACCCTGGCGATTATTGATGGAATTATTGTTCGGGTCGGCAGTGAACGTTATATAATTCCGACCATCGCCATTCAGGAATCAGTGCATCCGGAGCGAAAAAACTACAGTACGGTGCATGGCAGGGGGGAGAACCTGATGGTGCGCGGCGAACTGGTGCCCATTATCAGGCTGTATGAGATCTTTAGCGTACCATCCACCTATACGGATCCCTGTGACGCCATTGTGGTGGTGGTGGAAAATGAGGGGCGTCGTCGCGCCTTGATGGTTGATGAACTTCTGGGCAAGGAGGAGGTTGTCATCAAAAATCTCGGTGGTCTTGACGTGCCTGGCGTTGCCGGAGGAACCATTCTCGGGGATGGTAGAGTCGGTTTGATCCTTGATCTGGCTGGGGTTATTGCCGACAGGGCGGATTGAGTTTTGTAACTGCTCAGCAGCACCACATCTGCTTTGTCATCGACCTGCTCATGTGCAATAGCACACTTTGCAGGCCTCATTGCCGGCACTTCTGCCGACGATTGACACGCGCATCTGTGGCACTGCTGAGCAGTTACATTCCGTGGTTCTCTGTCAATTACGGTATTAAGCTGGATAGTTACTGAGTTTTTTGCAACCAGGCGTAAACATTGGATAATGTTTTCATCCCCTGGGGTTGAGGAGCCGCTCTGTGGGTCTTTCATGAAAAAGGAGAAAGTTGATGGAAGCAGCAAGCGTAGCACAGAGGTCAGGGCAAGGGGCGGAACTGGCAGGGAAATACCTTACCTTTTCCCTGGGGCAAGAGGGATATGGCGTCGGGATTCTCAGTGTCAGGGAGATCATCGGGGTTATGGAGATTACGGCTGTGCCTCACACCCCGGCTTATATCAAGGGAGTAATCAATCTGCGGGGCAAGGTCATTCCCGTGTTGGATCTGCGGCTTAAATTCAACATGAGTCACAAGGAATATGATGAAAGAACCTGTGTCATTGTGGTCGAGGTTCAGGGGCAGGCAGCCCCGATGCAGGTCGGTATGGTCGTTGATTCGGTTTCGGAAGTTCTGAATATTGTCGCCGGTGAAATCGAACCGCCGCCTTCCCTTGGCTCTTCGTCTGAAACCGAGAATATTATGGGTATGGCGAAAGTTAAAGGCGAGGTCAAGATCCTGCTTGATGTGGACAGGGTTGTTGGCGAAGGACTTTTACAGCAGTTGTCCTCCTGAAAGGTGGATTTCTTTGCCAGGATAACAAGGGGGACTTTGTGGGATTGAACAGTGATGGATCAGGCGGTTGTCGCTATCAGCGGCTTAGCGATGACTTGTTTAATAAATTCAGCGAGCTGGTGTATGAAAAAACCGGAATCTTTCTGAAACCGGAAAAAAAAGAGCTGCTGAACGCCCGATTGGGCAAGAGACTGCGAGCCACCGGGATAGACTCCTTTAAAGAATATTATGCTTACGTCATCAATGACAGATCCGGGGGGGAGCTTGTTCATCTCATAGATTGTGTTTCTACCAATTTCACTTCATTTTTCAGAGAAAATTCCCATTTTGAGATATTGAAAGCCACTGTTTTGCCCACCTTCGTCAGGGAAGGCCGGGGGAAAAACAAGGAGATTCTTCTCTGGTCCTCCGCCAGTTCATCCGGGGAGGAGCCATATACCATGGCTATGGTGGTGGCGGATTTTATCAGTCAGCATCCAGAAATGCGCTATCGTATTATGGCTACGGATATCTCGACCCGGGTTTTGGCGCAAGCCAAAGCTGGGGTGTATGCCGAAGAAAGGATTGTCAAGGTGCCAGTGCCTTTTCTGAAGAAATATTTCCAGAAAGGGGTGGGCAGCTCTGAAGGCTATGTTAAGGTAAAGGAAGATCTTCGGCGGATGGTGCATTTTGACCGCTTCAATCTCATGGGCGACTTCCCCTGGTGTGAAGCCATAGATGTTATTTTCTGCCGAAACGTCATGATCTATTTTAATCGGGAAACCCAACAGGAGCTGGTGCATAAATTTTATCAGGCGCTTACTCCGGGCGGGTATCTTTTTATTGGCCATTCCGAAAGCATCAGCGGACTGAAGCATGATTTTACCCAGATTGATGCGACCGCATATCAGAAACGATGAGATTTGCTGCCTGGGTTGAGGGGCCTTGGTTAATGATGGTTACAGGACAAGGAGCGCATGAAGATAATCGTTGGCATTTCAGATATGAAGGTCAGCAATAATTTGGATGATGTTCTGATTACCTATTCTCTTGGTTCCTGTATCGGGGTGGTGATCTGGGATCCGGTGGTCAAGGTCGGGGGAATCCTGCATTATATGCTGCCTGATTCCAACCTTGACAAGGAAAAGGCGGAGGCTAAACCCTTCATGTTCGGGGATACCGGGATTCCCAGGCTGTTTAAGGAAACCTACAAGTTCGGGGCTCTTAAAAATCGCTTGATCGTCAAGGCGGTTGGTGGTTCGCAAATCATGGACAACGCCGGGATATTTAATATTGGCAAGCGAAACCAGGCTGTTCTGCGGAAAATGTTCTGGAAGAACCAGATCATGTTGGCCAAGGAAGATGTCGGCGGCACCGGGAACCGTACGGTCAGCCTGGATGTCGCGACAGGGGTTACCTATCTGAAGGTTTCTGGAAGAGGGGAGTTTGAGCTATGAGCCGTCTGGAAGAGATACTGTCCCTGGTGAAGCATGTCCCTCCTTTTCCCAAGGTGGCGCAGAGGGTCGCGGAGATGTTGAATGATCCGGAGGTAAGCGCCACAGCTCTGGCCGAGGTTATTCAATACGATCAGGTGATTACGGCCAATGTGCTGAAGATCTGCAACGCCGCTTATTTTGGTCTGCCCCGCAAGGTTTCTTCTCTGGATGAGGCCCTGGTTATTGTTGGTCATGACACCCTCAAGAATATTATCATTACCAGCAGCAGCGCCAGGTTTTATAAAGGCGCGGCCGGAGAGGGTTACAAGCTGGATCAGGGAGAGCTGTGGAAACATTCCATTGCCGTTGGCATAATGGCTAAGGAGCTGGTCAGATATATCAAGGGGGTGGATCAGGGAAGCGCTTTTACCGCAGGATTGCTGCATGATATCGGTAAACGGTTTTTGAGCAGTTTTGTCGCCGATGATTTTCAAAAGATCATGATAAAGGTGGTACAGGACGGTTGTTCTTTTGTCGAGGCGGAAAAGGAGTTGCTGGGGACATCCCATGCCGAACTTGGCGGCATGATCATGCGCCAGTGGGATTTCCCCAAGGAGATAGAGCTGGCTATCTCTCAGCACCATGACCAGGATGCCTTGGACAAGGATCATCTTACGGCAATCGTTGCCCTGGCCAATGCCCTGGTCATCAGCATGGGGATCGGGGTCGGAGCTGATGGTCTGGCCGTGAAAATACAGGGTGAAGGCCTGGAAAAATTTGGCATTACTCCGATGCAACTGGAGTTGTGCATGGCAAGTCTTCTCATGGAGATCGACCGGGCGCAGGAGCTTTTTCATATATAAGCAGTAACGGGCCAACTCTTAACTCAGCTCTTCACCCAAAGGGCATAAGTTTCGTTTGAGCAGACAAGCTGCTCAACTCAGCTCTTATGATTGGAGCTAAGAGATTGTAATCATGGAAGCGGGAGACAGGGCGATGTCTTTTAATATTCTGGTGGCGGATGATTCTGAAACCATGCGGGCCGTGATCAAGAAGAGCGTAAGCATGTCCGGGGTGTCTGTGGGGGAGTTTTATGAGGCGGCCAATGGCAGAGAGGCTCTGGCTGTTTTGGCTAAAACCTGGATTGATGTCATCCTGTCAGACATCAATATGCCGGAAATGGACGGCATGGAACTTCTGGAAAAGATCAGTGAAGATGATGAGTTCAGGAAAATCCCGCTGATCTTCATTTCCACCGAGGCCAGCGAGGCTCGTCAGGAAGAGGCGCGAAAGCTTGGAGTTGCGGGCTATGTGAAAAAACCATTCCATCCCGAGGCGATCAAGGCTGTTCTTCATGAGGTGCTGGGAAAGGCCTATGCGCACAGGCTGGAAGAGAAGCCGACAGAGGCTGCTGGCGAGGAGATTGATTTTTGATAGCCTTGCAGATAAGGGTGGATCGCGAAAAGTTTAAGGCTGCTGCATCATAAGAGTTTTTTTGTTTGTTCGGCGTACCCTATGTGAGACTTGTTCCAGCAAATATACATACCGGGGAGGATTGCTGAATGGATGAGGAGTTGCAGTTGCTTATATTTGAAACTTTTTCAGAGGTCTTTGAGACCATGTTCTTTACCGTTCTGGAGCTGCCCGAAGAGGCGCCAGGAAAGGAAGAGCTTGCTTGCGGCAGGTTTATCGAGGCTGCGATCAGTTATTCCGGTGGTTGTAATGGTAGTTTCCTTTTTTATTTCCCCTGGGAGCTTGGCAGGAACATCACCGTGAATTTCCTCGGGATTGAGGAAGATGTGGTGCAGGACAGACAGGTCTTGGATACGGCGGCCGAAACGGCAAATATGGCCATCGGCAGTCTGCTGGGTCATCTGGATCCTGAGGGCAAGGCCTCGCTGGGTATTCCGCAACCCCGCCTGCTTGCTGATTTTTCTCCGGAAACACTACTTGGCGCCTCTGGACTGTGTATATTCAGCACGGATTTTGGGTTGCTTTGGGTTGTCGGCACACATGGGTAGAAGGGACAGGCTTGGGGGTAAGAGAGTCCTTTCTTGAGGCGCCAGGGAAACAAGAAGAAATTATGAGAAAAATACGTGTGCTGGTGGTGGATGATTCTGCGGTTGTTCGCAAGGTCTTCAGCGAGGAATTATCTCACGAAAAGGATATAGAGGTGGTGGGTACGGCCCCGGATCCCTATGTGGCCAGGGATAAGATTGTCGCCCTCAAGCCTGATGTGGTGACGCTTGATGTGGAGATGCCGCGGATGGATGGCATCACCTTTCTGAAAAAACTTATGCGTTATTTTCCGCTTCCGGTCATTATTGTCAGTTCCCTGACCAGGGCGGGCGGGGCTCTGGCCATGGAGGCCATGGACAGCGGGGCGGTTGATGTTATCTGTAAACCAGGCGAGGCCTATTCGGTAGGCGACATGAGCGCCCAGCTTGCTGAAAAGATCAGGGCCGCTTCCCAGGTGAACATGGCGCAACGGGCCCTGCATCTTGCCACGGTTCGGTCGGTTGACGCGCCCAGGCTTTCTCTGACCAAGACGACAAACAAATTGATCGCCATCGGCGCCTCAACCGGGGGCACCGAAGCCCTGAAGGATGTTCTTGTTCAGCTTCCGGCCAATACGCCAGGGATCATGATTGTGCAGCACATGCCCGCCCATTTTACTGCCAGTTTTGCCGAGAGGCTGGACAGCCTCTGTCAGATTCGGGTAAAAGAGGCGCAGGATGGGGATTCCGTTGTGCCAGGCACTGCTTTGCTTGCGCCGGGTAATTATCATATGGTTCTGCGACGGAGCGGCGCCCGTTATTATGTCAATATCAAGAGCGGGCCACTGGTCTGCTATCAGCGGCCCGCAGTGGATGTTCTCTTCAATTCGGTGGCCGCTTACGGCGGAGCCAATGCGGTTGGTGTTATCCTCACCGGGATGGGTAAGGATGGTGCTCAGGGCATGTTGAAGATGAAGGAGGCCGGTGCGCAGACAATAGCCCAGGATGAGAAAACCTGTGTTGTTTTTGGGATGCCCAAGGAGGCTATTGCTGCCGGCGGAGTTGACAAGGTCGTGCCGTTGCTCGATATCCCCGCTGAGGTTATGAAAATGCTGTAGAGCTTATCGGTTGATTGCAGGGCGCACCAGATCCTGCGGTTGGTCTGGTATTCTTCGTGGCTGGAAAAACAACAGATCAACGGGATAGAGCAACAACCTTAGAAAAAGCTTGATTTTGCAGCCAGGTATAAAATATACTTATGGATAATGTTTTGTTGGGAATGAGTAATCTTGTCCGCAGGCAAGGAGTGAGCGAGGAAGAAAAGGCTTCGGCGTGACACTGGATATTGAGCCAGGATTCAAGAAGTTGCAATTATGCCCCCTTTTTTTATAAACTTTTCAACCTGAAGGTGGACACACTATGGGTCTCTTTTCTTACCGACGGCTTTTTTCTGTTGTCTTGCTGGTTTTTCTGCTTGTTTCTCCGGCAGGAGCGCAAACGCAGGCAAAAAATGCCAAGGCGGTGTCTCTGCGGTCGTTGCACAAGTTTACGCCTGATCAGAGCAAGATAACGAAAAAGCAGGAAAGATATACAGATGCCGCGCGAGTCTCCGTAGAGGAGTTGAAACGAAAGCTGGCGGCGGAATCGTTACCTTCGCCACACAATGTCGCAGCCGAGGTTCCCGCGAAGCTGAAGGGAAAGCTTACCTGTCGCAGCGCCTATATCATGGATGCCAGAACCGGCAGGGTTTTGTACGATCGCAGTGCTGACCAGCCTGGTCAGCCTGCCAGTACCATCAAGATCCTTACCGGACTTATTGCCGTTGAGAACCTTAATGGCAAGGAAATGGTGCAAGCCAGCGCCTATGCCGCTAACATGCCAGCCTCAAAGATTCATCTGAAAAAGGGGGTCTTCTATCGGGCCGCTGATTTGATTAATGCGGTGTTGCTTGCTTCGGCAAATGATGCCAGCGTGGCTTTGGCGGAAAAGCTGGCCGGTTCCGAGCAGGCCTTCGCCAGATTGATGACCAAAAAGGCCCAGTCCCTTGGCGCGCAGAATACCATCTGCAAGAGTGCCAATGGTTTGACCCGGCCTGGCCAGCAGACCACGGCCCGCGATCTGGCCACGGTCTTTAACCGGGCCATGCATAATCCTGATTTTGCCGAGCGCATGGCCACTGCTCAGGTTCGCACCAGCGATGGCAAGGTGCTGCGCAGTCACAATAAGGCCTTGTGGACTTTGGATGGCGCGGTTGGTGGAAAAACCGGTTACACGGATGCTGCGGGAAAGACCTATGTCGGCAAATTTCAGCGGGGCGGTCAGGCTATTATTGTTTCCTTGCTGGGTAGCGCCTCCATGTGGGAGGATGTCGCCACCCTGGTCGAGCATGGTTTTGCCAGACAGGAAATGGCCGCACGGCTGCCGGAGGATGTTCCCGGCGGGGCGTTGGCTTTGCAGGGCAACCAGAAGAGCATGAGGGAAGAACATGTTCAGTACGCCATGTTGGCCGGGCAAAAGAAAAAGACCCGGATCTAATAATGATGGATGCGTAGTAACTTGTTTTTTAAAGCAGTGGTGTAAAGTCAAAAAGTTTTAATCATTTTATTTCAGCAGGTTGCACCCAAAGGGTATAAGTTTGTTGAAATCGTAAAAAGCCACGATTACAACGGGTAATAAGGTAAGCGCTTGATTTACTGTGGTGGGCCTGTGAGCTTTTCAGGTTGTTGCGAGTTCATCAAGTTTCGTTTGCACCCTGAAGGGCATAAAATCCGGCAAGCTGCTCAACTCAGCTTTATCTTTGCATCTCTGCGTTTTGCCGTTACTTTTTCTAGTTGTTACGAGTTCATCAATAATAACCTGATTAGCTATTCCGGAATCAGGAGGGAGTAAGGAGCAGTTTGCATGGCTGAGTTCAAGGTTCAGAAGACATACGAAGAAATCAATGCCAGAATCAAGGCGGGCGAGGCCGTGGTGGTCACCGCTGAAGAGATGGTCGGCATTGTGAAAGAGTACGGTTCGGTTGATGCGGCCAGAAAGGTGGATGTGGTCACCACCGGCACCTTTTCGCCCATGTGTTCTTCTGGGGCGTTTATCAATTTTGGCCACTCCAATCCTACCACCAAGGCGTTCAAGGTGTGGCTGAACAATGTTCCTGCCTATGCCGGGCTTGCTGCGGTTGATGTCTATGTCGGAGCGACAGAGCCGACGGAGGATGATCCCTTGAACAAGGTTTTCCCCGGCGAATTTCTTTATGGCGGTGGGCATGTGCTTGAAGAACTGGTGGCAGGGAAAAAGGTGCTGCTTAAGGCTGTGGCTTATGGAACCGATTGCTATCCCAATAAAAATCTGGAAAAAGAAGTGACGCTTGCCGAGTTGCCCTATGCGCTCCTGGTGAATCCCCGTAACTGCTATCAGAATTATAATTGCGCCATCAATCTTTCCGAGCGAACCGTCTATTGTTACATGGGCACGCTGAAACCACAGATCGGCAACGCGACTTTTTGCAGCGCCGGCGAGTTGAGCCCTCTGTTGAACGATCCATTTTATAAGACTATTGGTCTGGGCACGAGGATATTTCTGGGGGGTGGCATCGGTTATGTGACCTGGCATGGCAGTCAGCACAATCCGAAAGCGCTGCGTTCGGAAAACGGCACTACCAGAAGAGCGGCAGGCACCCTGATGGTGCAGGGGGACTTGAAGCAGATGTCTGCCCGCTGGCTTAAGGGGGTTAGCATGCAGGGCTACGGGAGTTCCCTGGCTGTGGGAATCGGGGTGCCAATTCCCATTCTGAATGAGGAGATGGCCGCTTATACCGGGGTGTCCGATGCGGAGATTTTTACCCAGATTGTTGATTATTCTTATGACTACTCCCATGGCGTGGCGCGCAACTACGGGGAGGTCAGCTATGCGCAGTTGAAGAGCGGTCAGATTGAGGTGAATGGCAAGATGGTGCCCACGGCTCCACTCTCCAGTGTGGCGCGGGCCCGGGAAATTGCCGAGACTCTCAAGGGTTGGATAACGACCGGAAAGTTTTTTCTTGAAAAGCCAATCCAGACCTTGCCTTCAGAGTAAGGGCTGCCAGGGTGGATATTTTTTTATCCCAAAAATATCTGAAGCTGCAAAACATACTTTTACAACATAGAGAAATTGCCATCGCCTTTTCCGGGGGGGTGGACAGCGCCTTTCTTCTGCACGCGGCCTGCGCTGCTCTGGGTTCTTCGTCGGTTCACGCCTTTCATGCCAGTTCAGAACTTCTGCCGCCCTTGGAAACAGAACGGGTTAAACTGGTTGTTCAGGAGCGGGGCTGCTTTTTTCATCTTATCGAGATCAAGCCGTTAAGCTGGCCGGAGTTCGTGGCCAATGGCGCCGACCGTTGTTATCTCTGCAAGAAGAAAATTTATCAGGAATTTCTGGCTGATCCATTCTTTGTCGAGGGTGCGGTGTTGTGCGATGGCACCAACCGTGACGATCTCGGCCAGAATCGACCAGGGCTGAAGGCTGTTGCTGAACTGAAGGTGCGGACGCCCCTGGCTGAGGTTGGCTTTACCAAGAAAGAGATCCGTTTGCTCAGCAGGGAGTTTGCCCTCTCAACCTGGGATACCCCTGCCTCTTCATGTTTGGCTACGAGAATAGCGCCAGGGGAATCGGTTACCAGGGAAAAGATTTTACTGGTTGCCCGGTGTGAGGCGCTCCTGCAAGAAACGGGTTTTATGGGGGTGAGGGTGCGCCTTTGTGAAGGGATTGCAACCATTGCCGTGCTACAGAAAGATTTGCCTGAAATACAAAAAAAACATGTATTTTCAGCTATTAATAAAGGTCTTGCGTTTTTGGGGCTGCGTAAGGTTGTGCTCGATCCACAAGGGAGATCGGATTTGCTGGGCTGCTTTTCGGTCTGAGGACGTTTAAAAAAATGCATCCGTAGGCCATTTTCTTCTTATTTCATCGCATTTTTTGTTTGACAGACGCCTTTTTTTGTTTGACAATCACCACACATAAGTTTAAATCGCCCCTAAGGCAACATGGTTACGGTGCTTGAGACGGCAGAGAATCTCTAAATTCACGAGGAGGAAGGAGAGGAATGAACAAAAGTGAATTAGTCGAGAACATGGCAAAGGCTGGTGGTATCAGCAAGGCTGCAGCTGAAAAAACCCTTGGTGGCATGCTGGCCGCAGTTACCACCGCTTTGAAAAATGGTGAGAAGGTAACCTTGGTCGGGTTTGGCACATTTTCTGTGACCAAGAGGGCTGCCCGTCAGGGGCGTAATCCTCAGACCGGAAAGGCTATCACCATTAAGGCCCGGAAAGTTGCGCGCTTTAAGCCCGGCAGCAAGCTTGCTGAATCAGTAAAGTAGGCTGATTTTTATTTAGGGGCCGTAAAAAATAACCATTACATTTTTCGAACATTTAGTTACGGCCCCCTAATGCCGTTTACGATATGAGCATGTTATAGTTATTTGTTTACAACGGCTTAGTTGCTGTATCTGTGTGTAACAGGCAAGGCAGGTACTCCTTACGAAGGGTTCCTGCCTTTTTTTATTGACGTATCAGGAAGCTCTGGGGTACATAATGGCCCATAATTTTTCTTGCTGGAGACGAGACTAACGGAAAAATTGTGGAAGACAAGTCTGAATGTCGGGATGTGGCTCAGCCTGGTAGAGCACGTGCTTCGGGAGCACGGGGTCGGAGGTTCGAATCCTCTCATCCCGACCAGTAATAGCAACGGTTTGCGGGTGATTCTGCAAGCCGTTTTTTTTGTGGGGAATCAGCAACGGTTGGCGACAGAGGGTACATGGGCGGGCCGGGGTTGTTTCAGTCGGAATCATCTGTGTTGGCTGATTTTTTTCACCTCGCAGTCAATCCCCCCCTGGGCAAGGGTGATGCTGATGTTTTCGCCCGGATGAACCTCTGCCCAGCTCCGGATAATCTTGCCGTCTTTTTGCTGGACAATGCTGTATCCTCTGCCAAGGATCGCCAATGGGCTTATGGCATGGAGGAGACTCGCGTTTCGGGCAAGGGCGGCCCGCTTGTGTTCCTGATGGTGACGCATGGCCTGAAGTAAGCCCCGGCGCAGTTCGCGGGTTTTTTGTCGTTGATGTTCGAGGCGCTGTTCCGGGGCGTGGCTGGCCAGGGCCTGGTTGAGTCCGGCAAGAGCGAGCTGGCGTTGATGGATGGCGCTTAAAAAGGCGAATTGCAGGGCGGCCAGGGCATGATTTGTTTTCAGGCGGGACTGGTCAAGCAGTGAGGTGGGATCGCCCAGTATCAAAAGATGGTCTTCGATGGCGTGACGGAAGATCGCCAGTCTGTCCGCAACTGTTTTTGTCAGCCGGTTGCCGAGATTGTCCAGCCGGGCGCACAATTGGCCGCGGCTGGGGACAACTGTCTCGGCTGCGGCGGTCGGGGTTGGCGCCCGTAAGTCCGCGACCAGATCGGCGATGGTGAAGTCAATCTCATGGCCGATTGCCGAGACAACCGGGATATGTGAGCCGGCAATGGCTCTGGCGATACCTTCTTCGTTAAAGGTCCACAGATCTTCCAGGGAGCCGCCGCCACGGCAGATGACGATAACATCATTGAGCCCTCTTTTGTTACAGAGGGTGATGGCCTCGATGATGTCTTCCCTGGCGCCGACCCCCTGTACCCTGACCGGGATAATTTCCACGGCGACAGAGGCGCATCTTTTTGCGGTCATGGTGAGGAAATCATGCACCGCTGCCCCGTTTGGCGAGGTGATGAGGGCTATTCTTTCGGGCAGCATCGGCAGGGGCCTTTTCCGTTCCCCGGCAAAAAGGCCTTCTGCGGCCAGTTTGCGTTTAAGCAGGTCGAAGGCCAGCTGTAAGGCTCCCGCACCCTTTGCCGCAATGATGTCCACGATGAGCTGGTATTCGCCACGAGCCTCATACAGTGAGATCCGGCCCCGGCAGGCCACCTTCAGGCCGTCTGCCGGGGTGCAGGCGAGATAGCGCTGCTGGGGCTTGAAGAGCACCGCTTTTATCTGGGCGCTTTCATCCTTGAGGGTGAAATAGAGATGACCGGAGTGAGGACAGCGCAGGTTGGAGATCTCGCCAACCACGGTCACGAAAGGAAAGGAAACCTCAAGCACCCCCCGGATCGACTGGGTAAGTTCGCTGACGGTCTGGATCTGTTCGCTGGTCATGCTGTGCATGTTCACTACCTAGCATGGCCGCCCTGTTCGGGACAAGTATTTTGTTCTGCGACTGTGGGGCTGAAGCATCGCCCCACGGCTGGATGCCGCGAACAACGGCTTAAAATGACAGATGCTTTTTCCGGGCGAAAAAGGTATAGTGCCAGCAAATTTTGTTGTTTCAGGAGAAAAATATAAGCCGTGTGACGGCGAGGGGTGGAGGCATGTCTGAACAGAATACCTATTTCCAGCAAGAGATACTGACCAGGCCTTTGCAGAAACACGGCCTGCTTGAAGAACTCAACCTGCCTCCCAAGGCAATTATTTTTATCAGGAATAACCGGCGGAATATAATAATTGTTCTGTTGTGCTGTGTGCTGGCAATCCTGGGCTGGTCCTCTCTCAGCTATTATATTGCCAGACAGAATGATCGGGCCGCTGTTCTGTTGGCCGAGGCGGTGGGGCAGAGTTCGCTTGAAAAACGCAAGGAGCTTCTGCAACAGCTTCTGGCTGATTATGCCCGAACCGGGTCTGCCATGTGGGCAAAGGTTGAACTGGGGCATCTTGCCTTTGATGCGCAGCAGTATGATGAGGCCGTTCGGGTGTATCTTGGGGTGCGTGATGAGCTGGCCAAGTCCAGTCCGGTTTTCCCCCTGGTGCAATTGAATCTGGCTCAGGCCTATGAAAATAAGAATGCCTGGCCCGAGGCTCTTGTTGCCTATCAGGACTTGGCCAAGGTCAAGGGGTTTGCCGGGGAGTCTTATTTGGCTATGGCTAGAATTCACGAGTTGCAGAAGGCTGTCTCCCTGGCAAAAGAGATGTATGGCAAGGTGCTGGCAGAGGAAGGCGTTTCTCCTGCGCTCAAGGAAAAGGCGCAGGTCAGGCTGGGCCAGCTTTAGGCCTTTGCTGGATAATCAGGCAAGATCAGACCCGGTACAGAGCAAGTCATGGAGATCATCCGTACGCCTGCCGAGATGACCGCTTGGGCAAACAGGGCTCTTGCCGCCAGGGAGACAATCGCTCTGGTGCCCACCATGGGGTCTTTTCATGAGGGGCATTTGCGCTTGATGCGCAAGGCCAGAGAGAGGGCAGGGCGCACGGTGGTGAGCCTGTTTGTCAACCCGATCCAGTTTGGGGCCAGCGAAGATCTTGGCAGGTATCCCCGCGATTTTCCCAGGGATTGTCAACTTGCCGAGGCCGAAGGGGTGGATGTTCTTTTTGCCCCGGAGGCCCAGACCATGTATCCACCGGAGGCCAGCACCAGAGTGATCGTTTCTGGTTTGACGGATGTCCTCTGTGGCAGGAGCCGTCCGGGGCATTTTGCCGGAGTGACCACGGTTGTCGCCAAGCTTTTTCACCTTATCAAGCCGCATTTTGCAGTTTTCGGGGAAAAGGATTTTCAGCAGCTGGCAGTGATAAGGAGAATGGTGGCGGATCTCAACTGGGATGTGGAGATTATCGGCCATCCTATTGTTCGGGAGGTGGACGGTCTGGCCATGAGCTCCAGGAACATCTATCTTTCCGTCCCGGAGCGGCAGGCGGCGCTCTGTCTTTTTAAGGCCATTGGCCAGGCGAGAAAACGGGTGCGTGCCGGGTTGGTTGAGGCAACGTTGCTGCTGCGGGAGATAGAGGAGTTGTTGCAGCAGGCGGCGGTGACGGTTGAGTATGCAAGTCTTGTTGATCAGACGACCTTGCAGCCGCAAGCCGTGTTGGGCAAAGGGACGGTGCTGGCCTTGGCTGTAAAGGTCGGAGCGACCCGCCTGATCGACAACGATAATCTTTTTGAGGAAGGCTGAGAAACTATCATGTTGCAATACATGCTGAAAGCAAAGATTCACCGGGCCACGGTGATTGAGGCCGATCTCAACTATGAGGGCAGCCTCACCGTGGACAAGGATCTGATGGATGCCGTTGGTCTTTACCCTTATGAACGGGTGAATATTTATAACATCAACAATGGCGAGCGCTTTGACACCTATGTGATCGAAGGCCAGGCCGGTTCCGGGATGATTGGCTTAAATGGCGCGGCGGCTCGCAAGGGGCTGCCCGGAGATCTGCTGATTATTGTCAGCTATGCCCTGTATGCCCCGGAGGAACTTGCCGGATACAAGCCCAGGATCGTCGTGCTTGACAAGGGCAATCTGATCAAGACCGTGATGCATGTTGAGGAGGCGCAGCATCCGTATCGCGGGTAGTTTTCTTTTCGGGCGCTCTTTTAGCGCGGCCAGCCGGAAAGCCAGCTGGTTCCTTTGTTTATGCCCTTTATTCTTTGATAGACGTTCATGATTCTTCTGGTTGCCGCCACAGAGATGGAGGCCCTGCCCCTGGCAGGGAAAAAGATCGCTCAGCCCCATGAGCTTTTTGTTGCGGGGGTGGGGCTCCTTGAAACAGCGGTTCGCCTTACCCGGCGGCTGGGCGAGGGGAGAGAGGGTATCTCTCTGGTGCTTAATTTTGGCGTGGCCGGAGCCTATGGCGGTTCCGGGGCGGGTTTGCTGGATATCTGTCTGGCCGGGAGCGAGGTTCTGGGCGATTTCGGAATCTGTCATGAAGAAGGTGTTGAACCCTTTGCCGGGCAATTGGCAACCAGCGTCGCTTTTCCTTTGGATCCCCGGTATCTTGCCCAGGCTTGGGAAATTCTTGGGAAGCAGGATTATGGTTGCAAGAAAGGCGTGTTTGTTACGGTCAATGGGGTCACGGCCACGGCAAGGCGTGGGGCTATGCTGCACGCGGCCCATAACGGCCTTTGTGAGAATATGGAAGGCGGAGCAGTGGCCAGGGTCTGTGCGGAATTTGCCATCCCCTGTCTTGAAGTGCGCTGCGTCAGCAACCTGGTGGAAGACCGCAACCCTGCCAACTGGCAACTTGCCGCGGCTGTGCGCAAATGTGGCCAGGCCGTGTCTCTGCTTGTTGATCACCTGATACTCACTTGAGGCAGGAAGAAAATCCGTGTCGCTTCCGCCAGAAAAAAACCGGCTTACCCTGGGCTTTTCTCCCTGCCCTAATGATACCTTCATCTTTTATGCCCTGGTGCATGGGCAGACGGGTGGCGAGTCGCTGGGCTTTGCAGAGGCGGCGCTGGCTGATGTTGAAACCCTGAATGAGTGGGCGCTTGCCGGGCGGCTTGAGGTAAGCAAGCTTTCCTTTCATGCCCTGGGAAAGGTTCTTGACCGGTATGTCCTGCTCATGGCCGGAAGCGCCCTTGGGCGCGGCTGCGGCCCTTTACTGGTTGCAAGGGAACAAATTACTGCGGCGGCGCTGCCTCGTCTGACCATCGCCATTCCAGGCCGGTACACCACGGCGGCTTTGCTGCTGCGGATGTATTCTCCTGTTGCCCTTACGACCAGGGTGATGCGTTTTGACGAGATCATGCCGGCCATTGTGGCAGGTGAGGTCGATGCCGGAGTAATCATCCACGAGAGCCGTTTTACCTTTCAGAAACATGGCCTGTTGCTGCTCCAGGATCTTGGCGCCTGGTGGGAGCAGGAGACCGGCTTTCCTCTTCCGTTGGGCGGTATTGTGGCAAAGCGATCCCTGGGCAAGGAGAAAATTCAGGCCATTGACCGGTGTATCCGTGCCAGTGTTTCTGCCGCCTTTGCCAGTCCGGAGGCGGGCCTG
Organism: Deltaproteobacteria bacterium RIFOXYD12_FULL_55_16; assembly: GCA_001799255.1. GTDB lineage: Bacteria > Desulfobacterota > Desulfobulbia > Desulfobulbales > Desulfurivibrionaceae > Thiovibrio. The sequence goes on from MGTC01000043.1 coordinate 31,294, forward strand.
TCGTATATCAGACGACAGGCCCAGGAGCTTGACGACAAGGTTCTCCGGGATCATATTGGACTATATGTGAATTCGTTTTCTCTTGATCTGGGAGAGGAAGGGGTTGCCGCAGTGCGGGAATTCTTGCGACGGGGCCGGGCTGCCGGGGTTTTCCCGCCGCAGTTTGCGAGCTTGCCGTTGACCAGCAAGGAGCTGTAAGGTCTGAGGCTTATATGATAAGCTGCGGGGTATTTTTTTAGTTCGCCCTTTCAGGCTTAAGTCAGAAACGTGCTTGACAAGAAATATATTCAGAATATATTTCAAAATTCACTTTTTTGTAAGGTGCCTGGCCAGGGGTGTGGCTTGTGCGGGGTATATTTTCGGGATACATCCGACTTCCATCGGTATATGAATTGAATTCAAAGGTAAGGAACAGAACATGAAACTTACAGGAGCACAGGCATTCCTCAAGTGTCTGGAAGAACATGGGGTCGAAGTTATCTTCGGCTATCCTGGTGGGGCGCTCATCGACGTCTATGACGAGTTGATGAAAAACGACAAAATCCATCACGTTTTGACCCGGCATGAGCAGGCTGCGGTTCATGCCGCCGACGCCTACGGCCGGGTGAAGGGCGAGGTCGGTGTCGCTCTGGTGACTTCCGGCCCTGGTGCCACCAATGCGGTTACCGGCATTGCCTCGGCCTATCTGGACTCGATCCCCCTGATTGTTTTTACAGGGCAGGTGCCGACCAAACTGATTGGCAACGATGCCTTTCAGGAGGTTGATATTGTTGGCATCACCCGTCCGATAACCAAACATAATTATCTGGTGAAAGACGCAGATGAGCTGGTTCCTATTATTCGGGAGGCCTTCCATCTGGCCAAGACCGGTCGTCCTGGCCCCGTGCTTATTGACATGCCCAAGGATGTTCTGGCCACCCGGATCACCTATCCCGAGCTTAAACCCATCAGCATGCGGACTTACAAGCCCACCTACGAGCCGCATCCCGGTCAGGTCGAGAAGGCCTGCCAGGCAATGCTCAAGGCCAAAAAACCGGTGATCTACGCGGGCGGCGGGGTTATTCTCTCCAATGCCAATGAGGAGCTTACCGAACTTGCCAGAAGGCTTGACATTCCTGTGACCATGACTCTCATGGGCCTGGGTGGTTTCCCGGGTACGGATCCGTTGTCCATGGGCATGCTGGGGATGCACGGCACCTACTTTGCCAACATGGCCGTGGCTAACTGTGACCTGCTGATTGCGGTCGGCGCCCGTTTTGATGATCGGGTCACGGGCCGGATTGACGCCTTTGCCCCCCATGCCGAGATCATCCATATTGATATCGATCCTTCCTCCATCAGTAAAAACGTCCGGGTGGATATCCCCATCGTGGCGGATTGCAAGAATGCGCTCGACGCCATCAATGCCTGGTTTGCCAGGAGCACGGAGTTCAATGCCAAAGCGTGTCTGGAAAAAAACCGGCCCTGGCATGAGCAGATCAAGGAATGGAAGATCAAGCATCCCCTGGGTTATGTTGAAGAAACCGATATCATCAAGCCCCAGTTTGTTATTCAGAAACTGCATGAACTGACCGGTGGCGATGCGATTATCACCACCGAGGTCGGCCAGCACCAGATGTGGACCGCTCAGTTCTATCATTTTAACAAGCCCCGCCAGTTTGCCACCTCCGGCGGCCTTGGGGTTATGGGCTATGGCTTCCCTGCGGCTATTGGGGCCCAGATGGCCGCCCCGGACAAGATTGTTATCGACATTGCCGGGGATGGCTCCATCCAGATGAATATCCAGGAACTGGCCACCTGCAGGCAGGAAAAATTGCCGGTCAAGGTTGCCATCTTGAACAATGGCTATCTGGGCATGGTTCGCCAGTGGCAGGAGCTTTTTTATAACAAGCAATATTCATCGACCGTCATGGAGGTTGCCCCGGATTTTGTCAAGGTGGCCGAGGCCTATGGCGCGGTGGGACTGCGGGCGACCAAGCCAAGCGAGGTCGAGCCGGTTATCCGGGAGGCCTTGAAGATTAACAATACTGTGTTCATGGACTTTGTCATTGCCAGGGAAGAGGGCGTGTACCCCATGGTTCCTGCGGGTAAGGCTACTACAGAGATGCTGCTGGTTTAGGAGCCGTTGCGAAAGAATCATTAGCTTTTGATCATTTCGTTACGGCTCCTTATGCCGGTCATACCACTTCAATGTTACAGTTCAGTCATGAACGATGGCTTAATATTTAAGGATATCCGCGATGAAACATACCATTTCCGTACTGTTGCAGAATAAACCCGGAGTTCTTTCTCGAGTTACGGGCCTTTTTAGTGGCAGGGGCTTCAACATCGAAAGCCTGTCCGTAGCCCAGACCCTTGAGCAGGATGTTTCCTGCCTGACCCTGGTGACCTCCGGCGAGGATACCATCATTGAGCAGATCACCAAACAGCTCCACAAGCTCATTGATGTTATCAAGGTCACTGATATGTGTGAGCATGATAATGTGGAGCGGGAGATGGCCTTGATCCGGGTAAAGGCCGAGGCGCACACCAGGGCTGAGGTTTTGCGGATAGTCGATATTTTTCGGGGCAAGGTTATTGATGTCGGGCCCAAGAGCTATGTGGTGGAGATTACCGGCAAGGCCAGCAAGCTTCAGGCGGTGATTGATATTTTGCGGCCCATTGGTATTCAGGAGATTGTCCGCTCTGGAACCATTGCCATGACTAGAGCCCAGAAGTCGTAATGACTTTTTGCCGGGCAGACAGGGTTTGCAGATGAACTGACAGGCGGCAGCTGTGGTCTGTTAGTTCATTTTTTTATATGGGTCGAAATGATCCGGGCCTTGAAAAATTATTTTGCATCGAGACAGAAAACGCATGAAAAACCCACAAGTTCCTGTGGCCCTTGAAGGATATCCGTTCATCGGTCTTGCGGCTTTGACCACCCTGGTTCTTGCCCTTCTGGATTATGACTGCAGCGCCTTGCTGGCCTTGTTCGTCACCGCCTTTGTCCTGTACTTTTTTCGGGATCCGGAACGGATATCCCCAGAAGATGAGGATGTGCTGGTTTCGCCGGCAGATGGCAAGGTCATCATCATCGAGAAGGTCTTTGATGACAAATTTCTGAAGGAGCATGCCTACAAGGTGAGCATCTTCATGAATGTTTTTAACGTGCATGTGAACAGGGCGCCCTGTCCTGGCACCGTAACCAGGGTGCAGTATTTCCCGGGCCTATTTTTTTCGGCCAACACCGAACGTGGGGCTTTGGAAAATGAGGCCTGCGCTCTTACCCTTGAAACCAGGAGCAGCCGCAAAATCGCGGTGGTGCAGGTGGCTGGTCTAATTGCCCGGCGGATTGTCTGTTGGGCTGGCAAGGGGGACTGGCTGATGCGTGGCGAGCGCTTTGGCCTGATTCGCTTTGGTTCAAGGGTTGATCTTTATCTTCCGCAGCAGATTCAACTGGAAGTCGTACTCGGCCAGAAAGTCAGGGCCGGGGAGACGGTTCTTGGTTATCTTCCCTGATACCTCTTTGCAGAAAAGTATTTTTTCAATATACTGCTCAAGATAAGAGTGTGAGCATGGCGCTGTCTGCAAAAACATAGCAGAAGGAGGAGCACATGAACAGGCACCACAAAGCCAAAAATGTAGTTTCCCCAAAGGGCACAATCTGTCTCTTGCCAAGCGTCATTACCACGGCAAGTCTTTTTAGCGGCTTTTACGCCATAGTTGCGGCCATTAATGGTCAGTATTTTCACGCCGCCGTTGCGATTATCGTCTCCGGGGTTTTTGATGGCCTTGATGGCAGGGTGGCCCGCCTTACCGGCACGACCAGCAAGTTTGGCATGGAGTATGATTCCCTCTGCGATCTGGTGGCCTTTGGCGTGGCTCCGGCGGTGCTGGCTTATCAGTGGGTGCTGCGGCCCTATGGACGTTATGGCTGGCTGGCGGCTTTTCTTTATGTGGCGACTACGGCTTTGCGTCTGGCTCGGTTCAACAGTCAGGACATTACTTCGAGCAAAAACGAATTTACCGGCCTGCCGTGTCCTGCCGCCGGAGGGATGATCGCCGCCTCTGTTTTGTTTTGCAGTTATAATGAAAGATTTGAGATCATCGGCACCTTGAGAAATTTTATCATCCTGGGAACCGTATACGGTCTTTCTTATCTCATGGTCAGTTCCGTGAAATATCTGAGCTTCAAGCATGCGCAAACCGAGCGGACCAAAAAATTTCAGGTTCTGGTAGGGCTGGTTCTGCTCATCACCCTGCTGGCCACCGAACCACAGATCACCCTCTTTTTCCTGGGAGTGATCTATGTTCTATCCGGACCGCTGGCGGCGGGGTATCGTTTGGTGAGGAGGAGCAAGAGTCCTGTCGAAGAAGAACAGGGAAATTCGGTATAGGTCTGGCCTTGGGCGGCATTCTTCTTGTGCTGCCTGGGATGAGAGGAGTGACAAGGCAATGTCTGATAAAATAATTATTTTTGATACCACCTTGCGTGATGGGGAACAGTCGCCCGGCGCAAGCATGAATATGCAGGAAAAATTTCGCCTGGCCCAGCAACTGGTCAAGTTGAAGGTGGATGTGATTGAAGCCGGGTTTCCCGTGGCCTCGCCGGGGGATTTCGAGTGCGTGCGCAATATCGCCGAACATATCCGGGGGGCGCAGATCGCTGGTCTCGCTCGTTGCAGTGTCAAGGATATAGACCGGGCCTGGGAGGCGCTCAAGGCTGGGGAAAATCCCCGGATCCATACCTTTCTCGCCACCTCGGACATTCATTTGCAGCACAAGCTGAAGATGAGTCGGGAGCAGGTGCTGGAACTGGCCGTAGCCTCGGTGAGGCATGCCGCCAGATACACGAGCAACGTGGAGTTTTCCGCCGAGGATGCCTCGCGCAGCGATCTTGATTTTGTCTGCAAGGTCTTTGCCGCCGTAATCGAGGCTGGGGCTACAACCCTGAATTTTCCGGATACAACCGGCTATGCCCTGCCTGAGGAGTTTGGCCGTAAGATAAGTTATCTTGTTGAAAACACGCCCAATATTCACAAGGCTGTCCTCAGTGTCCATTGTCATAATGATCTTGGCCTGGCCGTGGCCAATTCGCTGGCAGCGGTCAACCATGGGGCCAGGCAGGTGGAGTGCACCATCAACGGTTTGGGCGAGAGGGCGGGGAACACGGCCATGGAAGAACTGGTCATGGTCATCCGCACCCGCGCCGACCAGATGCAGGTGCATACCGATATTGTCACCGAACACATCTATCCCACCAGCCGACTGGTCACCACCATTACCGGGATGCCGGTTCAGCCTAACAAGGCTATTGTCGGGGCTAACGCCTTTGCCCATGAATCAGGGATTCACCAGGACGGGGTACTCAAGGAACGAACCACCTACGAGATCATGAATCCTTGTGATATCGGGATCTCCACCGGCAATATCGTGCTGGGCAAGCATTCCGGGCGTCATGCCCTGAAGGACCGCATTGCGGTTATGGGCTACAGCCTGAAAGACGATGAGCTGGAGCGGGTCTTTACCCGGTTCAAGGAGGTGGCTGATGTCAAGAAGGAGATGTTCGACGAGGATCTTGAGGCCATCCTCATGGATGAGGTGCTGCGGATCACCGAGACCTTTTCCCTGGTGCATCTGGGGGCGATGAGCGGCAACAAGAGTCTGCCCACCGCAGCGGTGCGGCTGCTCATCGACGGGAAAGAGCTGGAGCAGGCCTGTATCGGCATCGGGCCCATCGATGCCTGTTTCCGGGCCATTGCCGAGCTGACCCAGACCAGGAGTAAACTCCTTTATTTCTCCGTTAGTTCCATCACCGGCGGCACCGATGCCCAGGGCGAGGTGCTGGTGCGCATCGAAGATGAAGGCAAGGTTGTGGTCGGGCAGGGGGCGGATCCGGATATTGTCACCGCTGCGGCCAAGGCCTATCTTAATGCCTTGAATCGGCTGGTTTTTTTGAATAGGGAAACTATGCGGCAGGGAAGCTAAGGCCTTTAGTGTCTGTTTTGCAACCTGCTGTTATCTGCTAACAATTGCCGGGTGATGCCCGGCGGCTGTCTGTAAGGGATCTTGATCATGACTGCTGCAAAAAAGAAATTCAATGTTGCTGTGGCCGGGGCCACCGGGGCTGTGGGCGGCGCCATGCTGGATGTCCTGGCGCGAAGGAACTTCCCTCTGGATGAGTTGCGCTTGCTTGCCTCGGAACGATCCGTGGGTAAAACCCTCAGCTTCAAGGGCCGGGAGATCCCGGTGCAGCTGTTGAGCAAGGATGCCTTTGCCGGGATCGATATCGCCCTTTTTTCCGCAGGCGCGGCCCGATCCTTCGATTTTGCCCCGGCTGCGGCGGCGGCAGGGGCGGTGGTTATTGACAACTCCAGCGCCTACCGCATGGACCCGGAAATCCCTCTGGTGGTGCCGGAGGTGAACCCTCAGGCCATTGCCAGGTATAAAAAACGGGGGATCATCGCCAATCCTAACTGTTCCACGATCCAGATGCTGGTTGCCTTAAAACCCATCCACGACCAGGTGCGGATCAAGCGGATTGTAGTCTCCACCTATCAGGCGGTTTCCGGCACCGGGGCCAAGGCCATTGAGGAACTTAAGCAGCAGGTGCTTGATTATGCGGCGGGCAGGCCTATGACGCATAGTGTGTATCCGCACCAGATCGCTTTCAACTGCCTGCCCCAGATCGACAGCTTCCTTGAGAACGGCTACACTAAGGAAGAGATGAAGATGGTCAACGAGACCCGCAAGATCTTTGAAGATCAGAGCATCGGCGTCACCGCCACCACGGTGCGGGTCCCGGTTTTCTACGGTCATTCCGAGTCGGTCAATATTGAGACCGAAAAGAAGATCAGCGCAGCCGAGGTCAAGGCCCTGCTGAAGAATGCTCCTGGCGTGCGCTTGGTGGATGAGCCGACCCTGGGCCAGTATCCCATGGCTATTGACTGCGCGGGCAGGTTTGAGACCCTGGTGGGCCGGATTCGGGAGGATGAGTCTATCCCCAACGGCATCAACCTCTGGGTGGTCTCTGACAATATCCTCAAAGGCGCGGCGCTCAACGCGGTGCAGATCGCCGAGGAACTTATCCGGGATTATCTGTAACCGGTGCGGATCATTGGCGGCAGTGCCCGGGGGCGCAAGCTGCTGGCGCCGGGGCGGCGTTTCGGTGCGCTGATTCGGCCTACCTCAGACCGGGCCAGGGAGGCGATTTTTAATATCCTCGCGGCCAGGGTTGCCGGGGCCACGGTGTTGGATCTTTTTGCCGGCACCGGCGCCCTGGGGCTTGAGGCCTTGAGCCGGGGCGCGGCGCGGGCGGTTTTCGTCGATGGCCAGCGTTTGGTCACCGAGCTGATCGAAAGTAATGTCGCTCTCTGTGGTTTCGCCGAGCGCGCCACGGTGCTGCATAAGGATCTGTCGCGTGGGCTTGCTTTTCTTGCGGCATTTAAACCACCCGGCGGATTTACTCTGATCTTTCTCGATCCGCCCTATGAGAGTACGCTTGCTCTGCGTGGGCTTGAGTTTCTTGCAGGCGGAAGTTTCCTGGCCGCCGGGGCCATTGTTGTGCTTGAAGATGCGGCGGCAGCGCAATACCCGCAAACCCTGGGGCCGCTTGCCTGTTTTGATCAACGCCGATATGGAGAGGCTGGTTTCTGGCTTTACCAGCAGATGGAGGCAGGGGTGCCATGACTGACTACGAGCCGTTTGTCTCTGAAAAGACCTCCGAATCAGTGGCCGTGTACCCTGGCACCTTTGATCCCATAACCAACGGGCATCTCGATATCGTTCACCGGGGGCTGCACCTGTTTGACCGGATTATCATTGCCGTTGCCAGCAACCCCGCCAAGCAGCCTTTTTTTTCCCTTGATGAACGACGCAGGATGATCGAGGACTGTTTCCCCGGCGAAGAAAACCGGATTTCGGTCGAGAATGTTTCCGGGCTTCTTGTTGATTTTGCCTACAAGCGCGGGGCCAAGGCGATCATTCGCGGCTTGCGGGCCGTGTCGGATTTTGATTACGAGTTTCAGCTGGCTCTGATGAACCGCCGGATCGAGCGGGAGGTGGAAACGGTTTTCCTGATGACCGGCTTCCGCTGGATCTTTATCAGCTCCAGCATCATCAAGGATGCGGCCAGGTATGGCGGGGACGTGAGCGGCCTGGTGCCGGATCATGTCTGCGAGAAACTGCGGGCCAGGTATCTGCAACCATGAGAGGGGAGCCTTTAACCCGGCGGATATTTCTGGCGGGTTCCTGGTCCTGGCTGCGCTGGGCCGCAGGTATCCTGCTGTTGTATCCTCTTTTTCGCTTTCTTGGCTACCGCGCCCCCAAACAGCCACGCATCGTCAAGGTTGGCAAGATTGTGCCGGTGGGCGGCTTTGCGCTGGAGCATGATTTTATCCTTTTTGTCGGGCAAGGCGGGCCGTGGGCCGTGTCGCGGAAATGTACCCATCTGGGCTGCCGACTTAATTACCAGGAAAAAGAAGGTGTTCTTCTCTGCCCTTGTCATCAGAGCCGATTCAGCAGGGAAGGTGTCCGGCTCAGCGGCCCGGCCAGAAAAAATCTTCCCCGTTTTCAGGTGGTAACGGTGCGGGAGGCAAAGGACGGAAAGGGATACCTTGTCAGTCTCTAAAGCCATGAATATTCGCGCCCTGATCATCGAGACGAAATGGGGAGGCCTGAGCCTGGTCTCGCTTTACCTCTCAGTTTTATCAGGGATGGTGGTGGCCCTCCAGTACGATCCCTCCACCCCGTATTTTTCCGCCAGCTCCCTTGATCTGCTGACGCCGTTTGGGCAATTCTTTCGCGCCTGCCATTTTTATTCCAGCCAGCTGTTTTTTCTCTTTTCCCTGGGCCATCTAGCGGCGGTTATTCTGGCAAAGGCCGAGCAGCAGCTACGTTTCGGCAAATGGCTCCTGCTGCTCGGCTCTGTCCCTGCCGCGCTGTTGCTGCTTTTTACCGGTTATGTCCTGCGGGCGGATGCAACCGGGGAGGCAGCCGGGGTCATTGCGGAAAATATCCTCCTTTCCATTCCCTGGCTGGGAGAGCCGCTGAACTCGCTGCTTTTTACCATCGAGGCCGAGGGGATGAAGCGGGTTTACGCCAACCATCTCCTTGGCCTGGGCCTTGTCTGGGGGCTCTGCTGCTGGGAGCATCTGCGCCGCTACCGGGTTGGCTTTGCCCAGCATCGCCTGCTGCTGTTTGCCACGGTTGGGATCAGTTTATGCCTGGCCGCGCCCATGGAGCCCAGCCGCCTTGGGCTGTTCCATATCCAGGGGCCCTGGTTTATGCTTGGCTTGCAGGAGCTGCTCCGCTACCTTCAGCCCTTTTGGGCCGGGGTGATCTTTCCGCTCGCCGTGGTTGTCGCCCTGGTCTGGGTGGGCAAAGAGAATCCGCTGCGGCGAAGAGCGCTGCTGTTTGTTGCAAGCTGGCTTGTTGTCTATTTTTGCCTTTCCGTGCTTGCCGTTCTAACCTGCTGAACTTGATGGACGTGTAATTCCATTTCTAAATCAAATATGCTATAATACCCTCACCAAAACGGAGGTGAGACTATGGCACGAACAGCGAGCGGCAAA
>MGTC01000044.1:0-3074 GCA_001799255.1 Deltaproteobacteria bacterium RIFOXYD12_FULL_55_16
CTTCGACCGCCTGCACAAAAGCAGCTGTCAGGGTGGCGATACCGCTTAAACGCTGGGCCAGATTCAGGGCCACCCGTTCGGCACTGAGCAGGTCACGCACCGGGCCATGGGCGGAAAAGATGCGTTCGCCGGGGTAGGCGGTTTCTCCATCTTTTTTCAAGACCTCACAGATAATTCCAGGGTTGCGCATGGTAAAAACCAGGGGGACGATCTCATCTAATCCGGCCACCACGAAATCTTCCTTGGCGATAAATACGGCCTGCCCTTTCTGCTGGGCCAGAAACACCGAATCGGTGGTAATGTCGCCCTGGCCAATATCCTCCTCAAGAAAGCGTTGCAACTGCCTTGCCACCTTTATATCCATAAAATCCTCTTTTGCCGGAGCGCCATTTTTTTGCATTGTAAGAAAGCCTTGATAATGTTTCGGCGACGAACATTAACTACCAAATGGAACGAATTATTATAATGCACCATATCCCACTTGTTTTTCGCACAGCCTGTATTGGACTGGTCTTTCATTTATTCGCTCAGTAGAAATTGCAATAAAATTTGTAACCAAAGCTTCAAAGACAGGGTTTCTATTTTTTTCTTTACCACCAACATGATAAAAATGTTCTCGGGTAAGAATGGTATGCTCTGACCAAAGGCTTTTTACATATTCGTTTTCGCGGTAATCATTGTGATGCCATGTTGACAAAATGAACCTTCCTCTAAAACTTGACAACTTACTGAAAAGCTCCCGCTCGTGAGCATCATCCCATCCATTAAAATAATCGACATGCCTTCCAATATATGGAGGGTCACAGTAGATAACATCGGTTGAAGAGGCTTCCTCAATTGTCTTGTTAAAATCTTGGCATTTGAAGGTGAATTCTTTCATCTTAATAAGTTTACTCACCCAGCTAACTTGGTTGGTAATCTTCGTTATGTAAGACTGCGCAAATCGCTGTGGCTTTCTACAAAACGGGATATTAAAGCCACCTTTTCGATTAAATCGAATCATGCCGTTAAATCCGGCACGATTAATAAACAAAAAATCGAGGGGCGATTGCTCTGCATTAAACCTGTCTCTCACAAAATAATAATGCTCTTCGCCTTTGGCCAACAGTATTCCCCCTTCGCGGACAAGATATCCTTTGACCACTTCTGGCGTTATTTCACCAGACGCTATACTGGAGTAAAAATTAACAAGGTGAGGGTTTGTATCGCACAAAATGGCACGCCGTGGCGCAACATTGAAAGCCACAGCCCCTGTACCCATGAATGGTTCTATCCACGTGCCATTGAAGTCGTTCGGAACTATGCTCTGTATCCAAGGCACAAGCTTGGTTTTTATACCTTGCGACTTAATTGGTGGCACACCAACTTTCATAATCATTCTGTACCATTCCTTTTGCCTACGACCAAAGAAGCATCACCTTTTTTGTACTCAACAAATTCTCGGAGGGTAGAAATCTTTTTTGTCCCACCTTTTTCGTCTTGAACGGTGATTTTTCTGTAATTCATCCAGTATTCATCAAACCAATGCTCGCCAAGCTTTGAAAACATACCTTTACCACTAATTATGTCGGCAATGTTGTTGATACTACCGATATTAGCGGTGTTACCGCTTCCTCCTTTGTCGCTTGCGATTTTCCACTTTTCTGTAACAAAAAAGTGGAAATTACTTGCTACGGAAGCTATAGAATGCAGCTCATCAATGCTGTGGGCTTTTGTTTCATCAATGGTTGCACCGGCGGCCCTGTCGTAGATTATGCCAAGGCAAAAATGGCCTGAATATGAACCATAGGGGAATTGAATGTTCTTGGTGCTGGTTCTATTCTCGAAATATGCACCATGTGAGCCAAGCGTAAATCCATTGCATAAATGCGGCTTTTTAGTGTTTCTGTATGTAGTCTTGAAATCAACCGCGAACCTTATGGATTCGTCGCTGGCTTTGACAAACGATATATCAGGATAATAATTTTGATGATCCGCAAGAACGACTTTGTATTCGTTGGCTTGTGCAAACGCGAGGATTTTTGGGAAGAGATGAATTTCAAGAATCTTCGACACAATCTTAGTATCCGACGAGATCGTGTAAACATTCTTGAAAATGTCGATGAATCCTTTGATGGCCCATTGGCCATCATCAGTGCTGACATGATCTTTGAGTTTAGTGACAAAAGTTTTAAGTTTTTTTGCAAATTTTTCTTTTTCGCTCATCTGATTACCACCCTTAATATGATCAATTGGATATGCTATAAATTCTTCCCTCGTTTAACAATAACTCAAATAGTTACCTGTGAGGCATAACTACCCATTGCGTCTCCTGTCAAGCAGAAAGGGGCAGGTAAACTGGTGAGCTAATGTTTGCTGGCAAATTGCCCACCCCTGTGGTACAGAGAAATTCTGCTTAACTAAGCCAATGACTTCGGGAGGTTGGATGCAGGGTTTTTCCGCGCTCAATATTTTTCTACTGGTCCTTGGCGGGAGCCTGGCCGGGTTTATCAATACCCTGGCTGGCGGCGGTTCTTTTCTCACCATCCCCTTGCTTATCTTCATGGGCTTGCCGCCCACCGTGGCCAACGCTACCAACCGCCTTGGCGTCTTGATGCAAAGCCTCACCGCGACCAGGCAGCTGCACAGCCATGGAGTGTTCCCGGTTCGCTTCAGCCTGATTATCGCCATGCCCGCAGTGCTTGGCAGTGTGCTGGGCACTTACGCCGCCTTGATCATCAGCGAGGCGGCTTTTAAAAGGTATCTGGCCGTTTTTATGATCCTCATGACCCTGATCACCTTTCTCAAGCCAGCCACCCTGCTGCCTCAACCTGTAGGCGATTACAGTTTCAGGCGCTGGGCCTTGCTTTGGCTTCTTTTTTTCGGCATCGGTATTTATGGCGGCTTCATTCAGGCTGGCGTAGGCTTTCTAATTATTGCCGCGATGACCATAACCGGTTACGATCTGGTGGCAGGCACAGCCACCAAAAGTTTTGTCATCTTTCTCCTCACCTGTGTTTCCCTGGCGATTTTCTGGGTGAGCGGCAAGGTGCAGATAGTGCCAGGGTTGGCTCTGGGAGCGGGAAGCATGTTGG
>MGTC01000044.1:3156-7758 GCA_001799255.1 Deltaproteobacteria bacterium RIFOXYD12_FULL_55_16
CCTGGAAGGCTACGCCGATGCACCAGTGGCCCAACTTCGTCAGGCGACAAGAAGAGCCTTTGACAACCTGATCGCGCTGGCCATTGAAGAACGGGTTTCCTTTATCCTTCTGGCTGGCGATCTCTACGATGGAGATTGGAAGGATTACCATACCGGCCTCTTCTTCATTGAGCGGCTTTCCCGGCTACGCAAGGAGAATATCCAGGTATTTCTGGCCTCAGGCAACCATGACGCGGCAAGCCAGATCACCAAGGCCCTGCGCCTGCCCGACAATGTCCACCTCTTTTCCAGCAAACAACCAGAAACCAAAACCATCGAGTCGCTCGGAGTTGCGGTGCATGGCCAAGGCTACCACACCAGGAGTCTGGCCGAGAATATCGCCCGCAATTATCCCCAGGCCCTCCCGCATTATCTGAACATCGGCCTGCTTCACACCTCGCTTACCGGCAGGCAAGACCATGAGCCCTATGCCCCCTGCTCCCTCGACGATCTCATGGCCCGAGGCTACGATTACTGGGCACTTGGCCACATCCACCAGCGCGAAGAGGTGAGCCGGTTTCCCTGGATCGTCTTCCCCGGCAATATTCAGGGCCGACATATCCATGAGACCGGCGGCAAAGGGGCTACCCTGGTGCGGGTGGAGGAGGGACGCATCGCCGCGGTCGAACATCGTGATCTTGATGTGCTGCGCTGGGCCTTGTGCCAGGTTGATCTCACAGCCTGCTCCTCGGTTGATCTGGCTATTGATGCGATTCGGCAGGCGATGGAGGAACAACAGGCCTGTGCCGACGGCAGACCCCTGGCGCTCCGTCTGCAACTGACTGGCAAGTGCCCGATCCATGCCGAACTCCACCGGAAATCTGTAACCCTGACTGAAGAATTCCGCGCTCTTGCTGTGGGACTCGGTGAGATGTGGCTGGAAAAGGTGGTGTTCACCACCCAACGACCCGTGCCGCTTGCCGAAAGCCTCGGAGCAGAAACACCCATGGCAGATCTACTGCAAGCCATTGACCGCCTGGATTTACAGCCAGCGGCACTTATGGAACTGGTGCCGGAGATCAGGGCTCTCCAAAGCAAATTGCCGCCGGAGCTTCTGCATGACGGCGGGCTTATCCCCACATCCCAGGACTGGACAAGCTCCCTCGGCGAAGAGGTCAAGGAAATGCTCATTGCCAGACTGCTGAGCCAGGGGGAAAGCCGGTGAGGATTACCAGACTTGCACTAAAAGCCTTTGGCCCGTTCACCGAGCGCACCCTGCACCTGGGCCCTGGCCTCCATATCATCCATGGCCCCAACGAGGCCGGAAAAAGCAGCACCCTCAGAGCGCTCAAAGCCTGGCTCTTCGGTTTTCCCGAAAGAACCCACGATAACTTCCTCCATGCCAACGAGCAGTTGTTGGTGGGCGGCTGCCTGCAGGCGGAAGATGGCCGGGAGCTTGCCTTTAGTCGGCGCAAGAAACGAAAGGCGGATATTCTTGACCAGGACGGCAACCCCCTGACGGCAGAGACGCTTGCCGCCTTTCTGCCCATTAGCGAACAGACGATTTTTGAATCTCTTTATGGCTTAAGCCACGAAGATCTTATCCGGGGCGGGGAGGATATTCTGGCCCAGAAGGGCGAGGTTGGCCAGGCACTGTTTTCCGCCGGAAGCGGAGTTTCTTCCCTGCGCGGGGTTCTTGCCGGACTGGAGAGCGAGGCCGAGTCCCTGTTCAAGGCGCGTGGGGCAAAACAGGAAATCAATGAAGCCCTGGCCGCCTACAAGGAAACGCAGATAACCATGCGGGAGGCCTCCCTTTCCAGCCGGGACTGGCATGAACTCAACAATGGCTTGACTGAGGCACAGGAAGCCCTGCGCTCAATCGAGGAGCAACAGAGAGAAAAAGATCGACATCGGCGGCAACTGGAACGCCTCCAGCAACTGCTCCCCCAGATAGCCTTGCGCAATGCACTCCGGCAGCAACTTGCCGAGTTGGGCAAGATTATAGAGGTGCCGGATGATTTACCCGCCCGTCGTCTCAACGTAGAAAGAGCACTCCATACCCTGACGCGCCGGGAGAATGACCTGGCCGGAAAACTGACCCAGCGCGAGAAAATGGCCACGGTTTCCCCCTATCAGGCGGTGCTTGAAGCGGAGGCCGCCATTGAAGACCTGCACCAGCGCCTGGGCGGCTACAACAAGGCCAGGGATGACCAGCCCAATCTCGAAGGAATGCGGATCAGCTGCAAGCGGGAAGCGGCAGATTTTTTGAAGATGGTACGCCAGGATATCTCCCTGGAACAGGTAGAGGCACTTCGTCCTGTCCTCGGACGTAAAAAAATCATCGGGGAGCTGGCTACCCGGCATAAAGGCTTGCAACAGGGCCTTACCCAAAGCGAAAAAGACCTGCGGGAGATCCAGCGGGAGATCACTATAATCGACGGGGAGCTCGCCCGGCTGCCCCAGACAAAAGATGCCGCTGGCTTGAATCAGGCCTGCCGCCTTGCCAGAAAGGCCGGGGCCATTGATGATGATCTGACTGTCAGGGCGCGGTTGACAGAAAATAAAAAACGTGACTGCCTTACCGCCCTGGACAGGCTCACCCTTTGCTCCGGTGGGCTTGAACAGTTTCTCTCCCTGCGCCTGCCTCTGCTCGAAATGGTACGAGAATACGAGACCGCCTTTAAGTCCCATGATGAACGCCATCGGGATACCAACAATGAAAAGGCCCGTCTGCACAAGGAATTGAACGAGGCGCAAAGCCGCCTCCGGCAGCTTGAAACCTACGGGAACACCCCAACCGAAGAAGAACTTGTTTTAATCCGCGGCCAGCGTGATCTTGGCTGGGAGCTTATCCGCCGTCAGTGGCTGAAGGGCGAAGATCTCGTCGAAGAAACGGCCACCTTCGCACATGATCTTCCCCTGCCCGAGGCCTATGAAAATAAGGTAGCCATAGCGGATACGGTGGCGGATCGTCTCCGGCACGAAGCTGACCGGGTTCAGGCCTTCGTGACCCTGCGTACCGAGCTGCAAAGCCTGAACGCAGAGCTTGCCGAACTGGCAAAGAAAGAAACCGACAACGATCTTGCCTTTACCTCCCTTCAG
This sequence comes from Deltaproteobacteria bacterium RIFOXYD12_FULL_55_16, assembly GCA_001799255.1. Lineage (GTDB taxonomy): Bacteria > Desulfobacterota > Desulfobulbia > Desulfobulbales > Desulfurivibrionaceae > Thiovibrio. The sequence goes on from MGTC01000044.1 coordinate 6,238, forward strand.
GCGAAATGGCACACCCTTTGGGAGCCTTGCACAATTATCCCCCTGTCCCCGACCGTAATGTTGACCTGGCTCGGAGAAGCCGCCGCACTGAGGCGTAGCGCGGATGAACTTCAAGCCAATGAGCATGAGCTGAGCAGAAAAATTACTGAACGGCAGGAACTAAGGATTGCCTTATCCAGAGAGCTTGCGGCGCTTTCCGCAGAAAGCCCCACCAAAACCGATGAGCTTGAGCCCCTTATTCTGCAAGGGGAGGCACTCATTACGCAGCTTACGGCCCTTGAGGACAAGCGTAGCCGACTTGTTGAAAAAAAGGCCGCTCTTTTAAAAAACTCCGCTATGGTTGAAGGAAGAAAGACTGATTTTATCCACGACCTGCTGGCCTGGCGCCAGGAGTGGCAGGAGGTGCTTGCCGATCTTGGGGGCGACCGGGAGATCCACCCCGCCGAGGCCGGGGATCTTCTGGACAATCTGCACAGCTGTTTTGCCAAACTGAAAGAGACCGATGATCTGCGCAAACGCATCGATGGCATCATCCGCGACACCCAACGCTTCGAGGAGAATGCCCTGGCCTTGGCTGAAATAATTTCACCCGCCCGCATGGGCCAATCGGCAGGCGAGATCGTGGCGCAGCTCAAGACCCTGCTAAATCTTGCCAGGACTGATAAGACCCTGCGGGAAGGGTGTCTCAAAAAAGAGAAAGAAGAAGCAAATGAAGCACTCCTCCTGAGCACGGAAAGAAAAGATCTGGAGTATGAGCTTGCGGAACTCTGTCGCCTGGCTGGCAATGTTTTGCCAGAGGAACTGGAAGCGGCGGAGAAGCGCTCTACTCAATCTATAAGCTTGGTCATGAGCCTTGCGCAAACCGAGAAAAATCTGCTTGAGGGAGCAGACGGTCTGCCTCTTGCCGAACTGGAGTCCCAGGCAGCAAAGATCAACCCGGATGAACTACCTGGAGAAATCGCCCGGCTTAGCAAAGGAATCGAACAGGAACTGACCCCGGAAAGCAAACGGCTCTCCGAACTCATCGGAGAAAAAAGAACCCGGCTCCGGCAGATGGATGGCAATGCCAGGGCTGCCGAGGCCGCCGAACAAGGGGCCCAGCTGATAGCCAGGATACGTCGACTGGCTGAGCGCTATATCCAACTCAAGGTGGCCGGCTACATCCTGACAAGCGAGATTGAACGGTTTCGCCGTGAAAATCAAACCCCGGTATTGGCCATCACCTCCAGATATTTCAGCGAACTCACCCTGGGTTCTTTTGCCGGCTTACTGACCGATGAAAATGAGCAGGGCGAACCGGTCTTAGTCGGGATTAGGCCAAACGGAGCCAGAGTTTTAGTGGCCCGGATGAGCTCTGGCACCAGGGATCAACTGTACCTTGCCCTGCGCCTGGCCTCGTTAGAGTGGCGTCTTGCCAGCCATGAGCCCATGCCTTTTATCCTTGATGATATCCTGGTGAACGCCGACGATGCCCGCTCCAAAGCAGCGCTAAAAATCTTGGGGGAACTGGCCGCCCGCACC
>MGTC01000045.1:0-38641 GCA_001799255.1 Deltaproteobacteria bacterium RIFOXYD12_FULL_55_16
ATCTTTGGGGGAATATGGATACGGATCTTTGGAATAAGGATAACGGTTCTAATCCAAGCAGCTGGACTGAGACGGATCTGACCATGTCGTACGCCTGGGCCATGGGGCCGGTGAGTTTTTCGACCGGCTACATATATTATGCAGTAGATAACAGTGCGAACAACACCCAGGAGTTGTTTTTGAGCGCTACGCTGGACACTCTGTTGAAGCCGACCTTGAAGATCTATCGCGATATCGACCATTTTGCGGGTTGGTATGTTACTTTGGGCGTAGCGCATTCGGTGCCGGTCACTGGGGAGCTTAACCTTGATCTTGGCGCGCAGGTAGGCTATCTGGCTGCGGCTGAGGCGAGTTCCTATGCCGATCCTAATGATTCCAGCAAGGCATACGGTAATTTCCATGACGGCGTGCTGTCCGCCTCGATGAAAATTCCGGTGAGCAAGTATATTGCCGTTACCCCACAGCTGTACTATTCGTTCCCCTTGAGCAGCGATGCCAAAGACCGTCTCAAGGCTGATAACCTTGGCTCAATCGTCAAGAACGATGCTGATTTTGTCTATGGTGGGGTTGCTTTGAGCATGGCGTTCTAACAGGGGGTTCCCCCATCTTTCCCCTGTCTGGCCCGCCTGTCTCGCCCGCTCCCTGGCTGAGACAGGCGGGCTTTTTTATGGAAAAAAGGCGGGGGGAACTGTTGCGCCTGTTTCCTTCTTCGTCAGAGAGGCTGCCAAGTGTTTTTAAGAATCACGATATGTCTGTTCGCGGCAATGATCCCATTGGCCTGGGCGCCAGGCCAGGTCGGCGCTGACCCCGGGCTTCTCGTCTCCGCCGCCGCCAGTCTGAGCGAGTCTTTCAAGGAGATCGGCAGGTCGTTTGCGGCGAAAAATCCAGGGGTCAAGGTTCGCTTTAACTTTGCCGGCTCCGGCCCCCTTCTGCAGCAGATCGCCCAGGGGGCGCCGGTTGATCTTTTTGCCTCTGCCGACCAGGAGACCATGGACAAGGCGGAAAAGGGCGGTTTTCTGCTGCCGGGGAGCAGAGTGGATTTTACGCGAAATTCCCTGGTACTCATCACCCCTATGTACATGTCTGTGGTTAAGGGGCTTGGTGATCTGAAGTTGGGCCGGGTGCAAAAAATTGCTATCGGTAATCCTGCTTCGGTTCCCGCAGGGAGATATGCCAGGGCTGCCCTGGAGAGACAGGGGCTGTGGGAACCGCTGGCGTCCAAAGTTGTCAGGGGCATCTCGGTAAAACAGACGCTTGAGTATGTGCTGCGAGGTGAGGTGGAGGCTGGTTTTGTCTATGCAACGGATGCCGCAGGCACAAAAGACAAGGTGCGGGTTGTGGCTGAAATTCCCACTGCTGCCCCCATTGTTTATCCAGTGGCTGTTGTTGCGTCCAGCGCGAACAAGGAAAAGGCCCGGGCGTTTATCGGCTATCTGCGAAGCGCGGAGGCGCAGGCCATTTTGCTGAGGCATGGTTTTAAAGCTGAGTTGAGCAGCTTGTCTGCTCAAACGAAACTTATACCCTTTGGGTGTAAAGACCCATAACCTTTCGCAGGAAGCGATCATGCCCGACCTCACCCCCCTCTGGCTCACCCTGCGGATCGCCTCCTGCGCGACCCTGCTGGCCTTTGCCTTTGCTGTGGGTTTCGCCTGGCTCACCGCCCGCTTCACCTTTTGGGGCAGGGATTTTCTTGACGCCATTCTGACCCTGCCCCTGGTCATGCCGCCCACGGTTCTGGGTTATTATCTTATCGTGGTCTGGGGGAGAAACGGCTGGCTGGGCGGCTGGCTTCATGCCCATCTCGGCTTGAGTTTGATGTTTACCTGGCAGGGAGCGGTGCTTGCCGCAACGGTGGTCTCTTTCCCTCTGCTTTTCAAGTCCGCCCGGGCCGCCTTTGAAGGGGTTTCCACCGAGTACGAGCAGGCGGCCCGCATCCTGGGCGACAACGAGCTGCGGGTATTTTTCAGGATCACCCTGCCTCTGGCGGCGAGAGGGCTGCTGGCCGGGACCATGCTTGCCTTTGCCCGGGCCATGGGGGATTTCGGCGCAACCCTGATGGTGGCGGGCAATATCGAGGGCAAGACCCAGACTGCGGCCATGGCGGTGTTTGACGCAGTTGCCGCCGGGGACTACACCCTGGCCAATACCCTGGTGGCTATCATGTCGGTGGTCTGCGTCACCATTCTCGTCATGACCAACAAGCTGGCAAGCAGAGGGAGGGCAGGGCGATGAGGCTTGAAGTGGATATTCGTAAAACCCTGCAATCCGGCGACCGGCGCTTTGAGCTGGAGGCTGTTTTCTCCTCGCAGGATGATCTCACCGTGATCTTTGGCGCCTCCGGCTCTGGCAAGAGCCTTACCATCCAGGCCATTGCCGGGCTGGTCACCCCAGAACAGGGCAGGATTACGGTGGGCGGCGAGACTCTTTTTGATGGCAGCCAGGGCCTCAATCTTCCGGCGCGCAAGCGGGGGGTGGGGTATCTCTTTCAGGACTATGCCCTGTTTCCCCATCTCACCGTGCGGGACAATATCGGTTATCCCCTGAAAAAGTCATGGCCTTTCCACCTGTTGCCCGATGATCGGCGGGAGGTGGCGGAGATCATGGCCTCCTTTGAGATTACCCATCTTGCCGAAAGCTATCCGGTGGAGCTGTCCGGGGGCCAGAAGCAGAGGGTGGCCCTGGCCCGCGCCCTGATCACGAAGCCTTCCATCCTCCTGCTGGACGAGCCGTTCTCCGCGCTTGATTCCATGCTGCGCCATCGGATGCGGATGGAGCTGCTTGAGATCAGGCAACGGTTCGCGGTGCCCCTGGTGGTCATCACCCATGACCCGGCTGATGTGGAGGTCTTTGCTGATACCCTGGTTATTTTTGCCAATGGGCGAGTAAAGGAGGTCAGCGGTCGCAAGAATCTTGCCACGCCGGATGAGGACGACGGGTGGCGGGCAAAGGTTTGCTGGCGGGCGCAGTGGAAAAAGGAACGTTTGGCCGCCGCCTAGTTTGGCGACGGGATCAGTTAGGTGAGGTGACGTCATGGAGCATGTGCGAGGTTTGGTGGACAGTACCCTGCGTGAGGGCAGTCAGGCGATGGGGGTTGCCTTCAGTCTGGAGCAGAAGGTGGAGATTGCTCGGCATCTCGTCAGGGTTGGGATCGAAGAGGTGGAGGTGGGTATCGCCTCGCCGCTGGATCGGGAGCTTCCCGTCTTGGTTGCCCGCTGTCGCAGGGAGGCAGGTCTGAGTCGTCTGGCCCTCTGGTGCCGCTGCCGGGAAGAGGATATTGCCTGCGCCCTGCGCCTGGCTCCGGAGGTGCTTTCTTTGTCCGTTCCGGTTTCTGATCGGCATATCGCCATCAAGTTGAATCTGGGGCGGGCAGCGGTGGTGGAGATGGTGGCCAGGGCGATTGCCCGGGTGCGGGCGGCGGTGCCCTATCTTTCTCTTGGTCTGGAGGATGCGACCAGGGCTGACCCGGAATTTTTGCGTGAGATCGTCACTGTTGCCGGGGCAAGCGGGGTGGATCGCATCCGGATCGCCGACACGGTGGGAGTGGCCACCCCCGGCGCCATGGTCGCTCTGGTCAGTGAGCTGCGCCGTAATTTTGCGGGGGAGATCGGGGTGCACATGCACAATGATTTCGGCATGGCCACAGCCAATGCCCTTGCCGCCCTGGAGGCTGGAGCTCATTGGGCCGATGTCACCGTGCTGGGCCTGGGCGAGCGGGCTGGAAACAGCCGGTTGGAAGAGGTGGCAGGTTATTTGGCCCTGCAAGGCGGCAGGTCTTATGAAACCACCCTGTTTAAAAGTCTGGCCCGGTTGGCCGCCGATTGCTCGGGGCGGAAGATAGAGGCTCATCAGCCGGTAATCGGTGCGGGGATCTTTGCCTGCGAAACCGGCCTGCACCTTGCCGGGCTCGTCAAAGATCCTCAGACCTATGAGCCCTATGAACCGATCCTGGTAGGGGCGCGGCGACAATTGTCTTATGGGGCCAAGGTCGGCAGGCAGGGCGTGGTCGAGCGTTTGCGGCAGTTGGGCCTGCACTGTCAAGAGGCGCAACTGGGCCGACTGGCCGAGGCCTTCCGGGGGCAGTGCCGGGACTTGGGCCGGCCGCTTTATGATCGGGAGGTGTTGCTACTGGTGGCCGAATGTGGAGGCCAGCCGGGGAGAGGTTACACGAACAGGCAATCCTCTCGCCAGGAGCAGTCCTCCTGACTGCAATGTTCCAGCGCCGAGCCGAAACAGGGGAAGTTGCCTTCTTTTTCCTGGATGGCGCGCACAAGCTCCTCTTTTTTCATCTTGCCTGCTTTGAGGCCAAGCTCTTTCGCCTTTGCCTTGATGTCGATCATTTTCATGGGAAACCTCCGTGGATGTTTGGTTGTCGCAGGGGATTTGTAGCCCTTTACCAAGGGTTGCCTGTCCTAGTAACAACCGTATCGACTCTTAGCTCATAGTATACAGAATTTACGGGGTGAAATAAAAAAAGTTGAAAGTCGAGGGTGTTTTCTCAACCCTCAACTTTCCTTTTTTCATTCTTCATTTTTCACTTTCCAATCTCTTCCCCCACCCACTCCTCGACCTCAGCAGGGGATGGCATGCGCCCGGCGCATTTCACCGTGCCGTTGATGATCAGGGCTGGGGTTTTTGTTACCCCGAAGCGCCAGATCTCATCAGGATCGTGTACCGATTCCATGTCTGCGGCCAGAGCGGATTTCTGCAGGGCTGCAAAGAGCATGGTGCTGAGTTTGTTGCAGGTCACACAGCCGGAGCCCAACACCCGGATGGTGAGCCTCTCCGGCTCGGCCCCAGGTATCCCCTGGCGTCGGCGGTATTCGCCGCGCAAGGCCTCGCGGTAGATCGGCTCCGCGTTTACGGGAACATAATTTCCCCTGGCAACGGCGGTAAAAAGAAAATCTACCGCCGATTCTTCCGGCATCTTTTCGCTCAGGGCCTTGTTTATGGCCTGGTCAAGGCCAATCAGCCCGATATTGGCCGCGCCGATCCGGATGGTTCTGGGCGCTGGTCTGTCCTGGTTTTCCATGGAGATCCTGTCTGGGGCAAGTTGTTTCAAGAGTTAGCGGATTGCTGGGCTTTTTTCCCGGTAAACAGGCGGATCTGGTTTGCCAGCTCTCGCCGTTCATTTTCGGCAAAGACCTGGATCATCCCGAATTCACCATCGTAGCCAGGGATGCGGATGACCCTGCCCGTGCGGAGGCGGGTGATCGCCTCGCCCAGCACCGGCGACATCTGGTTGATTTCCTCCACCGGCGTGTTGAGCAGCAGATTGAACTCCGAACCGAAGCGGGCAATGACTTTTGCGTACAGGGCCATCACCCCCTTGCTGGCAGGGCCGGCGCCGAGAATCTCGCTTAAGACCTCGGGCAGAGGGATAAGGCTGTGTACTGCGGGCGAGCCGGGCGGGTAGTACGGCTCAGTCCGTTCGGCCAGTTCCATGATCCGGTGCAGGACCCCCACGGTGAGGGGCTTGCCGCAGACCGGGCAGATGGCCCCGATCTTTCTGGTTTCGGCGGGCTCAAGGCAGACCTGGCAGTTCCGGTGGCCATCGGCATGATATTTCCCTTCTTCCGGGTAGAATTCTATCGTGGCGGCAAAGGCGTCGGTCAGGGGATTTTTCAGGGCTTGCCGCAGAGCGAAGAAGCTGAAACCGGTGTTGAAGATATTGGCCTCCCGGCCCAGCTTGCCAGGAGAGTGGCAATCGGAATTGGAGATCAGGGCAAAGCGATCCAGGGCCGGGATGAGCCGATTCATGGCCGGGTCAGAGGAGAGGCCGGTTTCCAGGGCGAAGACGTGCGGGCTGAGATCGCCGTAACATTCCTCAATGGTGTTAAAGCCGGAGCGGGAGCCGAACAGGGAGAACCACGGCGTCCAGATGTGGGCCGGAACCAGAAACCCCTCCGGCGCTTTTTCCAGCAGGATTTCAAGCAGATCGCGGGAGTCAAGGCCCAGGATGGGGCGACCATCGGACTCGAGGTTGCCGAGGCCGGCCAGGACGCGGTTTATCCGCTCCGCCGAGGCGAAATCGGGGACGTAGAGCAGATTGTGAACCTTGTGCACCGCACCGTGGCGTTTGTAGATACTGCTGATCTCGGCGCTGAGCAGGAAGCGGCTGGGAAGAGCTTCCGGCGTAACCTGCGGCAGGGCCGGGGGGATCGCCTCATTTTTGAGTCTGAAAAATCCTGGTTCGGCAGGGACGAGCTGTTCCTTGAGCTGACTGAACCAGCCGGGATGGGTGAAGTCGCCGCTGCCGAGCAGGTGAATGCCCTTGACCCTGGCCCAGGCGGCAAGGCCCTGCAGGGTGCCGACCTTGCTGGTCGCCCGGGAGAAAGGGGAGTGGAGGTGGAGGTCTGCTATGTAGCGCATTTTTCTGTTGTCGTGAAAAAAGGAGAAACCGAGGGGAACTAAAGCTGAGTTGAGCAGCTTGCCTGCTCAAACGAAACTTATACCCTCTGGGTGCAAAGCTGAGTTGAGCAGCTTGCCTGCTCAAACGAAACTTATGCCCTTTGGGTATGAAGAATTTTACACAGATTTCGTTTTCCTGTCCATGTCGTATTCAGCTGCGGAAATGGATGGCCTTCCCTGGAAAAAATCGCTATATAATGTGCACTGCCTTGGGAATGTTTTTAAAAAAAAGGGGGACAGGAAATGGTTGAACAGATAACCGACGTGGTGATTATCGGCGCTGGCCCGGCAGGGTTGCAGGCCGCTGTGCATGCAGTCCGGAAAAAGGCCTCGGTGCTGGTTCTCGGGCGGGTGGAGAACAGCAGTATTTCTCAGGCCCATGTCGAGAATTATCTCTGTGTCGACGGGGTGACAGCCGGGGCGGAGTTGCTACGGGTCGCTCTGGCCCAGGCCGCCCGTTTTGGCGCAAAGGTGTGGCCGGAGGATGTCCTGCATCTTGGTCAGGAAGGGGAGCTGTTCACGGTTAAGGTGGAAAGCGGGCGGCAGATTACGGCCAGAACCCTGATCCTCGCCACCGGCACCTCGCGTAAAAAACTCAAGGTGCCGGGCGAGAAGGAGCTGCTGGGCCGTGGGGTCAGCTACTGTGTGGATTGTGACGCCAATTTTTATCGTAATGCCAGGGTGGCGGTGGTGGGCAACGAATCCGCCGCAGTGGACGGTGCCCTGACCCTTACCAGGTATGCCGCCGAGGTTCATCTGCTTTGCAAGGATATGGCGGTCACCAGGGAGCTTGGTGAAAAGTTGGCCGCCAGCTCCGTGGTGGTGCATCAGGGCGTCTGGGTCAGGGAGATTGCTGGAGAAAAGGCGGTGAGCGGCCTGGTTCTGGACAACGGCGAGACCCTCGCGGTGGATGGGGTCTTTGTCGAACTCGGGGCCAAGGGGGCCATGGAGCTTGCCACCAGCATCGGCGTGATGCTTGATCTGGAAACCTTCTCCTTTATCGCGACTAACAAGCAGCAGGAAACCAACATTCCCGGTATTTACGCGGCGGGCGATATTGCCGGGCCGCCCTGGCAGATGGCCAAGGCGGTGGGGGAAGGCTGCGTGGCTGGCTGGGAGGCGGCCAACTATGCCAACCGCCTCAGGCGTAAAGCTGAAAGCGCCTGAGGTGTCTGCTCTTTTACCGAGGGAATCCCCAGAGCAGTATATGGCCGTTGCCCTTGCCGAGGCCCGGCTTGCGGCGGCGCGGGGCGAGGTGCCCATCGGCGCGGCGCTGGTAGACGAGGCTGGACAGATCCTGGCCCAAAACGGCAACCGCACCATCGAGCTGTGCGATCCCGGAGCGCATGCGGAAATGCTGGTGTTGCGCGAGGCGGGCCGGTTGCGGGGTAATTACCGGTTGCCCCGCACCACCCTCTATGTTACCCTTGAGCCCTGTGTGATGTGCGCGGGCGCCTTGGTTCACGCTCGGGTGAGCCGTTTGGTTTACGGGGCTATCGATCCCAAGGCCGGCGGGGTTGTCTCCCTTTTTCAGGTCGGGCAGGATCCACGGCTTAATCATCTGCTGGCTGTGGAAGGCGGCCTGCTCGCGGCGGAAAGCGCTGCCCTGTTGCGGGATTTTTTCCGGGAGAGAAGGACGGGGTGGGGAATGAAAAGTTGAAAGTTAAAAGTTAAAAATTAAAAGTTGAAAGTTGAAAGTTGAGGGTTGAGGGTTGAGGGTTGATTGGTAGGGGCGGCTTCAGTCGCGACAGGGTGTTTGCAACGGAGAGGTGCCAGAGCGGCCGAACGGGAGCGACTCGAAATCGCTTGACCTGGGAGACCAGGTCCGTGGGTTCGAATCCCACCCTCTCCGCCATTCTTTCCTGATAAAGCTGAGTTGAGCAGCTTGCCTGCTCAAACGAAACTTATACCCTTTTAAGTGTTCACTGGGCTGTTGTGGTCAGCGCAAAGGAGTTGAAGGGAAGTCTGGATGCTTGCTAAAACCGCTAAAATATACATCGCCGGGCATCGCGGCATGGTGGGCTCGGCGATCATCCGCCGCCTGCAACAGGCGGATTATGGCAACCTGCTCGTTCGTACCCGGCAGGAACTCGACCTGCTTGATCAGCATGCCGTCTTCAATTTTCTGCGGGCCGAGAAACCGGAGTACATCTTTCTCGCCGCAGCCAGGGTTGGCGGTATCCTTGCCAACAACACCAGCCGTGGCCGGTTTATCTACGAAAATCTCATCATTCAGGCCAACATCATCCATGGCGCCTACCTGGCCGGGGTCAGGAATCTCTGTTTTCTCGGTTCCAGCTGCATCTATCCCCGCGACTGTCCGCAGCCGATCAGGGAAGAATATCTCCTCACCGGCCCTTTGGAGCAGACCAACGAACCCTACGCCATTGCCAAGATCGCCGGGATCAAGCTCTGTGAGTCCTATAACAGCCAGTACGACAGCCGCTTTTTCAGTATCATGCCCACCAACCTCTATGGCCCCAATGACAATTATGACCTGGCCACCAGCCACGTTTTGCCGGCCTTGATCCGCAAGGCCCATGAAGCCAGACAGGGTGGCGACCGGGAACTCGTTGTCTGGGGCAGCGGCAGGCCCAGACGCGAATTCCTGTACGTTGATGATCTGGCTGACGCCTGTGTTTTTTTAATGGAAAAGGGGGTAGGGGAGGGGCTCTACAATATCGGCGTCGGTACCGATGTCACTATCCGCGAGCTGGCTCAGACCGTTATGGAGGTGGTTGGCTTTTCCGGAGAGATCGTTTTTGACAGCAGTAAGCCAGACGGCACCCTGCGCAAGCTGCTGGACGTGTCGCGGTTGAAGCAGCTGGGCTGGCAAGCGACAACGCCGCTGCGCCAAGGGATTGAACAGGCCTATGCCGACTACCTCAGCAATCTTAATCAACGCAGCTAACCCGAGAGACCAGACCCATGCAAAAAGTTGCCCTCATCACCGGCATCACCGGTCAGGACGGCGCCTACCTCGCCGAATTGTTGCTTGAAAAAGGCTATATCGTCCACGGCATCAAGCGGCGCAGCAGCCTGTTCAACACCGACCGCATTGACCACCTGTACCAGGATCGCCATGAAAAGAATGTGCGCTTCTTTCTGCACCACGGCGACTTGACCGACTCGTCCTCCCTTATCCGCATCATCCAGCAGGCCCAGCCGGATGAAATCTACAATCTCGCGGCCCAGTCCCATGTGGCGGTCAGTTTCGAGGAGCCTGAATACACCGCCAACTCCGATGCCCTTGGCAGCCTGCGTATCCTGGAAGCCATCCGCACCCTTGGCCTGGAAAAGAAAACCCGGTTTTATCAGGCCTCCACCTCCGAACTTTTCGGCAAGGTTCAGGAGATCCCTCAGAAGGAAACCACCCCTTTTTATCCGCGCAGCCCCTATGCCGTGGCCAAGCTCTACGCCTACTGGATCACGGTCAACTATCGGGAGGCCTACGGCATTTACGCCTGCAACGGGATCCTCTTCAATCATGAATCGCCGGTGCGCGGGGAAACCTTTGTCACCCGCAAGATCACCCGCGCTCTGGCCCGCATCAAGCTCGGCCTGCAGGACTGCCTCTATCTGGGCAATCTCAACGCCCTGCGCGACTGGGGCCACGCCCGCGACTATGTGGAAATGCAGTGGCTCATGCTTCAGCAGGAGCTGCCCGAAGATTTTGTTATTGCTACCGGCAGGCAATACAGTGTCCGCGATTTTGTCAACGCCGCCGCCACAGAACTGGGCATGAATATCCGTTGGCAAGGTGAGGGGGTGGCTGAAAAAGGCTACTGGGACAACAGGCATTCCCTTGCAAGTGGAAATAAAGGTCAGGAGCCCCTCCCCATTGTGGCGGTGGATCCGCGCTATTTTCGTCCCACCGAAGTCGAAACCCTGCTGGGTGATCCGGCCAAGGCCAAAGAAAAACTAGGCTGGACGCCCAGGATCACCTTTGAGGAACTCGTCGCCGAAATGGTGCGTGAAGATCTCAAGTCTGCCGAGCGGGATGAACTGGTCAAGAATCATGGCTACAAGGCCATGGATTATCACGAATGACGGTTTGCTCGTGAGTGGGAGTTCAAGTAAAAAAAGGAGGGAGTCAGTTGACTCCCTCCTTTTTTTATTAAAGCACCCTGCCTCGGCAGGGAATGGGGCAAGCCCCGTTGCCCTGCCGTCGCACGGTTAGAGATTAAACAGCAGATCGCTGTAGGTCGGCACTGGCCAGAGATCATCCGGGATGATCGCTTCTAGCGCATCAATATCTTCGCGCAGAGCGGTCATGGCGGGGAAGACCTTGTCGCGGTAGGCTGCGGCCTGTTTGTCCACCTTGTCGATGGCCTGGGCCTTATTGGTTTCCGTCTCCAGCTTGGCTAGCTTCTTGCCTGCCGCCTCAAGGCGTTTGCCGACCTCCTCCAGCAGCCCTTTCTGCACCGAGCCGTATTTTCCGGCTGCGGCCAGAGAGGCGCCAAGCTCGCCGACAAAGCGGATGGCCGCCGGGATGAACTGGCGTTTGCTCATCTGGATGGAGGTCAGGGCCTCGATGTTGATGTGCTTGGCATACTGCTCCACATAGATGTCGTAGCGGGAGTGCAGTTCCTCCTTGGAAAGTACGTTGTACTTGCCGAAGAGTTTGATCGCCTTGGGGGTGACAAAGGCCTTGAGCGCGTCCACGGTGTTGCGGACGTTGGGCAGGCCGCGCTTCTCGGCCTCCTTGGCCCACTCGGCGGAATAGTTGTTGCCGTTGAAGACGATCCGGCCATGCTTGGTCATGGTTTCCTTGAGGATGGCGAGAATCTCCTTGTTTACGTCCTTGGCCTTTTCCAGACGGACGGCGATCTCTTCCAGGGCCTCGGCGGCAATGGTGTTGAGCGCTACGTTGGGGCCGGAGATGGACTGGGAGGAGCCAACCATGCGGAACTCGAACTTGTTGCCGGTGAAGGCAAAGGGTGAGGTCCGGTTACGGTCGGTGTTGTCCTTGGGCAGCTCGGGCAGGGAGTCAACCCCGATCTTCAGGGTGTCGCAGCCGCCCTTCTTGCAGATCTTCTCGCCCTTGGCCAGTTTTTCCAGCACATCGGAGAGCTCCTGACCCAGGAAGATGGAGATGATCGCCGGCGGGGCCTCGTTGGCGCCCAGGCGATGATCGTTGCCGGAGCTGCCGCAGGTGGCGCGCATGATGTCGGCATGGGTGTCAACCGCCTTGATCAGGGCGGAGAGGAAGACCAGGAATACGGCGTTGTCCTCGGGTGTCTGGCCCGGATCCAACAGGTTGATGCCGTCATCGTTGGAGAGCGACCAGTTGTTGTGCTTGCCGGAGCCGTTGATCCCGGCGTAGGGTTTTTCGTGCAGCAGGCAGACCATGCCGTGGCGCAGGGCCACCTTCTGCATGGTTTCCATGACCAGCTGGTTGTGGTCGGTGGCCATGTTGGTGGTGGTGAAAACCGGGGCCATCTCGAACTGGGCCGGGGCAACCTCGTTGTGCTTGGTCTTGGAGGTGATGCCCATCTTCCACAGCTCGATGTCCAGATCCTTCATGTAGGCGGAGACCCGATCCTTGATCGCGCCAAAGTACTGGTCTTCCAGCTCCTGGCCCTTGGGGGCCGGGGCGCCGAACAGGCTGCGACCGCAGGTCATCAGGTCGAGGCGTTGCAGGTAGAACTCTTTTTCTACCAGGAAGTATTCCTGCTCCGCGCCCACCGTGGAGACCACGGTGCTGGAGGTGGTGTTGCCCATGGCCTTGAGTACCCGCAGGGCCTGCTTGGAAACGACGTTCATCGAGCGGAGCAGGGGGGTTTTCTTGTCCAGGGCCTCGCCCGTGTAAGAGCAGAAGGCGGTGGGGATGCAGAGGGTCACATCGCCTGATTCGTCTTCCTTGAGAAAGGCGGGAGAGGTGCAGTCCCAGGCGGTGTAGCCGCGGGCCTCAAAGGTGACCCGCAGGCCGCCGCTGGGAAAGGAAGAGGCGTCCGGTTCGCCCTGGATCAGCTGTTTGCCGGAGAACTCCATGATTACCCCGCCATCGTCGGTGGGAGCGATGAAGGAGTCGTGCTTTTCGGCGGTGGCGCCGGTAAGGGGCTGGAACCAGTGGGTGTAATGGCTGGCGCCCTTTTCGATGGCCCAGTCTTTCATGGCGTTGGCCACTACCGAGGCGACATCCGGCGGCAGGGTTGAGCCGGTATCGATGGTTTTCCGCAAGGCCTTGTAGGTCTCCTTGGGCAGCCGTTCCTTCATGGTTCTGGCGTTGAACACGTTGCTGCCGAACAACTCGGGCACGGTCATCAGGGTCTGGTCGTAGTCGTTGCCACAACCGCAGGTGCAATTGTCACTCATTGTGTTTCTCCTTATTTTTTGAGTGCCTAAGGTTGAAAATTTCCCACGCCCGAGGCAAAAGGGGATGGGTATTAGTTAAAGCCAGCCGCTGGTGGGCGGGCGTTGTTACCATTGCAGTTTCGCGCCTGTTCCGGTCTCGCTTTCCGCGATATGGAGCAGGGCGTTTGATATCTCTTCCTGAAAAGTTGGGCTGTTGATCTTGGTGGCAAAGCCGTCCAGGGTATAAAAAACATCCACCACCTGATCGCCGTCCGAGCTGATTCTGGCCCGGTGGATGTTGATTTCAAAGTCGGCCAGGGTTCGGGTGATTTCATAGAGCAGTCCTGGCCGGTCATGGGCGAAAACTTCGATGATCGTATACTGTTCCGAGGACTTATTGTCTATAACAACCCGTGGGGCTGTCTGCACGTTTTTTTGACTGGGAGTGCGCAAGGCGGTGCGGAATTTATCGACCAGGCGGTGGCTGAGGCCGAGCCGGTTTTTCAGGGCCAGATTGAGATCCTCGCCCAGGGCGCGCCAGTCCTGCTCCGCGTAGGTCTGTTCCGCTGCGGGGCGGACATTGAGCTCATCTACCACCGTGCCGTCTTCCCAGGTGAAGATCTGGGCGCGCACCACATTCAGGCCATGCAGGGCCAGGGTGCCGCAGATCTTGGCCAGCAGGCCGGTGGAGTCGTGGGTTATTATCAGAACCGACCAGAACAGGGGATGATCGGCGGCCTCGATGATGGCCTGGTTTTCGTTTTTCAGGCCAAGGCGCAGTTTGAGGTGGTGCGCCACCTCTGCTGGAGGAAAGCTCAACAAATATTCCTCTGGCAGGATTCCGTAATCGACCGGGGTTTCTTTTCCCAGCAGGGCGCGAACCTGTTCGAGCATCCAGCCGGCGCCCTGACTTTTGTCGGGAAGAACCAGATCCTGGCGTTCCAGCAGGTGGGCGATTTTAAGGGAGATCTCCAGGAGGAGGGCGCCCTTCCATTCGCTCCAGGCCGTGGGGCCAGTGGCCTTGGCATCGGCGATAGAGAGCAGATAGAGCATGGCCAGGCGCTCGGGGCTTTGAATCTGTTCGGCGCATTGGCGGAGAAAGGCCTCATCCTCAAGGTCGCGGCGCAGGGCAGTCACGGAGAGAAAGAGGTGTTTTTCCACGAGAAAGCTGAGGCAGGAGGTCTCCGCTTCGGTCAGGCCAAGGCGTCTGGCAATGCCAGCGGCAAGTTCGCCGCCGCGCCTGGCGTGTTCTTCGTGGTGGCCCTTGCCGATGTCGTGCAGGAGCGCGGCCAGGGCGAGGACATGGGGGGATTCGACGCCTGCGAAGGGGGTTTTGCTTAAGGAGAGTTTTTTCAGCTCTGCTACAGTCTGCAGGAGGTGCCGGTCAACCGTGAAGACATGGTAGACATCGTGCTGGGCCAGGGCATGAATCGGCGTAAATTCCGGGAGATAGGCGGTCAGCAGTCCGGTGTCCAGCATGACGGAAAGGACGGCCAGCACATCTTTTGCGTTTTCCAGAATATCGAGAAAGGCCTTGGCCATGCGTTTTGAGTGGCGCAATCTGTCGTCTACCAGGTGCAGATTGGCGGTAACGGTTTTTCTGCTGCGATGATGGATCTCAAGCCCGGTTTTCCCTGCCTGGGCAAAGAGGCGCATCAGCAGGTGGGGGCGTTTTTCGATCAGCGCCTGGTCGGTGAGGTGGATTCGCTCCTGGCGCACCGTGATCCCTGGTTCGAGGGTTTGTTCGATCTGGTTGGCGCGCGGGGAACCCAGGGTTTCGTCGACATGGGCAAAAAACAGGTCGGTGGTGGTAGCGATGGTTTGCAGATGCCGGTAGATATCCTGCATGAAACGTTCAACCCCCAGGGTGCCCTGAGTGTCTGAATATCTGAAGGCCTTTGCCATCTCCTCCTGATATTCGAAGAACAGCTGATCATTTTTTCGGCCGCTGAGGTAATGGAGCCGATTGCGGATCTTGATCAGAAAATCCCTGGCCTGAATAAAGGTTTCTTTTTCCTGGATCGAGATCAGTCCAGCTTCTTCGATATTATCCATCTCCTGCAAGCCGAAGAGGGCATGGCTCACCCAGAGCATGGCCTGGATATCGCGGAAGCCGCCGCGACTCTCCTTGATGTGCGGTTCCAGCTGATAGCTGTGCCTGCCGTATCGTTGATGGCGTTCATTGCGGTGCTGCATCATGTTCTGCAAAAAATCCCGTCGGTGTCCTGCGATTAATTCCCGGTGAAAGGCCTGGTGCATTGTGGTGAAAAGCTGTGGCGAGCCTGCCAGATGGCGCGCATCCAGCAAGGCCACCTGAAAAAAGAAATCCTGCCTGGCGTCAGCCAGGCAGGCATCCGGGGTTCTCACCCCGTGACCTACCTCCAGTCCCGCATCCCATAAGGGATAGAACAGGGCCTGGCTCACGGCCCCGAGGCGATTTTCTGCCTCGGGGGTGTGGAGCAGGAGGAGATCGATATCCGAATAGGGGAACAGCTCTTTGCGGCCATAACCGCCAAGGGCGACAAGGCTGATCCCCTCGCCTGCCTCCGGGCAGTTGCTAAAGCAGGAGACAAGATAGTCGTCGATGAGCTGCGAGTGCCTGTGGAGCAGGGTCTGGCCGCTCAACCCCTGACGCCAGAGATATTCCAGGGCGTCCCGCTTTGCCCTCAGTTCAACATCTACCATTTAGGAGCCGTTAAGAAATAAGCTGTAGTTTTTTTATTCATTTCATTACGGCTCCTTATGCCGGATGTGACGCCCTAGATGGCCTCTTTTCCGGTTTCTCCAGTGCGGACGCGGATAACCTCTTCCACCGGCAGGACGAAGATCTTGCCGTCCCCGATCTTGCCGGTGTTGGCGGTTTCCCTGATCCGGTTGACTACGGCCTCCACCATGGCGGCCTCGACAATGATCTCGATCTTGACCTTGGGGATAAAATCGACGATGTATTCCGCGCCGCGATAAATTTCCTTATGACCCTTCTGGCGTCCGTAGCCCTTGACTTCAGAGATGGTCATGCCCTTGATGCCCATGTCGTTCAAGGCATCCTTGACTTCGTCCAGCTTGAACGGTTTGATGATTGCTTCGATCTTCTTCATGCGACTCTCCTTTTCTTCGCGGTGGCAGTGTGCAGCGGCGGGGCAGGATGGATGTGGCCCTGGCCCCGGAGCGCTGCCCCTGTTTAGAGTGAATATCCTATTTCGCTGTGCTGGGTCAGATCCAGCCCCTGTACCTCTTCCTCCTCGCTTACCCTAAGGCCGATCACCAGGTCAACAACCTTGAGGATGATGAATGTTACCACAACTGAGTAGGCAATGGTGGTAAAGGCATCCATGGCCTGAATTCCCAGGAGCTGCGGATTGCCGAAAAAGAGGCCGTCCTTGCCTGCGGCATTGACTGCGGTGGTGGCGAACAGGCCGGTTGCCAGCGCACCCCAGAGACCGCCCACGCCATGCACCCCAACCACGTCAAGGGCATCATCGTAACCGAGGCGGCTTTTAGCGAGAATCGCGAAGTAGCAAAGGGCTCCAGCCACCAGGCCAATAATTACCGCCGAGGTGGGGCCGACAAAACCGGCTCCGGGGGTGATGGCGACCAGGCCGGCGATAGCGCCGGAAGCGGCGCCCAGGGTGGTGGGCTTGCCCTGCACCAGCCATTCCGCGATCAGCCAGGAAAGCAGGGCTGCGCCGGTGGCGACCTGGGTGGTGAAGAAGGCGTTGACCGCCACGCCGTTTGCCGCCAGAGCGCTGCCCGCATTGAAGCCAAACCAGCCGAACCAGAGGATGCCGGCGCCGAGCATGGTCATGGTCAGATTGTGCGGATGAAAGGATTCCTTGCCCCAACCCTTGCGTTTGCCGAACATCAAGGCGGCGACCAGGGCTGCCGCGCCGGAGTTGATATGGATGACGGTGCCGCCTGCGAAATCAAGGCCGCCGTGGCCGCTGATCCAGCCTCCGCCCCAGACCCAGTGGCAGACTGGCAGATAGACCAGGGTACTCCAGAGGGCGGTGAACAGGAGAAAGGCCGGGAATTTGACCCGTTCGGCAAAGGTGCCGGTGATCAGGGCCGGGGTAATGACGGCGAACATCAGCTGAAAGGCGCAGAACAGCAGGTGGGGGATGGTGGCGGAGTACTTGCCGGGTTCAAGGCCGACTCCTGCGAGGCCGGCCCAGTCAAGATTGCCGATCAGTCCCCCCACGTCAGGGCCAAAGGCCAGGGAATAGCCATAGATCACCCAGATGATCGAGACAACCCCAAGGCAGACAAAACTTTGCAGAACTGTGCTTAAAACATTCTTTGAGCGAACCATGCCGCCATAAAAAAGGGCCAGGCCAGGGGTCATCAGCATGACCATGGCGGTGGCAATCAGCATGAATGCGGTATCACCTGTGTCCATAAAAGTATCCTCTCTCTGTACTCATTGGTTAAAGTTGTTCATTTGTTAGTGGAGTAGCTATGCATGCTGAGCGAGGATAAAAGCAAATGTCGTGCCAGAGGTTGGTTGTTTGCGTAACATGCTGTGTTTGTGTAGTTATTGTCTTTGTGTCAGCCTGGGGTTGAGAGGAAAAAACAACAAAAAAGTTGAGATTTTTTATATTAGCTACAAATTTGTCCTGTTTCTGTTTCTTTGGGGGAAGGTTCACGAGAGATGGTACTGGTTGAAGATGATTGCTTCTATGGGGGCGTCAGGCCATTGTTTTTTTAGCCAGGCGCGCAGTTCCTTGTTCATTTCGCCACGAGCCAGGGAGAAGCGGCGCAAATCTTCGATAGGCTTGTTTTGGAAGAATTGATAGATGATGTCGCGCACAAAGATCTTTTTTTCGGCAGGAGGGTCTTCCTGGTCATCCAAGGAGGCAACCAGGGTGAGATCAACGAGAACAAAGGTTAGAGGCTGATCAGTGGTCGGGTTGTTTACCGGAATAAGGAAAGCGGGGAAGGCCCATTTTTTTCTGACTTTTCCGGGATGAAGCTGGCTGGCTTGGTCAGGATGCGGCAAGTCGGTTGCGCTTGAGGTCTTGTTCGGGGGAACGGTGATGGACTCGGGCTGTTGTGCCTGAGGTAAGCTGTCTGTCTGGGGAATGGCCGGGGTAGTTTGGGGAGGGCCACTCAATGCGAATAGAATGCCGACCAGGATAACAGGGAGGGCATAGAGGGGGATGCGGACAAAAATGGGAAAAGACTGGAGGCGGGTGAACTGTTTTTGCGCCGCTGTCTTGCTGAAGAGAAGAAGAGCGGCCAAGGCCTCGACGCTGAGGAGGGCTTTTGCCGGGAGGATGCCGGAAGCGACGCTTTGACCCGGCAGGCCGGAAAGGGTCTTTCCCGGGGAGGAATTAAAATCCTGGGCCGCAAGTTCACTACTGGCTTGGGGTTCGTTCTCCTCGAGAAAAAAATCCTCCTCTTTTTCATCGGAGAAAAATACCTCATCCTCGGACTGGAAGGCTGATTCCCAGTCTTCACCCCAGGTTGTTTCTTCGTGGCCAGTGGATTCCTGGTTGGCTGGTTGATTAACAGACTGGGGGGGGAGGTCAGCCATGTTTTATATCAGAAGATTTTGTTTAGTTTTTCAGCCAGGGTTTCGGCGGTGAATGGTTTGACAATATACTGGCTGACCTTGGCCTTGACCGCCAGAATAATATTGTCCTGCTGTGCTTCTGCGGTCACCATGATGAAAGGCGTGCTGGCTATGCTCTGGTCAGTTCGCACCGCTTTCAGCAGATCCAGGCCGGTCATCTTGGGCATGTTCCAGTCTGAGATGATAAGCCCTATTTTTTCAGATTTGAGGACGTTCAGGGCGGTGGTGCCGTCGTCCGCCTCAATGATATTCTTGAAGCCAAGCTGGGTGAGGATGTTTCTTATTATGCGCCGCATGGTGGCAAAATCGTCAACCACGAGAATTTTCATATTAGGATCAGCAGCCATATTTTTCCCCTGACAGCATTATGGTAAGATTGGTCTGGGTATGTGCATGGAGGTGGAGAAGCAACCGCATCTTTTCAACTAACAGCCTTCCGCCTGAACAATCTGAAAAATTACTGTAACTGTAACAATTGGTTTTGGAAATAAAAAAAGACTGGTTGATTATCCAATCCGGATCAATCCTCCAGGGTCTTGTGCAGCCTGGCGCGGAGGCGGAGCATGGCCTTGCTGTGCATCTGGGAAATGCGGGACTCCGTATAGCCCAGTATCTCGCCGATCTCCTTCATCGTCAGTTCTTCCTGATAATAGAGGGAGACGACTATTTTTTCCTTGTCCGGCAGCGCGGAGATGGCGCTGGCGATGAGCTTCCTGACCTGAGACAGGTTGATAGCGGTGAATGGGTCGCGATCGTCCATGGCAAAGGTCTCGGCCAGGGTGGGATCGTTTGCCTCCGTTGATTTCTGCCGGAGAAACTCGATATCCATGAAGGTGACGGATTTGGTTTCATCAAGCAGTTTGTAGAAATCATCAAGGGCAAGGCCCATGGCCCTGGCTGCTTCCTCGTCCGTGGCTGGTCTGCCTGTCTGTTTTTCGATGTCGGCGTAGGCTTTTTCGAGGTCAGTGGTTTTTCGCCGGACGGAACGCGGTACCCAGTCCAGGGCGCGAAGTTCGTCCAGCATCGCCCCCTTGATCCGGAATTCGGCATAGGTTTTGAACTGGACATTTTTGGAGAGATCAAATTTATTGATGGCGTCAATGAGGCCGATGATTCCGCAGCTGATGAGGTCATCCAGTGATACCTGGGCGGGGAGGCGCGCCGCCAGACGCGCCGCGATATACTTGATCAGCGGGGTATAGGTCAGAATCAGCTCGTTGCGTTTTTCGGCACTGAGCGGTTCTGCCTGGCTGAAAAAGGTATTCGTATAGTCCTTGAACTTAGGGGATGGCTGTTTGCTCATAGTAACCGTTTGCCAGGGGGGTAGAATTTCCGGCTGTCCCGCAGGGGCCAGGGAGATTGATAGTCTGTAGGATGAAAAAGCATATTACAGATCAACCAGCCCCTGCCAGAAAAATTTTATATTCCCATCTGCTTTCATTTCGGGATCTTCCTGAAAAATATTTTCGGCCAGTTTGTTGAACATCTTGCTGGATGGGGCATCCGGGAAGATATCCGACACCAGTCGCTGTTCGCGAACCGCAGTGGGCAGTTTGCTATCATAGGGGATATAGCCAAGATAATCCAGAGAAAGCGAGTCAAGGAACCGATCGGCCACAATGCTCAGCTTGCGGAAAACGGCCAGGGCCTCTTTCTCGGAACGGGCAAGATTGATCAGGATGCGGAACCTTTTCACGTCATGCCTGGTGGAGAGAACCTTGATCAGCGCGTAGGCATCGGTCAGGGAGGTTGGTTCCGGGGTCAGGACGACGATGCGTTCCCGTGCGGCCAGATTGAAGTAGATCACATTGCTGTTGATGCCTGCTGCCGTGTCGATCAGCATGATCTCGATCTCCTGAGCCAGGGCGGACATTTCCGCCAGGAAATACAGGCGTTGCTGTTCGGTGAGTTCCGCCAGTTCCATGATGCCGGAGCTGGCTGGCAGGATGAGCAGGCCGGCTGGCCCCTGCACCAGAACTTCAGCCAGGGTTTTCTCGCCCAGGAAAACGTGGTGCAGGTTGTAGCGGGGGGTCAGACCCAGCAGAATATCAACGTTGGCCAGATTAAGATCCGCATCAAGGATCAGCGTCTTCTTTCCGGCCCTTGCCAGGGCATAGCCAAGGTTGGTGACGACATTCGTCTTGCCGACCCCGCCCTTGCCGCTGGTCACGCAGATAACCCGGGGCTGGACTTCGGCGCGGTTGCGGGGCGCTGATTTACTTTTTCCCTGGGATTGCGAGTGGGTCATAATTCGTTCCAGTGTTTCTGCTTGATTCATCTGCTTCCCCCTGGTTTGCTCATTGGGCCCATCTGTCTTTGGCTTCGCTGGCAAGTTCGCCTGCGGCCGCCTGCCATCCCTGTCCGAACAAGGTTTGCAGGAACTCCCGGGAGGCAAGGAGAAAGTCTTCCGGAACCCTCTGGCCGGTACACAGGCAGGAGATTGGCAGCGCTGCCCCGGCCAGCATCTGGCACAGGGTGGCGTAAGCCCTGGTTTCATCGAGCTTGGAGAGGATCAGGCCTTTGATCCCCAAGGGCGCATAGGTGGCGATAATCTGTTGCAGGTCTTCTTTTTTGCAGGTGGCGCTGAGGACAAGGAATGGCTCTATCCCGGTGGTCAGGGAGAACCACTCGCCCAGCTCCCTGATGTGGTTCGGATCATAAGGGCTCTTGCCTGCGGTGTCGATGATGATCAGATCCTTGTCCTGGTGGCGGCGCAGAGCCGTCTGCAGATCTTTTTTGCGCAGGGCGATTTCGCAGGGCAGGCGCATGATTCTGGCATAGGTCCGCAACTGGTCTGTGGCCCCGATCCGGTAACAGTCCATGGAGAGGAGCGCTACCCGTAATCCTTCATGGATGCTGTACCAGGCGGCGATTTTCGCGGCGGTCGTTGTTTTGCCCACTCCGGTGGGGCCGATCAGGGCCACCACGGTGGGCGTCTTATTGAGGTCAATGGCAAGAGGGGAGATCGGCAACTGCTCGATGATCTTGTCCCGCCACTGGGCAACCTGTTTCGGGTCGGGCCTGTTGCTCTGCCGGGCGGCTTCAGCGGAGGTTCGGGCCTGGCCGGCGCGACTTTCAAGTTCTTCCTTGGCGCAGTATTGACGCCGCAGGAAATTGGCAAAACGCAGACGGAGGTCATTGGCTTCAAAATGGATCTTGGTGGCCTTGTCGGCTGACAGGAGGCGGGTGGAAAGCTCGGCGGTAAGCCTGCTCTCAAAGTCTGGCGGTGGCAGGGCCGGTTTTGCTGCTGTCTGAGATATCGCG
The DNA here is from genome assembly GCA_001799255.1 of Deltaproteobacteria bacterium RIFOXYD12_FULL_55_16. Classification (GTDB taxonomy): domain Bacteria; phylum Desulfobacterota; class Desulfobulbia; order Desulfobulbales; family Desulfurivibrionaceae; genus Thiovibrio. Next base: position 21,542 of record MGTC01000045.1, read on the forward strand.
GCAGGAGGCAGGGGGTGGCGCACGGAGTGATATCCGTATCCTTCCGCCTTTGGCGGTCTGGCCTCCTTGTTCAGGGGGGGGGCAGGCGGCAGGGTAATCTCCGGGTCATATTCCATGGCCGCCACTACCTCAATCCTTGCTCCGCCTCCGGTCGCGCCACCTTTGCCGGGGAGGTTGCGGGTTGAAAGAATAACCGCATCCTCGCCAAGTTCTTCCTTGACCATGGCCATGGCGCTGTAAGTATCAGAGGCTTCAAAACGCTTGATTCGCATCGTTGTTCCTATTTCTTGGGGTTGAGTTCGATTGTCCCCAGGGATTGCAGTTGGGTCTGCGCAGTCAACTCGTTATGGGAAAGAACCATGACCTGAGGCATGAACCTTTCCATGAGCCGCCGGAAATGGCGGCGGATAATCGGGGAGCAGACGATAATGGGCTGATATCCGTCCAGGGAAACCTTTTCCACCATGGCCTTTGCCGAGGCAAGCAGGCGTTGGGCCAGGTTCGGTTCCAGATTGAGAAACACGCCCTGGTCGCTTTTCTGGAGCGATTCGCGGATCAGATCCTCGATTTGGGTGGACAGGGTGAGGACACTCAGCGCTCCCTGCTCATCGGTGAAGGAACTGATAATGGAACGGGCGAGCTTCTGGCGCACATACTCGGTGAGGATGTCCGGATCCTTGCCCAGGGGCGCGAAATCGGCCAGGGTCTCGCAGATGGTCAGCAGGTCGCGCAGGGAGACCCTCTCCCGCAGGAGATTCTGGAGAACCTTCTGTACCAGGCCCAGGGGCAGCAGGCCTGGCACCAGCTCTTCCACCACCTTGGGCTGGGTCTTGGCCAGATTGTCCAGGAGCTTCTGGGTGTCCTGGCGGCCCAGGAGTTCATCGGCGTGGGTGCGCAGCACCTCGGTGAGATGGGTGGCGATGACCGTGGAAGGATCAACCACGGTGTAGCCCGCCACCTGGGCCTCGTCTTTCTTTTCCTGGCCGATCCAGAGGGCGGGCAGCTGGAAGGCAGGCTCCATGGTGGGAATCCCTTCGATCTTCCGCTTGGCCATGCCGGAGTCCATGGCCAGCAGATGGCCCATCATGATCTCACCCCTGGCTACCTCAACCCCCTTGAGGAGCAGGACATACTGGTCTGGTTTGAGTTGCAGGTTGTCGCGCACATGGAGCGGCGGGATAATCATGCCCATATCCATGGCAAACTGTCGGCGGATGGCCCGGATCCGTTCCAGCAGGTCGCCTTCCTGGGCCTCGTCTACCAGGGGAATGAGGCCGTAACCCACTTCAAGCTGCAACACATCAAGGGGTAACAGGCTTTCCACCGTTTCCGGGGCGCCGGGCAGCGGGGTGGCAGCCTTCTTTTCTTTTTCTGCCGCGACTTTTTTCTCTTCCTGGTCGGCGGCGGTTTTATTGAAGGCTATCAGGGAGATGGCGCCCATGGCCATGCCCAGCACGATAAAGGGGAGATGGGGCAGACCTGGCACCAGGCCGAAGAGGATGATGATCCCGGAAGAAACCGCCAGGGCCTGGGGCTGGTGCCCGAATTGTTTCATGAACTCCTTGCCCATGCTCACATCGGAGGCGGCCCGGCTGACAATAATACCTGCGGAGGTGGAGATGACCAGGGCCGGGATCTGGGAGACCAGCCCCTCGCCGATGGTGAGCAGGGTGTAGGTTTCTGCTGCCTGAATCGCCCGCATGTTCTGCATGAGGGCGCCGATGAAAAAGCCGCCAATGATATTGATGACCATGATTACCAGACTGGCCACGGCCTCGCCGCGCACGAACTTGCTGGCGCCGTCCATGGCTCCGTAAAACTCCGATTGGCGGCTGACCTCCGAGCGGCGGCGTTTTGCCTCTGCCTCGTTGATCAGGCCGGCGTTGAGATCCGCGTCAATGGCCATCTGCTTGCCGGGCATGGCGTCCAGGGTGAAGCGGGCCGCCACCTCGGCAATCCGGCCTGAGCCCTTGGTGATGACAATGAAGTTGATCAGTACCATGATCAGGAAGATGATCAGGCCCACGGCGAAATTGCCGCCCACCACAAAATCGCCGAAAGACTGGATGACGTGGCCCACTGCGCCTGGGCCTTCATGGCCGTGCAGAAGGATGATCCTGGTCGAGGCGATGTTCAGCGCCAGGCGAAACAGGGTGGTAAGCAGGAGCAGCGAGGGAAAGGAGGAAAAATCCAGCGCGTTGGTGTTGTACATGCTCATCAGCAGGATGAGCAGGCCGATGGTGATGTTGAAGGAAAGCAGCATGTCGAGCAGAAAGGGCGGCAGCGGTACGATCATGACCATGAGAATGGCCACGACCCCGAGCGCCACAAAGAGGCCCGACATCTCGAAGTTGACGGCTTTCAGCCCTGTTGCGGCGCCGGGGTTATCTGCCATGGCCGCCCTTTTTCAATATCTTGTCAGGTTCGCGCTGCATCTGTAAGGTGGCCGTATTCATTGCCCTCAGGCCCTCTTCTGTTTGATGTTGTAAACGTAGGCCAGAACCTCGGCTACGGCCTGGAACAGGTTTTCCGGGATGCTCTCATTGAGGCCCACGCTTTTATACAGGGCCTGGGCCAGGGGCTTGTCTTCGACCAGGGGGATGTGGTGTTCTGCGGCGATTTCCCGGATTTTCTGGGCGATAAGCCCGGCGCCCTTGGCCAGCACCAGAGGCGCCGCCATGGCCTGCGCGTCGTAGCGCAGGGCAATGGCCAGATGGGTGGGGTTGGTGATCACCACATCGGCCTTGGGCACCTCGGCCATCATCCGCTGTCTGGCCATCTGCATCTGGATGGCCCGGATGCGTCCCTTGACGTGGGGGTCGCCCTCGGTCTGTTTGGCCTCGTCCTTGAGTTCCTGCTTGGTCATCTTCATTTTTTCCATGAACTGCCAGCGCTGGAAGGCATAGTCTGCTGCGGCGAGAACCGTGATGATCAACGCTGATTTCAGGAAGATCCAGAAAGCAACCTTGCTCATGAAGGCAAGAATGGGCAGGGGCTCCTGATCCATCAGCGGCAGGATGCCGGGCAGCGCCTTTATCATCTCGCTGTAGGAGACATAGCCGATGATGAGCAGTTTGCCCACGGATTTTACCACATTGGCCAGGGCCTGCTTGGAGAAGAGGCGGGCAAAACCCTGAAACGGGTCGATCTTATCGAACTTGGGCGTCAGTTTTTCCGTGGTGAACAGGACGCCGACCTGGGCATAGTTGGCGAGCAGGGCCGTGATAAAGATGGCCCCCATGACCGGAGTGACGAGAATTCCGGCCTGGAGCATGCTTTCCCTGGTAAGCGTGGCCATGTTGCTCGGGGTTATCGCAATGCTGTGCAGGTTGCCGAGGTAATATCTGACCAGAAGGAGAAAATGCTCCAGCATGAAATCGCTTGCGTAATACAGGGTCAGCAGGCCAGCGAGCAGGACTGCCGCAGAAGGCACTTCCATGCTCTTGGCGACATCCCCCTTCTTCCTCGCCTCCTGAATGCGGCGGGAGGTGGGGGCCTCGCTTTTTTCCTGGCCGGAGGATTCGTCCGCCATTTAGCCCCCCATGCCCATGGCCAGCCTGGGCAGGAGCCGGGCCAGCATGGCAAAATTTGCGATCATCAAAGGCAGCAGATAGGCCAGGGACAGCCCGGCAAAAATCAGGCCAACCCCAAGGGTGAGCGGCAGGCCAACAATCATGATCGGGATCTGGGGCACGGTTTTGGCGACAATCCCCATGGCCACGTGGGTAAAAAACAGGGCGGCTCCAGCCGGGGCCATGATCTTGACGGCCAGAACGAACATGTGGGAAGCCCCCTGCATGACCCCCTCGAAGGTGGCCCTGGTCAGGGTGGCGGCGCCGGGCTTAAGCCAGGTAAAGCTTTCCACCAGGGTGGAAAAAAACATGTGGTGGCCGTTGATGCTTAAAAAGATCAGGATGGTGGTGAGATTCCAGAGCATGCCCACCGGCGAGACCTGGGTGCCGAACTGGGGATCCATGACGCCAGCTACTCCCATGCCCATCTGGATGCCGACCATTTGCCCGGCAATCTCTGCGGCGGCAAAGACGCAGCGGGCAAAAACAGCCAGGGTTGCGCCCAGCAGGATCTCGCTGAGGACAAGCACGACAAAGCCGAGGGGCGCGCCGTTCAGCAGGCGGATGTCAACCGGCACCACCGGCACCAGGATCAGGGCGATCATCAGGGCCAGCATGATCTTGACCTGGGCCGGAATATTTGGCGAGCCGATGACGGGCATGAAAAATAAAAGCGGCGCTACCCGGATCAGAATAATGACCATGGACAGAAGTTGGGTCAGGGACCAGTTGAGCAGCGCGGCTTCGGGCATGGAGGCAGGCTCTTGAGTCAACGGATGATGTTTGGCAGGTTCACGATCAACTCATGGGTGTAATCAACCAGCTTGTTGATCATCCAGGAGGAAAGAAACAGCAGGGTTGCCATGACGGCTACAATCTTGGGAACAAAGGTCAGGGTCATCTCCTGGATCTGGGTGACTGCCTGAAAAAGAGAAATCAGCAGGCCGACCGCCATGGCCACCAGCAGTACCGGGGCGGAAAGCAGCAAGGTCAGGATTACCGCATTCTGGGTCAGGGTGATGGCTTCGGAGGGGGTCATTGTTTACACCACAAAGCTCTTAACCAGGGAACCCACAATCAGGTACCAGCCGTCCACCAGCACAAAAAGCAGGAGCTTGAAGGGGAGGGAGACCATGACCGGAGGGAGCATCATCATGCCCATGGAGAGCAGGATGCTGGCGACCACCATGTCAATGATCAGGAAGGGCAGGAAGAGGACAAAGCCGATGGTGAAGGCGGTTTTCAGCTCGCTGATTATAAAGGAAGGGATGAGTACGGCGGTGGAGACCTCTTCCCTGTTTTTTGGCTTGGGGGTCTTGGCCAGGGAGAGGAAGAGTTCGAGGTCTTTTTCTCTGGTCTGTTTGAACATGAAGGCGCGCACCGGTTTTGCCGCCTCCTCCAGGGCCTGTTCCGCGTTGATCTGCTCGGCCAGGTAAGGCTTGATGGCGGTGGCGTTGACTACGTTGAAAACCGGGGTCATGATGAAGACCGTGAGGAAGAGGGCCAGGCCGATCAGAACCTGGGTCGGCGGCACCTGCTGGGTGCCGAGGGCTTGCCGGAGAAAAGAAAAGGCGATCACCAGCCTGGTGAAGGAGGTCATCATCAGCAGGATGGCCGGGGCCATGGAGAGCACCGTGAACAGCAGCAGGATCTCGATGAGGACGGAAACCTGTTTGGGGCTCTTGGCCTCGTCCAGCCCGATCTGCAGGGTGGGCAGGGTCACGGCGTGGCCTTCGCCGGGGCAGAGGAGGATGAATCCTGCGAACAGGCCGAGGAGAACAGGCCAGGATGGCAGAGGTTTATTCCGCATGGGCAGGGGGTTCCTTTTTCAGCTTCAGGTCGGAGATACCCTGGGCAGCCTTGTTCAGCAGGGCGGCAAAAGAGGTCGGCAGGGGGGTGAAAGTTTTTCGTAAACGGGCGGTGTCGTTAAGTCGGTCATTGGGGGCCAGGGTGGCCAGCAGGGTGATTTGTTGTTCGCTGAGGCCAACCACCAGGTAGGTCCCGGCCACCTCCAGGACGCTCACCTGTTTTTTGGGGGCCAGCATCTGGCTGTCGAGTACGGCGATGAGGCCTTCCTGCCTGGAGCAGCCCTGCGCCAGACCCATTTTCCTGAGCCAGAACAGCAGGAGGAGCATGAGACCGATGACAAGGCTAAGTGAGCCAAGGGTTTTGAAGATGGTAAAGGTCAGGGAAAGGGCCTCCTGATTGCCGGTGAGAGCGGGGGGGATCGCAGAGGGAAGCGCTCCTGCGCTGAGCTCGCCGCCGGGCTGTTCTGCGGCCAGGAGCAGCAAGGGGCAGAATAGCAGATAGAGCAGGCTTGCGCCTGAGGAGATCAGCGCCTTTCTCCAGGACGGTTCTGGGGTGGGTGACGATTGCCGGATCTTCATGATAGTGTTCTGCTCACAGTCTGGCCGACAGGTATCGACCAGGTTGGGATTGTCGCTGTTTTCGTCATACAGGTGACTATCTAGCTTGCCGCAACGGTTGTGGCGACGGCTCAGGCGATGTTTTTGACCCGGTCCGCCTGGCTGATGATTTCGGTGATCCGCACTCCGAACCGCTCATTGATTACGATTACCTCGCCTTTGCCCAGCAGCTTGTTGTTGACAAAGATTTCCACTGGTTCGCCTGCCGCTTTGTCGAGTTCGACCACCGATCCTTGCGTCAGTTGCAGCATCTTGTTGATGATCATGCTGGTTCGCCCCAGTTCCACGGTGACATCCAGAGGGATATCCAGGAGAAAGTCAAGGTTCTGGCTGCCAGCCGGGGCGGTGGCCGCGCTGTTGTTCAGTTCGGCAAAGGCGGGGGCCTGAATCCTTTCGGAACCTTCCTGTTCGCTCAAGGCGGCAGCCCAGTCATCACCGGCTATCTCGGTCTCGGCTTTTGTGCCGGGGGCATCCAATGGGTCGTCAGCCATGGTTCTTCTCCTTTTTCAGGTAATCTTCCCTGTGAAAGGCGCAGGGCGAAAAATTCGGGCTTTGCGCCTTATGTTTTACTCCCTGTTCTGGTCAAGAACCTTCTTCTGGATGAGCAGCGCATTATTGCCGCGATGCACGCCAGGGGTTCCCATGTATTTTCGTTCTCCGGCGGTAAAGGCCGGCAGGAGATCGTCGGTGCGGCGTTCCAGCTGGATGATGTCGCCGACCATCAGTTCCATGACCTCGCCAGCGGAGATAGTGGCGTGGCCCAGTTCCACCACAAAGTCCACCGGGATGTTTTTGATGTTTTCGGAGAGGACGCGTTTGATGTTGATGTCCTCGTCACTTTGCTCCCGCTGGTAGGTGGTTAACAGTTTGCTCTTGACCGACTCCAGGTTGCTTAAGGGGATGCAGACCGTGATGCTGCCTACGGCTCGATCCATGTCCACATCGTAGCGGTTGATGATCACCACATCTTCGGGCTGGCAGATCTTGGCGAACTGCGGATTGATTTCGCTCCTGATGTAATGAACCTTGAGGGGTTGCAAGGAATGCCAGGCCTTTTCCAGATCGCTGAGCAGGAGATTTACCACCCGTCTGATCAGCCGCTGTTCGATGGCCGTGAAATCGCGGCCCTCAATGCGGATGTTTCTGGTGCCGGTGCCGCCCAGGAAGTTTTCTACCAGGGTGAAGACCAGCTTGGGTTCGATGACGATCAGGGCGTTGCCGCGAAAGGGCGCCATCCGGAAGATCTGCAGGCTGCTTGGCACAGGCAGGGTGCGGACAAAGGCCCCGAAGCGTTCAAGTTCGAGGGGGGCGGGGGTCAGGTCGATAATCCGGCGCAGGGTGTTGGAAAGTGAGGTGCGAACCGCACGCATGAAAGCATCGGAAATTACCTCCATGGCCGGCATCTTGACCTGGACAATCCTTTCCTGTCTGGAGAAATCATAGACCTGGTAGCCCAGGGTTTCAGCGTCTACAGGTTCTTCGGGCTCTTCGATCTCGCCGCCGGAAATCCCCTTGAGTAGCGCATCAACCTCGTCTTGGCTGAGAATCTGTTCCATGGCTCTCTGCTGGGTGTCGTGGGCTGTTCTTTAATAACGGTTTCGGGTTAGCGTGCAGGGCCAGGGGGTTATTGCACGACAAATTCCGTGAAATAAATACCCTTGATATGGTCTGGCCGCATGATCTCATTGAAACGTTCCAGCAACTCATCTCTGACCCGGATCTTGCCTTCCGGGGTCATGATTTCTTCAAAGTCAAGGCTGGTGAGCATCATGATGACCATATCCCGCAGCTTGGGCGCCGCCTTGGTGGCCTTGTCCACGGCCTCCTTGTTTTCAAGCTCAAGTTCGATCTTGAGCTTGAGATAGCGTTTGCCTTTCGGGTCTGCCAGATTGACGACAAAGGGCTCCATGACCAGCATTTCTCCGATCACCGGCGCCTCTTCCTTTTTTACCTCTTCATGGCCCGCAGCCTCTTCCGCCGCTGGTTTGGGGGCCAGGAAGGTCTTGTAGGCGAAAAAGCCGCCGCCGCCGAGGGCAAGAATACCGACGCCAAGGATGATGAAAAGAAGCATCTTGGATTTCTTTTCCGGAACCTGCTCTGTTGCCTGTGGGTCTTTTTCTGCAGCCATGATTGGATCTCCCTGGAGAAAAGGAAAAGAAGGCTCGGAAAGATATGAGCTGTCTCTTTAATCTTGATTGTAAAGCAAGCATTGTGCCGCAAGGTTCTTCCTGTTTGTAACAGTATATATAAATTATCGGTAATTCAATGTATTTTTGGGAAATATTCAGCAAGGGCGGTATTGTTCTGGAAGTGTTGCCTGGCTATTTTTTGTCATAATTTTGACTTCAAGTCGATGAGGTGTCAAAAAAACACCGGGAAGGAAGGAATGCCTGCCGGGCAGATAAGGCGCGGGAAAGTATGCTTTACTTTCCCGCCTGAAAAATTTATCGTATTAGTATATGGATACTCATCAGCCCCTTATAGCCAAAGGGCGTAAGTTTTGTTTGAGCAGGCAGACTGCTCAACTCAGCTTTATGGGGCGCAGTCATAAAGAGAGGAACGGTTATGTACAAGCTGCGGGGAAAAGTGGGCCTGGTAACTGGCAGTTCACGGGGGATCGGCAAGGCGATCGCTCTGCGGCTTGCCGAAAACGGGGTTGATCTGGTGGTGAACTATGTGCGTCACCGGCAGGATGCGGAGGCCACCGCCCGGCTGATCGAAGAAAAAGGGGCGCGTTGTCTGGTGGTCAAGGCCAATGTGGCTAATGATGAAGATCTGCAGGCCATGTTCGCCCTGATTAGAAGCGAGTTCGGCCAGCTTGATTTTCTTATCAGCAATGCCGCCTCCGGCGTTTTGAAACCGGCGCTTGAGCTGAGCAGCCGCCACTGGAACTGGGCCATGGAGATCAATGCCCGGGCGCTGCTTTCTCTTACCCAGCAGGCGGTGCCGCTCATGGTCAAGGGAGCCAGGATCATCGCGGTTTCCAGCATGGGGGCGGTGCGGGCCGTGGAGAATTATACGGCGGTTGGGGCCTCCAAGGCGGCGCTTGAATCGCTGGTTCGCCATCTGGCTGTGGAGCTGGGGCCGATGGGGATCAATGTCAATACCATCAGCGCCGGAGCCGTGGATACCGAGGCCCTGAAAAAATTCCCCAACCGGGAACAGATCCTCGCGGGCGCCCTGCAACGGACACCTATGGGGCGACTCACCCTCCCTGAGGATGTGGCGGATGTCGCCCTGTTTTTATGCAGTGATCTGGCCGCCATGATCCAGGGGCAGACCCTTGTCGTGGATGGTGGCTATTCCATCAGGGCCTGAGCGAGATTTATGGAAGCCTTTCAAACCCAGGAGCGGCTTATCCTGGCCTCTGCTTCGCCCAGGCGGCGTGATTTTCTTACCGATTTGGGCCTGGTCTTTGAGGTAAGGGTGACAGATATCGACGAGACCTTGCAGCCCGGCGAGCAGCCTGCCGACTTTGTCGCCCGCCTGGCCCAGGAAAAGGCCCAGACCGTTGCCCAGCCTGACGCCTGGGTGCTGGCCGCCGATACCGTGGTGGTGGTGGATGGGGAGATTCTTGGCAAACCAGGCGATGAGGAGCAGGCCTGCGCCATGCTCATGCGGCTCTCTGGCCGCTGGCATGAGGTGTGGACCGGATTCTCTCTTTGGCGGCAGGCGACAGGGGAAATGTATACGAAAACCGTCTGCACCAAGGTCAGGTTCCTGCCGCTTGCGCCGGAGTTGTGCCGGGCATACGTCCGCACCGGAGAACCTCTGGACAAGGCGGGGGCTTACGGGATTCAGGGCAAGGGTTGTTTCTTGGTTCCGGAGATCAGCGGTTCCTATACCAATGTGGTTGGCCTGCCTATGGCCGAGGTTCTCGAGGCCTTATTGCACCACAAGGTGATTGCGCCGCAGGAAGGTGGATGAGAAAATGAAAACAGCCATGGATACCTCAGAGCCGAACATCTTCGTTGCCCGTCAACCTATCTTCAAAAGGAACAAGGAGGTTTTTGCTTACGAGCTGCTTTTTCGTTCCGGCCTGACAAATTACTTCGACCCCTTGCAGGACGGGGAAGAGGCCACCTCCAAGGTTATCACCAACAGCTTTCTCCTGATCGGTATTGCCACCATTACTGGAGGGAAAAGGGCCTTCATCAATTTCAATGAAGAGATGCTGCTAAAGGGCTATCCCTCTCTTTTTCCCAAAGAAATCGCTGTGATTGAGGTGTTGGAGACGGTAGGGGTCACGCCTGAGGTCGTGCAGGCCTGCGAGAAGCTGGTTGGGGCAGGGTATGTTCTGGCTCTTGATGATTTTCTTTATGAAGATCGTTTTTTGCCGCTGATCAAGCTGGCCAGGATCATCAAGTTTGACATTCGCCTGATGAGCTTTGCCGAACTTGAGCGGCAGGTCAAGATTGTCAGTCGTTATGAGGTGAAGCTGCTGGCGGAAAAAATCGAAACCATGGCAGAGTTTGAGGCCACCAAGAAGCTGGGCTTTGATCTGTTTCAGGGGTATTTTTTTAGTCGGCCCCAGATTGTGGAGGGGCGGGATATCCCTGGTTCAAAGCTCCATTACCTTCAGGTGCTGAAAGTCATTCAGGATGAGGATTACGACTTTGCCGAGCTGTCCAAATTTGTCAGCCGGGATGTTTCCCTGGCCTACAAACTGCTCAAATATGCGAACTCAGCCTATTTTGCCAGACGGCAGAAGCTGGAGAGCATTGAGATGGCCGTGGCCATGCTGGGGCAGCTTACCTTGAGGAAATGGCTGTCGCTGATGATGCTTTCCTACCTCGCCGATGACAAGCCCTCCGAGCTGTTGAGCCTGGCTGCTTTTCGGGGCAGCTTTTGCGAACTGATCGCCGATCAGCTTCTGGGCCGACGCAAGGAGGCGGGGAAGTTTCACACGGTGGGGATGTTCTCCTTGCTCCCCGCCATGCTTGACAAGGCCATGGCGGATATCCTGCCGGAGTTGGCCCTGCCCGAAGAGATTCAGGAGGCGTTGCTCGCCGTGGCCGCAACCCCTCTTTCCTTCACCCTTGCCCTGGTTATGGCCTACGAACGTGGCGACTGGGACAAGACCATCGAACTGGGAGAAAAACTTGCAGTCAATCTTGAATCCCTGCCCTTGCTCTACGAACAGGCCATTGAAATCGCCCAGGTACAGCTTACTGATTGATCCCGTTCATCGTAACTATTCAGCAGCACCATCTCTGCTTTGTCGGCACTACTGCCGACGATTGACAGTCATCGGCCTGCTCATGTGCAATAGCACACTTTGCAGACCTCTGGATTTTATGCCCCTTTGGGGTACGCATCTGCGGCACTGCTGAATAGTTACCTTCCGTGGTTTTTGTCCCATTGCGGCATCAAGCTGAATAGTTACCGGTCATCTTTGAAAAATCGCCGATCTGCAGAAAGAGCCGGGCGATGGCGGTCAGCAGATTCAGGCGGTTGGCGCGCACCTGCTCATCCTCCACCATGACCATGACTTCGGTGAAAAAGCTGTCAACCGGTTCCTTCATCTTGAGGATCACGGCCATGGCTTTTTCGTACTCGCTGGCCTCAAGCAGGGGGGTAGCCTCCAGGTGGGCAGCCAGATAGGCCGCCTGGAGTTTTTGTTCAGCAGCCTCGCTGAATAATGCCGGTTGCACCGAGGTTTCCTGGTTATCCTTGATGATATTGATTACCCGTTTGAAGGCCCCGGCCAGGATGGCAAAGGCTTCCTGGCTGCTGATGGCCATCAGGGCGTTGATCCGGCGCTGGCAGTCAAGCGGATCATCGAAAGAGACCGAGGTGACCGCTTCCACTGCCTCGGCGGGGATGCCCTGGCCGGTGAGATCGTTGCTGAAACGGCCCTTGATGAATTCGAGTACGTTGCGGTGGGCCTCGGCCTGGGGAATGGTAAGCTTGTCGCCATAGAGGGAGAGCGCCTCCTCCACGAACTCGGCCAGCGAGAGGCTGAAGCCCATGGCCTTGATGATATGGAGCAGCCCCAGCGACAGGCGGCGCAGGCCGAAGGGATCGGTGGTGCCGGTGGGTACCTGGCCGATGCCGAAGCAGCCGGTGATGGAGTCAAGTCTGTCGGCGATGCCGACCAGCGCCCCAGGGATTGAGGAGGGCAATTGGCCTCCGGCCCTGACTGGCAGGTAATGTTCCCGGATGGCGGTGGCAACCTCCGGCGTTTCTCCGTTGAGCAGGGCGTAATCCTTGCCGATTGCTCCCTGGAGAGTGGGAAATTCCCCAACCATGTCGGTCAACAGGTCAGCCTTGGCCAGGCGGGCGGCCCGTTCGGTCTGGGCCAGGTGTTTAGGGGCAAGCCTTCTGGCCAGCAGCCCGGCCAGGGCGGTAACCCTCCTGGTCTTGTCAAGCATGGTTCCCAGTTTGTGCTGGAAGATGACGCCCGAGAGGTCTTCGACCCGATCCTCCAGGGAGCGGCGCTGGTCTTCCTTGAAGAAGAAAAAAGCATCTTCCAGCCGTGCCCGGATTACCCGCTGGTGGCCATCGGCGGCAAGCCTGGCATCCCTGGTGTCCGTGTTGTTCACCGCGATGAAATGGGGCATGAGTTTGCCTGCGCCATCAACTACGGCAAAGTATTTCTGGTGTTCCCGCATCGAGGTGATCAATACCTCGCGGGGCAGGGCGAGAAAGCGTTCCTCAAAGGCGCCGCAAAGGGCAAAAGGTTTTTCCACCAGGTTGCAGACCGTGTCTACCAGTTCGTCATCCGCAAGAATTGTTCCGCCCGCCTGCCGGGCCGCCCTGGTGATCTCGGCAAGAACCGCAGCGCGGCGTTCCTGGGGGTCTACCATGACCTGGGCTGTGCGCAGGGTGTCGACATAGTCGGTAAAACAGGCGGCGGGAAAAGGCCCGCTGGCCATGAAACGGTGGCCAAGGGTGGTGTTGCCGCTGGTGATGGCATCCATTGAGAAGGAGACCGTCTTGCCGCCATAGACGGCCAGCAGCCACTGGATCGGGCGGGCAAAGCTGGCGCGACCTGTCCCCCAGCGCATGGATTTCGGGAAATTGAGGCTGGCGACTACCTCCGGCAGCAGATCGGCCAGGAGTTCTGTGGTTTGCCGACCAATCTCTTCGACGCGCACCATGAGGTACTCGCCCTTTGGTGTTGCTGCGATCTGCAGGGCCTCAACCGCGATCCCTCTGGTTTTGGCAAAGCCGATGGCTGCCTGAGTAGGCTGGCCATTCTGGTCAAAAGCCGCTTTTTTGGGGGGGCCGAGAATCTCTTCTTTTCGATCCGGTTGGCGAGCGGCCAGGCCGCTGACCGAGATGGCAAGCCGCCGTGGGGTAGCGGCGGTGCGCAGACTGGAATAGGGGAGGGCCAGGGCGGTGAGCCGGTCGCCAAGGATTTTTTCCAGTTGGGAAAGAGCCGGCATGATATAGCCAGCCGGGATTTCTTCGGTGCCGATTTCAAAGAGTAGTTCGTGGCGCATGGGGGCAGTTTCTCGCGATATTTTTTAACAGTTGGCTTGAGGGAGAGACTCAGGATACGGGCATCTTGTTGTTGGCCGACCATTCCAGAGAGGCAAAGGTATTGTACCCTTGCGAAAGATTTTCCACCAGGACGGAAAACCAGGCGATGGCCGGTTGGTTTTCCAGCTTGCGGCCCAGGGCCGTGGTAATGCTTTCCACGGAAAGGGTGTATTCCGTGGCGCAGGTTTTGCTTGTGGGCCAGCAGAGATCGTGTGAGGTTACCTCTTCCACCAGTTGGATGATATCCTCAATCCAGATGAAATGCCTGAAACGCAGGCGGATGGTGGCTCGGCCCCAGTGGCCGAGGGAGCGCGGCAGGCCCTGCCCGGTCTGGGAGGGAAGCGGCGGGGAAATGGGCACCTGGATTTCCAGGGTGAGATCGTCGGTTTTATCCAGTGAGCCATGCATGGTGCAGCGGTATTCATTCATGCCCACCGATTGCGCCTGCCCGGAAGATTTCTTTAAAAAGTAGGGGAAGGTGATTTCCAGGTGGGCGGCTTCCGCCTGAAGCCGGGCCTTCATCTCCTCGAGAATGCGATGAAAACTTTTCAGGTTTATCTCACCCTGAAACCGGTTGAGGATCTCCACGAACCGGCTCATGTGGGTGCCCTTGAACTGGTGGGGCAGATTGACGTACATGTTGAAGGTGGCCACAGTTTGCTGGGTCTTTCTGGCTTTGTCCCGGACTGTTACCGGGTAGGAGATGTTCTTGACCCCGACCTTTTTGATGTTGATCCGGCGGTAATCAGGCTGGCCTTGAATGTCTTTCATGTCGCTCATTGGCCCCGGTCGCCCAAGAGTTGCCCGTCTGCCCCTTATTCCCTTGGCGGCCCTGTATTTCAGGGCAGATGTTTCTTCACTGCGGCCTTGAGCTCGTCCAAATTGGATGATTTGACGATGTATTCATCGGAGGCCCAGGTGGACAGATTCTGTTTGAATTCCTGATAGGCGGAGCTTAGAATCACCGGCAGGGCGGGATTTGTCTCCTTGATCTGGCGCAGGACGTCGATTCCGTTGATGCCGGGCATATTGATGTCGAGGATGATCAGATCCGGCAGAATGACCTTCAATTGAGCCAGGGCTTCTTCTCCAGAGAGAGCCGAGTGAACCTCGTAGCCTTCGTCTTCCAGTTCTTCGCGGTACAGGAGATGGATGCTGTCTTCGTCGTCAACAAGCAGTATTTTTTTCATGGATTCCCCTTGACGGACTTGTAACAATCAAAAAACGTAACGGCAAAACGCAGAGACGCGAAGATAAGGCGTTTAACTAAAAGGGTTAAAACTTTGCGCCTTTGCGTTAAAAAAACGAGTCGTTATTACACCCCAAGGGTATAAGTTTCGTTTGCACCCTGAAGGGCATAAAATCCGGCGAGCTGCTCAACTCAGCTTTGCACCCAAAGGGTATAAGTTTCGTTTGCACCCTGAAGGGCATAAAATCCGGCAAGCTGCTCAACTCAGCTTTTCACCCAAAGGGTATAAGTTTCGTTTGAGCAGGCGAGCTGCTCAACTCAGCTTTATATTTCTAAATCGTAGCGTCTCTTAAAAATTGGGCTGCTTCTTCCGGCGGGATGGGGTTGATGTAAAAACCCGAGCCCCATTCAAAACCGGCAATCGTTGTCAGCTTGGGCATGATCTCAAAATGCCAGTGGAAATGATCCAGGGGTGCTGAGCGCAAGGGCGCGCCATGCAGCACAAAATTATAGGGAACATTGGGGATGCAGGTGTTCAGGCGGCGCAGGCATTCGGAAAAGATTACGGAGAGCGCCCGGAAATGGTCGTCATCCATGACAATATATGAAGAGGCATGGCGCTTGGGCAGGATCCACATCTCAAAAGGCGAGCGGGGCGCATAGGGAACAATGGCGATGAACAGGTCGTTTTCGGCGACTACCCGCTGATTCTGGTTTATTTCCTGCCGGATGATATCGCAGAAGATGCAGCGTTCCTTGTATTTGTAATAGGAGAGGCCCCCTTCAAGCTCGGAGCTGATCATGCGCGGCACAATGGGCAGGGCAATGAGCTGGGAATGGGAATGTTCCAGCGAGGCTCCGGCTGCGGCGCCGAAATTCTTGAAAACCATGACGTAACGGAAGCGCTGATCCTGGGCCAGATCAAGCAGGCGATCCCGGTACGCCAGAAAAACCTTGATCATCCGTTCCGGCGGCAGGCTGGTGAAGGATTCGTGGTGATCCGGGGTCTCGATGATGACCTCATGGGCCCCGATCCCGTTCATCCGGTCATAAAGGCCATTGCCCTCCTTGTTGAGGTTGCCTTCGATAATCAGGGCCGGGTACTTGTTGGGCACCACCCGCAATTCCCAATCCGGCTTGTTGGCCTGATGCCCGTTGTTGTTGGAGTAACTTAAGACTTCCGGAGGGGTTGTATTCTCGTTGCCCGGACACAGGGGGCAGAACCCGCCTCTGCCTGCGCTTTTTTCCACAATGAAGTCAGTGGGCCGCTTTCCCCGTTCGGTGGAGATGATGATCCAGCGGCCAATGATCGGGTCTTTGCGGAGTTCAGGCATGGTGGTCTCTTATAAGCCTTTTTGTGCTCTTTCCTGATTTTCCTGGAGGGTCTTGCATTCGATGCACTGGGTTGTCACCGGCCGCGCTTCAAGACGTTTACTCGAGATCTCTTCGCCGCATTCTTCGCAAATGCCATAGAGACCTTCATCGATCCGTTCAATGGCTTCTCGGATCTTGATCAGCAGTTTGCGTTCGCGGTCGCGGATGCGAAGCTCGAAGCTTCTGTCTGATTCGGCGCTGGCGCGGTCGGTGGGGTCGGGATAATTTTCCGTGCTGTCGTTCATTTCGTGGATAGTCTTTTCTGCTTCCTGCAAAAGATCCTGGCTCATGACTTCGAGCTTGTGGCGAAAGTACTCAAGTTGTTCTCTGTTCACGGTCTTACTCCCTTGGTATATCTTGAACAAGCGTCATCCGTTTCGTTGATAGCTTCCGCTTTTGCCCCCGGTTTTCTTCTCCAGCCTGATATTGCTGATGAGCATGCCTTTGTCCACAGCCTTGCACATATCATAAATGGTCAGGGCGGCAACCGAGACGGCGGTGAGCGCTTCCATCTCGACCCCGGTCTTGCCGGTTATTCCTACGGTAGCGGTAATTTCTATGGTGTGGGTCGCCTCGTTTAAGGCAAAGTCCACCGTTACCTTGTTGATGGCCAGAGGATGGGTCAGAGGGATCAGGGTATCGACCTTTTTGGCGGCCATGATCCCGGCGATCCGGGCAACCCCGAGCACATCTCCCTTGGCAATACTTCCTTCCCGTACCAACTGAAACGCTTGCGCCGACAGGGTAATGGCGCCGGAAGCCGTGGCTTCGCGCCTGGTGTCGCTTTTGCCGCCCACATCCACCATGCGGGCATTTCCGACTTCGTCAAAATGGGTAAACTGGTTTGCCGTTAAGGGCTGGTCACTCATTGTCGTTGTCCTGCTTTCGAGAATCAAGGGTTTTCATCGGTGAATTTGTGAAAGATTTTTTTAAAAAACCCTTCTTCTTCCAGGTCTGCGCCCCTTTCTTTCTGCAAAGTGTCAAACTCTGTAAGCAGTTCCTTTTCGCGTGCGGACAGTTTTTTGGGAATGACAACCTTGATCTCAACGCG
>MGTC01000045.1:38773-65072 GCA_001799255.1 Deltaproteobacteria bacterium RIFOXYD12_FULL_55_16
ACATACAGATCACCCGGCTGGCCTCCCTTGCGACCGCCTTCCCCTTCGCCCCGCAGGCGCATGCGGGCGCCGGTGTCAATCCCGGCCGGAATCTTCAGCGACACCTTTTTCGTTTTTCTGACAAGCCCTTCGCCCAGGCAATCGTTGCAGGGTTCGGTGATGATTGTGCCTTCGCCGTGACATTTAGGGCAGGCGGTCTGCACCCGGAAAAACCCCTGGGCATGCACCACCTGGCCATGGCCCTTGCAAGTGGCGCAGGTCGCCGGTTTGTGGCCGGGGCGCAAACCGGTGCCATCGCAGGTCCAGCAGGTTTCCCGTCTGGTGAGTTCTATTTCTTTTTCCGCGCCATGCACGGCATCCATAAAGCTGATGCCCAGGTCATAGCGCAGGTCATTTCCCGGGATGTTCCCCTGGTGTCTCTGTCTGGGGCGGCCTCCGAACATGTCGCCGAAGATATCGCCAAAGCTTGAGAAGATATCATCGAAGTTGCCAGGGCCGCTGTAGCCGCTGTCTTTCAGGCCAGCTACCCCGTAACGGTCGTAGATCTTCCGTTTTTCCAGATCGCCGAGAATTTCGTAGGCCTCGGCGGCTGATTTGAATTTTTCTTCAGCAGCCTTGTCTCCCTGGTTCTTGTCCGGGTGGTACTTCATGGCCAGTTTGCGGTAGGCTTTTTTTATCTCTTCGGCAGCCGCTTCCGGGGAAACCCCCAGTGTCTTGTAAAAATCGGTTTCCATCAGTTACAGGGATGCCGATTCTGGTTGCTCGTCATTCTTGTGCGCGGTCAGGACGGGGGCATCTTCTTTGAGAGGGGTGAAGTCTTTGATGGTGGCGAAGCTGACCTGACCTGAGGCAATCTCGCGCAAGGTGGCGACGATTTCCTTGTTTTTGCATTTCACCAGAAACGGAGCATTCTTGCGATGCTGTTTAACCCGTTCAATGGCAAGATGGATAAGGGAAAAACGGTTTTCATTGCCTATCTGACTCAGGCAGTCTTCGACGGTGATCCGTGCCATAATGCAACTCCTCCTGTGGGAAGCCTCCCGCTGGATATCGCGGTATTATAAACCGCAGAAATATAATCTATCCCATTTTTTTGGCAATCATTTTTTCTGTCTTTGGGCATTTTTTCAGAAAAATGAAAGGGAATGGCCTGACAGGGTGGCATGGAAAATGCTTATAAACAGGGTAAAATTGAAGAAAAAGGTGGGCGGGAGGGCTGGCTCAGAAAAAAATTCCGTATTGGCCGGGGGTTCAGGTTGCCCCGCAGGGAAAAGCGGGAAAAATATGCCTATGCTGGATGGCGATCAAGATCGTCATTTTATTGACTTGCTGGCCCTGTCTTTTGGCTCGACACCACAGAGGGAGAGGATATGCGGAAAATTATGGCAGGATTGTTGCTTCTCGGTTGCTGGGGCTGCTCCGGAGGAATCTACAGCAATCTGCTCGAAGTGGAAATGCGCCTGGCCTCGCCAATGTTTGGCGAGGGGCAGCGGGTGCCCGTGGTCTATCCTGGCAGAGGCGGTGTTGCGGATGACCCTCTGGCCCAGGCCTTCGGGCCTTCCTGGCGGAGCATGGAAAAGGATTATTCGGCCTATAATTTTAATCCCTGACCGGGAGAGACGTAAATGACGATGACAAAATTGCTTGCGGTTTTGCTGGCTCTGGGCTGTGCTGCAACCCCCGTGCTGGCCGATGAGGGTCAATCTTCTGACGCTGTGGATAAGGGGGGCGCGTCTCAGGCTCGCTTTCGTCCCGCGCCGGTCTATCGTCCGTATTTTTATAATTATCCCCATGCGATCCCTTCTGATTATGTGTTTCGTACCGCCAGGGTTTTTTCGCCGCAGAACATGACTCAATCTTTTTTGCCGGGCTTTGGCTTCGGGCAGGCAGGTGATCCGGCAACCGTCAGCGCCGGGCAGGGGGCTGCCTTGCAGACCATGATCAATCAGCTGGGCAAGACGCTTATTGCCAAGGCCAGCGAGGTAGTGGCCGATGAATATGTCGTGGCGGTGAGTACCTTTGTCAGTCTTGATAATCTTTATGCAACCTCTTCCCTTGGCCGGTTTCTGGGGGAGCAGCTGCTTTCCACCTTGCAACAGGCAGGGCTGGAGGTAATTGAAGTGCGGAAGACTCCAGGGATGATGGTGAGTCCGTACCACGGCGAGTACGCCTTGTCCCGAAGCATGGATGAGATCAGTCTTGTCCAGGAAGCCCAGGCCGTAGTGGTGGGAACCTATGCCGTGGCCGGGCAGGAAATTTTTGTCAACGCCCGGTTGTTGCGCAACGTCGATAACCGGGTTCTTTCTTCCGCCAGTCTGGTTTTGCCCGTTGACGCGCTGACCGCAAGCCTGCTGGCCAATGAAAGCATGCCTGCCTCTACCCGCGCCTCGCAGGTTATGATCCGGCAGTTTCCAGAAGAGGATCAGGCCGCGCCCAGGATTTCGGTGAAAAAACCGGCCAGGGCTGTTGCCAAGCGCCCTGTAAAGAAAGGTGAGTTATGAGAAAATCAAGCAGGATGGCGCGCTTCGCCTGGTTGTTTCTGGGCTGGGCCCTGCTTCTGCCTGGGTGTGTGCCCTCGGTGAATACCGGCGGCACTGCCTCGGTGGTTACTCCAGACTTTTTTGGGGTAGGGGAGGAGCTGGCCCTGCAGTTGACTTCCGGTATGCGCGGCGCCGGGGGCGGTCAGCGTTTGATTCTGACCACGGTGGTTGATCTTGATGATCTCCATGTCACCACCCGTTTTGGCCGAACCCTGACCGAGGCCCTGTCTACCAGTCTGTTTCGCCATGGCTTCGGGGTGGTGGAGATTCGCAAGTCCGCTGAGCTTCTCATTCGGGACAACCGGGGCGAGCTGATGCTTACCCGGGATGTCAAACTTCTGGCCAGGCAGCAACAGGCGGCGGCCATTCTCACCGGTACCTATTCGTTGACCCCGACCACGGTAGTTCTCAACCTCAAGCTGCTCGACGCCGGTTCCCAGCAGGTGCTTTCCGTGGCAGGGCTTGAGTTGCAGCGCAGCCGCAGCATTAATCATCTTCTCGCGGCAGGAGGCGGCGCCCTTGGCGATGCGCTGCTTTCCGCCTACGAGCGTTGAAGAGGCCGTAACTGTCCAGCAGCACCACCTCTGCTTTGTCATCGGTCAGCTCAGGTGCAATAGCCACTTCGCAGGCCTCTTCCTCGCATCTGTGGCACTGCTGAACAGTTACCTCCTGTGGGTTCCGTTTAAGGCCGGCATCAAGCTGGATAGTGATAGGAGGGTGGTATGCGGAAAGAAATCTTGATTACGCTTTGTGGTCTTGTTCTCGCCGGGTGCGGGCCGGCCCAGAAAAACTGGGCTCACCAGCCGGTGGAGGTCAGGAAGAATTCGCCGGTGGTTTTTATCTATCCGGAGGCGAATACCTATCAGGAGGCGACTGTGGGCGTGCTGCCCTTTCAGATGCCTGGCAATATGACGCGGGAACAGGGGGAGGGGGTGGCCATGCTCTTCAAGGATGTTCTCCTGGGCAAGCAGGCTTTTCCCAAGGTGCTTCGTCTTGATCAGTCTTATCGGGATATTCAGGACGCCCTGGCCATTGGCCGGAAGGCCAAGGTGGATCTAATCCTGGCGGGCAGGGTCAATTACGCTCTGGAAGGCAGCCAGTTTGGCGGGGGCCGGGTTGAGGTGTCCACCCGGCTGCTCAATGTGCATACCGGCAATACCGTCTGGTATATCGAGCAATCCATGGATCAGGCCATGGCCTATCCGCAAAGCAGCACCTTGTCTCGTTTGGCCGCTGCCTTCAACCCTCCGGAGATCAAGTCTTCGCAGGGTGGGCCGGTGTTGCCGAATATGCTGGCGCAGGTTGCCTTTGACATGGTTGAGGTTATGAATGGAGCCAGATCGGTGAGTCGGTAGCTGTCAGGACGGAGTTGAAAACAGGAAAGGAAAAGCCCGTCTGGCGTCAGCCAAGGCGGGCTTTTTTGGGGTCAAGACAGGCGAGCTGACTAAACCTTGTTCAAATGTGTGTTCAGCTCTGGAAAGGGTTTTTAAGGAGCATGGTCTGTTCGCGGCCTGGGCCGACGGAGAGGATGTAGGCCGGGGTTTTGGTGAACTCCTCGATGCGTTTCACATAATCACGGGCCTTGGCCGGCAGATCATCTACGTTGCGGGCCTGGCTGATCTCCTCGCTCCAGCCTGTGAGGTTCTCATAAACCGGCTGCATTCGGGCGTAGGTGGTGATATTGCCGGGCAGGGCGGTCAATTTCTTTCCGTCCGCCTCATAGCTGGTGGCCAGTTTCAGCTCCGGCTGGCCGCTTAAGACATCGAGCTTGGTGATGGCCAGGCCGTTGATGCCGTTCAAGCGCACAGCTTCGCGGGCAATGACGCCGTCGAGCCAGCCGCAGCGGCGCTTGCGGCCGGTGGTGGCGCCGACCTCTCCGCCTTTTTGCTGCAAGGTGTCGCCCGTGGCGTCAAGCAGCTCGGTGGGGAAAGGCCCTTCGCCAACCCTGGTGGTGTAGGCCTTGAGGATGCCGATGACACAGTCGATGTGGGAAGGGCCGAAGCCGCTGCCGGTGCAGGCGTTGCCGGCGATGGTGTTTGAGGAGGTGACAAAGGGGTAGGTGCCGTGGTCGATGTCCAACTGGGTGCCCTGGGCGCCTTCAAAGAGGATGTGCCTGCCTGCCTTGCGGCCATCATCCAGGGCCACGGAAACGTTGTCAATATATGGGGCAAGCCGCTCTGCGTATCTCAGGTATTCGTCGTATATCGCCTCGGCCTTAAGCGGTTCGCTGTTGAACTTCTTGCTGAACAGGAAATTCTTTTCGTCAAGGTTTTCGCGGAGTTTTTCCATGAACAGCCCTTGATCCAGCAGATCCCCGGCCTTGATGCCCTTGCGGAGGATCTTGTCGCCATAGCAGGGGCCGATGCCCCGACCGGTGGTGCCGATCTTTTTGCCGCTGGCCAGGGCCGATTCGCTGCATGAGTCGAGCAGGCGATGGTAGGGCATGATCAGGTGTGCGCGTTCGCTGATCATCAGGCGCTGCGGGTTTACCGGCAGGCCGCTGGCCGCGAGTTTGTCCATTTCCTCAAGCAGGACGCCGGGGTCGAGGACTACGCCGTTGCCGATAAAGCATTTCTTGTTTTCGTAGAGGATGCCGGAAGGGATGAGATGGAAGACGTACTTCTTGCCGTTTACTACCAGGGTGTGGCCGGCGTTGTTGCCGCCCTGGAAGCGCACCACAAAGTCGGCGTACTCTGTTAACAGGTCAACGATCTTCCCCTTGCCCTCATCTCCCCATTGTGTTCCTACAACCACCACATTGGCCATCTTGCTTTTCCTCCGCAATCATCCGAAAAAAGGTTGTCCGTGAGCCACCAGCGGGGCTGCGGGGCAGTTGCATTATCGTGTGCAGCAGCAGGCACCATAGCCAAAGGTGAAGAAAAAGTCAATCGGTGGATATTCAGTCCGCGTCTCTGGCGCGTTCGCCTGTGTTGACACTCTCTGGCAAATGCCGTAGATTGCCCTTGTTCATAATGGATATGAGGTATCGGCGATTTTTGCGGCAGATTGGATTTTTGCGAGGGTATCATGTTTGGTATAGGACTTCCTGAGTTGATCCTGATCCTGGGCGTCGCGCTTATTGTGGTAGGGCCGGAAAAGCTTCCGGAAATGGCGAAGTCCATGGCCAGGGTTGTGCTTGATTTTAAAAAAATGGCCTCGGAGCTCAAGGATAATCTGCATGAGGAGATGAGGGAGGGGGTGGGAGACGCCTATCCCAATCTGGCAGCCCCAGCAGACCCTGATCCGGCCACGCCTGAGGTTGACGCAGTCTCGCCGCCTGAGGCCAATCCAGTCCTGATCGCCGCCCAGCCAGAAATTAAAGAAGAGAATGCCGCAGGATGACGGTGCTGGCCGGACATTTTGCCGGGCATCTCCGGGAGCTGCGGAATCGGGTATTGGTGTCTTTCCTGGCAATCCTGGTGGCGACCCTTGCTGCCTATGCCTTTTCCGAGCAACTCGTCCGCTTGCTGATGGTTCCCCTGGTTCAAGGCCACCCTGAGCTGGCCAGGCTCGTTTATACCAACCTCACTGAAGCCTTTGTCAGTTATCTGAAGATTTCCCTGCTGGCCGGGATCATGGTCGGTTTTCCGGTTTGTTGCTTCGAACTGTGGATGTTTATCGCTCCAGGGTTGCACCGTAATGAGCGGCGCATGGCGAAAACGGTGGTCTTCTGGGCCACAGCCCTCTTTGCTGGCGGGGTGGTGTTTGCCTATCTGGTGGTGCTGCCGGAGACCCTTGCTTTTCTGTTGGGCTTTGCCGGGGAGCAGCTTGAGCCTTTGCTCCGGCTTGATGCCTATCTCACCTTTGTGGCCAGAACCTCGCTGGTTTTCGGGTTAGCCTTTGAGGTGCCCTTTCTCATGGTTATGGCCGTCAAGGCCGGGATTGTCGCCAGGGGTTACTTTGCCCGGCAGCGGAAATATTTTTATCTTGCCATCCTGGCCCTTGCCTTTCTGCTGGCAGCCGGCGAGGTGTTGTCCGCTATCCTGCTTGCCGTGCCGCTTTTCGGGTTGTATGAGGCCGGAATTCTTATCAGTCGGTCTGTGAAGGGGAAAAGGCAGGACTTGTAACCAGGCAAGCGCTGGGAAGCAAAGGCGATAATTTCTGATTGGAAACCTTTCAAGCTGTACCTGGCCCGTAAGTGTGCCTGTCAAGGAAGACAGAGTCAGATTGTTAAGCTAGTGCCCATCCGGAAACGGCCCTTTCGTCCGATTGCTGTGTTGCTCAGTCGCCGAAAAATGCTCATGTACCGCAGGTACGCTCCGCCTTCACCCCAGAATTCAGAAGACAGAATGTTTTGCATCGCCAGGGCCAGAAGGATGATGCCTTATTCTCCTGTATTCTGACTCCGCAGTTCCGTTGCAGTTCCGGGGACATCCCTCCCTAATTCCGCCTTTCCCCGTTGTCGTAATTATCTTTGTTTTCTCGTTTGTAGCTATGATCCAATGGCGGTGGTCTTGTCAAGTAAGTCCGCCCCGTTTATCACCATGCTCTATCTGTGCGATGGTGTTTTCAAGGGCATGAGTCGCCGTGATGGGTCGATCGGTATCATTTCCCTTGCCAACAGGTTGTTGAACCGGCTAACTTGCCCGAAACCATCGGTTGTGCTTAGATCAGATCATCCACTTCAGGAGTCCTCCCTTGAAAAAATACTTTGTTCTCGACACCAACGTCCTGTTGCATAATGCCGACTCCATTACTTCTTTCACCGACAATATCGTGGTTTTGCCTATCTCGGTCATAGAGGAACTGGACAAGTTCAAGAGTCATAACGACGAACTGGGCCGCAATGCCCGGCAGGTGATCCGCCAGCTTGATGGGCTGCGTCAGCAGGGCAGGCTGAGCGAAGGGGTGCCTATGGACGGCGGCGGCACCCTGGTGATCTATATGGAAAAGGGCCGATGCCTTGATACGGGCCTTGACATGCAGGTGCCGGACAACCGGATTCTGGCCGTGGCCTTTACCCTGCTCAAGCAGGGGGAAAAGGTCATCTTTGTCTCCAAGGACATCAACGCCCGGCTCAAGGCCGATGCCCTGGGCATCGAGGTGATGGATTTTGAAAAACAGAAGGTCAATATCGACGAGCTGTATCGGGGCCAGCGGGAGCTTCTGGTGCCGGGCAGCGTGATCAATGAGTTTTATCAGAAGAAACAGGTGACCAGCGAAGGCCTTAATCTGCTGCCCAATGAGTTCGTTCTCCTGCGGGACGAGGAGGATGAAAAGCATACCGCCCTTACCCGCGCCATGGGCAGTGAAATGCTGGGTCCTCTGCGCGAAGAGTACGAAACGGTCTGGAACATCCGCTCGCGCAGCAAGGAACAGCGCATGGCTTTCGAATTGCTGATGGATCCCGCCATCCAGCTGGTGACTCTGGTGGGACAGGCCGGCACCGGCAAGACCCTGCTGGCCCTGGCCGCAGCCCTGGAATGTGTACTCAGCCTCAAGCGCTACGACCGGATTCTGGTTTCCCGCCCCATCATCCCCATGGGCAAGGATCTGGGCTACATGCCAGGCGACAAGGATGAGAAGCTGGCCCACTGGATGCAGCCTATCTTCGACAACCTCACCTATCTGATGGCCGATGGCGGTAAGCGCAAGGAGCACGAAACAGACCAATCCGCCAAGCAGAAGGTGGACAAGCTTCTGGCCGCCCATGTGGTTGATCTGGAGGCCTTGACCTATATCCGGGGCCGCTCCATCCCCAGGCAGTTCGTGATTGTAGACGAGGCCCAGAATCTTACTCCCCACGAGGTGAAAACCATTATCAGCCGGGCAGGGGAAGGCACCAAGATGGTGCTTACCGGCGACCCTGATCAGATCGACAATCCCTATCTTGACGGCAGCAGCAACGGTCTGACCTATGCGGTGGAACGGCTGAAAGAGCAGAAGATTCATGGGCATATCACCCTGCTTAAAAGCGAGCGGAGCGAGCTGGCCGCCGTGGCGGCTGATTTTCTGTAACCATTCAGCAGCACCGCATCTGCTTTGTCGGCACTGCTGCCGACGATTGACAGTCATCGGCCTGTTCGCATACCCTGTGTTTAAAGCCCCTGCCCGAGTACCGGGCATAGGGGCTTTTATCCAGCTTTACTGGGATAGCGAACAGGCCTCTTTGTCGGTCACTTCTGCCGACGACTGACACGCGCATCTACGGCACTGCTGAACGGTTACAATTCTGGGGCAGCTGGAAATTTTGTGCCCTTGGTGGACGAATGCTATTTTCTGTAATCTTGCTTGTTCTTTTGTCATCATTGACTATAATAGCATCCCAACCTTGCTGGATAGTTATAGTTTATTCAACATTTTGAGGCCAAACCGTGGAATTTGAACCAAAATGGATAGCCTGGGAGATCACCAGGCGCTGTAATCTCAAATGTGTGCATTGCCGTTCCTCCTCCGGGCTTGAGGCGAAAGGTCATCCTGATTTTACCCTGGCCGAGGCCCAGCGGGTTCTTGATGATATCGCCTCTTATGGTAAGCCGGTGGTGGTGCTTTCCGGCGGCGAACCTCTGCTGCGCCCCGATGTGTTCGAGATCGCTACCTATGGCGCCGGTCTTGGCCTGCGGATGTGTCTGGCCACTAACGGCACCCTGGTGACCCAGGAAATCTGCGGCAAGATCAAGGAAGCCGGGATCAAGATGGTTTCCCTGAGCCTGGACGGCGCCAGCGCCGAGGTACACGATGATTTTCGCTGCCAGCCAGGGGCCTTTGCCGGAACCCTCAACGCGGCTCGGCTCTTCAAGGAAAACGGCATCTCCTTTCTGATCAATTCCTCCTTTACCAAGCGCAACCAGGACGAGATCCCGAAGATCTACCAGCTGGCCAAGGAAATTGGGGCCACGGCCTGGTACATGTTCATGATCGTGCCCACCGGCAGGGGCGAGGATATCATGGACGAACTGATCGCCCCGGAGGATTACGAAAAGCTTTTGATCTGGCATTACGAGATGGAAAAGGGGGAGAAGGACATCCTGGTTCGCCCTACCTGCGCGCCAAACTATTATCGGGTTGTCCTCCAGCAGGCCAAGGAGCAGGGCGATGACTATCAGCGGCGAACCCTGCAATTTTCCACCGGCGGCTCCAAGGGCTGTCTGGCGGGCCAGCTTATCTCCCTGATCGACGTGGATGGCAATGTGCTGCCGTGCAGCTATTTCCCCATGGCGGCGGGGAATATCCGCGAGAAATCCTTTAAGGAAATCTGGGAGAAATCGGAGCTTTTTCACGATCTGCGGAACTTCAAGGCCTACAAGGGCCGCTGCGGTTCCTGCGAGTATGTCAATGTCTGCGGGGGCTGCCGGGCCAGGGCCTATGCGGTGACTGGCGATTATATGGCGGAGGAACCGTATTGCACCTATCAACCGAAGAAAATGAAAAATTAAAAGTTAAGAGTGAAAAGTGAAGAGGGTGTTATGACCGGGTTAGCGGGGGATTCTTCCCCACAACGGGTGTCGTTTTTCATTCTGCATTTTCATGCTTAATTTCCAACTGGAGAAAACAATGAACGATACTTTTTTGAAGGCCTGCCGTGGAGAAGCGGTGGATTACACCCCGGTGTGGCTCATGCGCCAGGCGGGCCGTTATTTGCCTGAGTACCACGCGGTTCGCAGCAAATACACCTTTCTGGAGATGTGCAAAACCCCGGAGGCGGCGGCGGAAGTAACCATCCAGCCGGTGGATATTCTGGGGGTTGACGCGGCTATTCTCTTCTCCGATATCCTGGTGCCGCTCGAAAAAATGGGTGCCCCCCTGGAGTTCCACGAGAAGCGGGGGCCGGTTTTTCTTGAGCCGATCCGGGACCGGGCCGGGATGGAGCGGCTGCATGTGCCAGACCCGGAGGCCGAGCTGGGCTATGTCATGGAGACCATCCGCATCCTGCGCCGGGAGCTGGCAGGCCGGGTGCCGCTCATCGGTTTTTCCGGGGCGCCCTTCACCCTGGCCACCTATCTCATCGAGGGCGGCTCGTCCAAGAACTACTTCCTGACCAAGAAGATGATGTACACGGATCCGGAGCTGTACCGCGATCTGCTGAACAAGATCACCGATTGCACCATCCTTTATCTCAAGGCCCAGGCCGAGGCAGGAGCCCAGGCCCTGCAGATTTTTGATTCCTGGGCCGGGGTGCTGGCGCCAAACGATTTTGCCGAGTTCGCCATTCCCTATGTGAAACGGATCATCGCGGCTCTCAAGGCGGATGGGGTGACGGTGCCGATCATCTATTTCGCTAACAACGGGGCGACCTTGCTGCCCCAGTCGCTGGAGAGCGGGGCCGATGTTCTGGGCCTTGACTGGCGGCTGCCTCTGGATGAGGCGGTGAAGGTGGTGGGGCAGAGGGTGTCGCTCCAGGGCAACATGGATCCCATTGCCCTTTTGCTGCCGCCGGCCAAGATGGAACGGCTGGTTCAGGACATCCTTGATCAGGCCAAAGGAGCCAGGGGGCATATCTTCAACCTCGGTCACGGCATCGTCCCTGAGATCCCGCCGGAACAGGCGAAGTTTTTTGTCGAGACGGTGCATCGGTTGAGCAGGAAGCAATAAGAGTCGATGATCCCATCGGTTGCGCAGTGCTTGGTTTTGATGAACCATTACGGGATGCTGGCCAATATCCGGGCTCATTCCCTGATGGTTGGCCGGGTCGCTGGTCTTCTTGGTTCTGCGCTGAACCGGGCCGGGTTGGAGCTTTCCCTTGAGCTTATTATTTCCGGCGCACTGCTGCATGATATCGCCAAAACTCAGGCTCTTGGCCTAAATGAACTGCGCCATGATGAACTGGGCCGGGATATCTGTCTGGCGCACGGCTTTGACGAACTGGCTGAAATCGTTGGCCAGCATGTGATGCTGCGGGATGGCTTGCCTAAGCGGTGCGCCGAGAAGGAAATCGTCTATTACGCCGACAAGCGGGTGCTCCACGATCGGGTGGTTGATCTGGATGCGCGGCAGGCCTATGTTCTTGAGCGCTACAGCAAGGGAGATCAGGCCATGCACCAGCGGATCAGGGATAATTTCAGCCAGGCTCGGCTTGTTGAGGAAAGGTTGTTTTGTCTGCTCGATTTTGCCCCGGAGGCCGTGGCGGAACGGGTGAAACAAAGCGGGCTTGACGGCTGGCCGGAGGTGAGCAATGGCTGAGACCATCGGCGTTGTACTCCTTAACCTTGGCGGCCCTGAAACCCTGGCGGAAGTGGAGCCTTTTCTCTTCAATCTTTTCTCCGACCGGCAGATCATCAAGCTTTCCCCCTTTCCTTTTCTCCAGAAATTCATTGCTGGCCGGATCGCCGCCAAAAGGGCGCCAAAAAGCCGGGAGGCCTACCAGCTGATCGGCGGCGGTTCGCCCCTGGCGCGGATCACCGGGGAGCAGTGCCGGGCGTTGGCCGCCGCCCTGGCTGAGCAGGGGGATTTTAGGGTGAGCATGGCTATGCGCTACTGGCAACCGGGCGCGGAGGTGGCTCTGGCGGAGTTTGCCCGGGCCGGGATTCGCCGCCTTGTGGCCCTGACCCTCTATCCTCATTATTCCCGGGCCACCACCGGTTCGTCCCTGGATGATCTGCGTAAGGCCGTGGCCGTTTCTGGCCACGCCTTCGAGCTTGTCGAGATCAGGGAGTGGCCGGAGCAGCCGGAGTATGTCGCCTGTCTGGCGCAGGGTATTCTCGCGGGGATGGCGGGCTTTGGCGGGGAAGAGGCGCAGCTGGTTTACAGCGCGCACAGCCTGCCGGTTTCCTTTATCCGGGAAGGTGATCCGTATCTGGAGCAGATCAGGCGAACCATTGCCGCCGTGGAAAAAATCATCGGTCTGGAAGGGCGGCTCTGTTTCCAGAGCCGCAGCGGGCCGGTGGAGTGGCTTACCCCCTCCACCCCTCAGATGCTGGAGCGTCTGGCCGCCGAGGGTTGCCGGAATATCCTCATGGTGCCTATCAGCTTTGTCTCCGATCATGTGGAGACGCTTTATGAGATCGATATTCAGTATAAGGAGCTGGCCGGATCACTGGGGCTGCGGCTTGAGCGCAGCGCCTCCCTGAACACCGCGCCGGAATTTATTCGGGGTTTGAGCAGTCTTGTTTTTGCTGCCTGCAGGCAAAAAGGCTGGCGGTGAATCGAGGGGGATCCTAAACAGCCTCAGCTTGTTCCCTGGTAGCGGCGCATCCGGATATTCATCAGGATGCCGAGGGCTGCCAGATTGGTGAGCAGCGAAGAGCCGCCATAGCTGATCAGCGGCAGGGGTACTCCCACCACGGGCATCAGGCCCATGATCATGGCCAGGTTGATGAACGCCTGCCAGAAGATGAGCGAGACCACCCCGAAGGCAAGCAGCACCCCGAACTTGTCTCTGGCGGAGATGGCAATGTTCAGGCCCCAGAGAATCATGAAGAAATAACAGAGAATCAGCAGTACGGCCCCCAGAAATCCCCATTCCTCAGCCCAGACCGAAAAGGCGAAGTCGGTGTGCCGTTCCGGCAGAAAATCGAGCTGGCCCTGGGTTCCTTTCGTATACCCCTTGCCGAAGATCAGGCCGCTGCCAACGGCAATTTTTGACTGAATGATGTGATAGCCTGTGCCCAGAGGGTCGTTTTCCGGGTTGAAAAAGGTTTCGACCCGTTGGCGCTGATAGGGCTTGAGCAGGAACTTCCAGGCGATGGGGATGATTGAGAGCCCGCCGACCACAATAGTCGCCAGGGTGCTGCGGCGGAGTTTGACAAACAGGGTCATGGAAACAAAGATGGAGCCCAGTAAAAGAGCGGTGCCGAGATCTGGTTGTTTGGCGATGAGGACAAAGGGCAGGCCGGTAAGCAGGGCCGGGACGGCCAGATCGGGCAGGGTGAAGCCTTTGCCGCTGTCTTTGCGGTAATAGTAACTGGCCAGGGTGATCATCAGGATCAGCTTGGCCGGTTCCGAAGGCTGCAGGCGGAAAAAGCCGAGATTGATCCAGCGCTGGGCTCCGCTGATCGTTCTGCCGAAGATAATGGCAAAGAGCAGCAGCAGAATCATTAAGATATACAAGGGGTAGTTCAGGGTGAGCAGTACCCGGTAGTCGATGCTGATGATGAGCAGGACTATGGCCGCTCCCATCAGATAGTAGGTAAGTTCTTTGAGGTATAGCGGGGCGCCCACATTGGTATACAGATGGGTAGAGCTGTAAAGATTGATCATGCCGACGAGGGCGACAACGAGTACGGCTCCCAGCAGAACCCAGTCAAAATTAAGCAGCAGGCGGCGATCAAAGCGGAGCATCTTACTCTTCCTTTTCATCAGGGGCAACCGGAGGCGGGGCATTCTCCGTTGTGGTCTTGCCATTTTTTAACTCGAAATAGCGTTTGAATACAGCCCTGGCGACAGGGCCGGCCGCAGAGCCCCCGTGCTGGCCATGCTCCACCAGGACGGTTACGGCGATCTCCGGATTTTCCGCAGGGGCAAATGAGGTAAACCAGGCGTGATCCCGGTATTTGTAGGGGATGGCCTTCTCGCCCAGGCCTTCGACCTGAGAGAGACGCACCACCTGGGCGGTGCCGGTTTTGCCGCCGATGAGGATATCTGGGAGCTTCACCACCTTGGCGGTGCCGCCTGCCGAGTTTACCACCCCGACCAAGGCCTCCTTGATGAGGGCGAGCGAAGTTGCAGAACCAAGAATCCTGCCCTCACTGATCGGGTCAAAGGTTTTCAGGGTCTTGCCGTCTGGAGACGTGATGCTGCGCAGCATCTGGGGCCGGTAGAGGGTGCCGCCATTGACCACGGCGGCGGTCATCCGGCAAAGCTGCAGGGGGGTGGTCGAAACATAGCCCTGGCCGATGGCGACGGAGAGGGTTTCCCCCTCATGCCATTTGTCTTTGTAGCGCTGGCGTTTCCACGCGGTTGAAGGAATGAGGCCGCCTTTCTCATGTTCGAGTTCGATGCCGGTTTTCCTGCCCAGGCCAAGGCTGGTCGCGTACTTGGCAATGTTGTCAACCCCCAGCTTTTGGCCGACGGTATAAAAATAAACATCGCAGGATTCGATCAGGGCCCGCTGGAAATTCACCGTGCCATGGCCGCCTTTTTTCCAGCAGCCGAATCTCCGGTTGCCGAAGTTGATGGAGCCGCTGCAGAAGAAGGTGGTGTCAGGCTTGATCACCCCTTCGGAAATGGCCGCCAGGGCAGTGACGATCTTGAAGGTGGAGCCGGGCGGATACTGTCCCTGAATGGTTTTGTTGAGCAGGGGGTTGAGCGGGTCGTTGAGCAGCCTGTTCCAGGCAGAGGTTAGAATACGACCGCCGTTAAATTCCTGGAGGGGCAGCTGGGGGGTGCTGCACATGACCAGGAGATTGCCGGTGTTTACTTCCATGGCCACCACGGCACCGGACTTGTCGGTCATGGCTTCTTCTGCGGCGCGTTGCAGTTCGATATCGAGGGTCAGGTGCAGGTTGTTGCCTGGAAAGGGATCCTGCATCTGCATCTGGCGCTGTTGGAAGCCGCGAACGTCAACCTCCAGATAGTTGCGGCCCTTTTCTCCCATGAGGTACTCTTCAAATATCTTTTCCACCCCCTGCTTGCCTACCTGATCGCCGCTCAGGTAAGTAGCGTAGCGGCTTTCTTTAAGCTCGGCCGGGCTGATCTCGCCAAGATAGCCGATGAGATGCGAGGCAAAATCACCGTAGCGATAGTCGCGGGAAGGGATGATCTCGATGCTGACCCCCGGGAGAGAGATTTTTTTGTTTTCGATGGCGGCCAGGGTTTCCCAGTCGACATCCTCCTTAAGCCTGATCGGCATATAGCGGGGATTTTCGGTGGCGGCCCTGATTCTGTCCAGCAGCACGGAGATATCTTCTTTGAGGATTCTGGCCACATCCTTGAGCAGCTCGTCTTCCTCCTGGTCGGGGGTGTCTTCCCGGTTCCAGACCACATTGAAACGGGGGCGATTGATGATGATCGACTGGCCAGTCCGGTCGAGGATATTGCCGCGCGGGGCAGCAATATCCTGGATGCGGATGCGATTGCGCTCCGCACGTTTTGCGTATTCATCACCACTGTATATTTGGAGAAACCAGAGCCTGGCCACGAGCAGGGCGGCGGAAAAAATAATGATGGCCATGGCGATATCGATTCGTTTTTTGAGCATCTGCAGCTCAACTGGATCGATCTTGTTTATTTTGGCAAGAGGAGGAGGTGGCATATTGTTATTAGCAGGTATCCTTACTGCATCCGGTAGCGGTTGCCGGTTTTTTGTCGACGGCAATGATTGTTTGCCTTCTTACTGTTGCTGTCAAAAACTGTGGTCAGCCAATGGAAAAAATTAAAAAAAGGAATACAGATCACCGAGAGAATCAGGCCTTGCAGGATTTCATTTCCCCAGGCCCAGTACAGCCTGTTTTCCGGGGTCAGAACAGAGGTGAAGATAAAGATGCTGCTGGCGGTAAAAAGATAGCTCAAGGCAACCAGCGGGATCTGGTGAATCGATTCATTGATGGCCAGGCGCCGGGAAAGAATCTGGAGGACGAAGAAGAGAACAAGAAAGATCACCGGGTGGAGACCGAGGAAAACACCGGAGAAGATATCCATGATCAGGCCAAACAGCAGGGCCAGTACCGCACCTTTATAGATATCGAGAGAGGTGCCAAGAAAAACAATAAATAAAAACAAAAGGTTAGGGCGGCCAAACCATTCTGGTAAGAAATGGAGCAGGGTGGTCTGTAAAATCAGAAGGATTGCGCCTGCGAGAACAAGAAAACTTAGAACCATTGGGGGAGGGCCTGGTTTTGGATTGCGGGGAGCAATGGCCGAGGTATGGTCTGGGCCTGGTTTATCATTTAACCAGCGGATCCTTCTTCATTACAATAATCAGATGTTCAAGCTGGGAAAAATCTACGGCGGGCTCTATTTCAATTACCTGGAACATCCCTCTGCCTGCCTTTTCGACCTTTGACACCGTGCCGATGGGCACGCCTTTCGGGAAAATTCCGCCGATACCGGAAGTGACAATCAGATCGCCTTTTTCTACCTCGTTGTTTTTGAGGACATACTCCATGTGAAACCCGGCGCCGCCTCCCTTGATGATTCCCTGAACCCTGGTTTTCTGAACCAGGCCATCAAGGGCGCTGTTGGGGTCGATTGCCAGGAGGATTTTGGCAAAATGGGGCGAGGTGTTCGTGACCTGCCCCACAACGCCTTCGACTGTCACGACGGGCATGCCGGTCTGGACTCCATCGCTGCTGCCCCGGTTGATAATGATGGTTTTGAACCACTGGGAAGGATCCACCCCGATGATTTCGGCGGTCAGAGTGGGGGGAGGGAGGGTTTCTTTCATTTCGAGAAGTTTTGCCAGCCGGACATTAGTTGCCACGGCTTCCCGGTATTCGTTGTTGACCGCCTTGTTTTTTCGCAGCTCTTCCCGTAAGCGGGCGTTTTCCTCCCGGACGTTGATCAGCGCGGTATAGTTGCGCCAGACATTATTGAGACTGCCGGTTGCCACGGTCATGCCGTACTGGGCCGTGCCGATGACTTCAAGTGCTAATTTTTGCGGGGCGTTAAATTCCTGGCGACTCACCATGGAGACAAGCATAATAATGAACAGGGTGAGGAGAAGGCCGAAGAAAAGAAAGAGTCTGATCTGTCTGGCGCGTTTGTTTTTTTTCCTCATTACAGACTCTGAAACTCTGGAAAATGGTTGTTATGTTGGCAACTTATTCAGCAGCACAGCAGCTTCGCAGGCTTGGCGCGTTGCTGAATAAGTTACGAAAGAGAGAAGATGGTCTGGATTACCCCAGCTCAGAAGGTCATTACTTCTTTGAGAAGTTCAATATGTTCCAGTGCTTTGCCTGAGCCAAGCACCACGGAGGAGAGAGGGTCTTCCGCGACAATGATGGGCAGGCCGGTTTCCTCGGAGAGTCTTTTGTCAAGATTGCGCAGCAAGGCGCCACCGCCGGTGAGGACGATACCCTGATCGATAATATCAGCGGAAAGTTCCGGCGGGGTGAGTTCAAGGGCCATTTTTACCGCCTCAATTATGGCGTCAACCTGTTCGGTGATGGCGGTGCAGATCTCTTCTGAGGTAATGGTCAGGGTTTTCGGTACGCCGGAAACAAGATCACGGCCCTTGACCTGCATGGTGTCGTAGGGAGGCTCGGGCATGACATCGCCAATCGTGGTCTTGATGACTTCGGCGGTGTGTTCGCCGATGGCCAGGTTATGTTTGCGTTTGATGTAATGGAGGATGGCCTCGTCCATCTTGTCGCCCGCCACCCGCAGGGAGCTGGAATAGACAATGCCCGCCAGGGAAATCACCGCTACCTCGGTGGTGCCGCCGCCAATATCAACCACCATGCTGGCGGTTGGTTCGGTGATGGGCAGACCGGCGCCGATGGCCGCAGCCATTGGTTCTTCTATGAGATAAACTTCGCGGGCGCCCGCCGACTCGGCTGATTCCTTGACCGCTCTTTTTTCAACCTGGGTGATGCCGGAGGGAACGCTGATGATGATCCGGGGATGTACCAGGGTGCGGCGATTGTGAACCTTGTTAATAAAGTAGCGCAGCATTGCTTCTGTGACTTCAAAATCGGCAATGACGCCATCCTTGATCGGCCTGACCGCGACGATGTTGCCAGGGGTGCGGCCCAGCATCATCTTTGCCTCTTTGCCTACGGCGAGAACCCGGTTGCTCCGCGCATCCTTGCGGATGGCAACTACGGAGGGCTCCCGAAGAACAATGCCTTTGCCTTTTACGAAAACCAGGGTGTTGGCCGTTCCCAGGTCAATGGCCAGATCGTTGGATAGCCAGCCGAACAGCGCGTCAAAGGGCGAGAACATAATGGGTTCCTCTGCGTTTTATGGTGGATGTCTTCAGGAGCTGCGACAAAATGGTTTTTTGAACAACGGCTTAATTTTCAACTAGTTATGTTCATTGGGGAAAATATTTCAAACTGTAACAGACTCACCGTCCCTTGGCAAGGGAAATGGCGGGGTTTTTCTTGGAGAAATCGCTTGACATGCCATACGGCGGATGGTATTTGAACCAGCGTGTCTGGTGGGTGGTCGTTGCCAGATGCTTCAAGATTATGTGGGGCTATAGCTCAGCTGGGAGAGCGCTTGAATGGCATTCAAGAGGTCAGCGGTTCGATCCCGCTTAGCTCCACCACTTTTTTCGTAAACGCGCCTTTGGGGAGGGCTTGATCAGTTTTTCTCAACAGGTCAGCCTCTGCCAGCCTTAAGAATTGGCCTTCTTCGTGTATGGCAGAGGTTTTTTGTTATTTTTGCCACGAAAACCACGAAAGATAATAGAAGTTCGAGAGAGCTGACTTGAACTGTTGTCGCTCATGCTCGGCGACGAACGACAGGATATGGACAGCCTAAACCTTTCGTGTTCTTTAGTGGATTTTGTGGCGAATCATTTTTTGAATTTTTTCCGGTTTTAAACCCATGAACCAACCAACAGAGCCTGCACTGAAGCCGGTTTCCGAGGATGCCATTCTCAAGGTCTCCAAGGAGATCGTGGTGAAATTTATCGAAGTGGGTCGGCTGGCGCCGGGCAATTTTGACGAGATGTTCCGCGCCATCTACCAGTCGGTGCGGGACGCCGTCCGGTCCTGATCGTGGCTTTTCCCCCAGCAGGCCTT
The DNA here is from genome assembly GCA_001799255.1 of Deltaproteobacteria bacterium RIFOXYD12_FULL_55_16. Classification (GTDB taxonomy): domain Bacteria; phylum Desulfobacterota; class Desulfobulbia; order Desulfobulbales; family Desulfurivibrionaceae; genus Thiovibrio. The sequence goes on from MGTC01000045.1 coordinate 57,879, forward strand.
GATCCTGCTCTCAATTGTTTTCCTGAAAAGATCAGTCATATTCACCTCATGGGTATTTGCGGCACCGGGGTAGGCGCCCTGGCCGGGATGCTGAAAAGCGCGGGCTTTACCGTGACCGGTTCGGACCAGCAGGTTTATCCGCCCATGAGTGATTTTCTGGCCGGACAGGGTATTGCCGTGCAGTCCGGTTATTCGCCGGACAACCTTGAGCCGAGACCGGATCTGGTGGTGGTTGGCAATGTCATCCGGCGGGAAAACCCGGAGGCCCTGACCCTGGCCGAGCTGGCCATCCCTTACGTCTCCTTTCCCCAGGCGCTGAGTCATTTCTTTATCCGTGACAAGACCTCTCTGGTTGTTGCCGGAACCCATGGCAAGACCACGACTTCCTCCCTTCTGGCCAGCCTGCTGCGCGAGATCGGCGCCGAGCCGAGTTTCATGATCGGGGGCCTGGTGCAGGCCTTTGGCCGGAACTTCAATGTGGCGGAGGGGCGTTTTTTTGTCGCCGAAGGCGATGAGTACGACACGGCCTTTTTCGACAAGGGGCCGAAGTTTCTCCATTACCGACCACAGATCGCCATCCTGACCAGTATCGAGTTTGACCATGCGGATATCTATGCCGACCTTGCGGCGATCAAAGCCTCCTTTGCCAGGCTTGTTGCCAGTATGCCCATTGATGGGTTTCTGGTGGCCTGCTGGGATGACCCGGTGGTTCGGGAGGTTTGCCAGGGCGCAAGGTGTACGGTGGTCGGCTACGGATGCTCAGCTGATTGCGACTGGCGGGTGACTGACCTGTTGGTTCGTCCGTCCGCCACCTCGTTTCAGGTCAGCAAGAACAGCGTGCCCTTTGGCGGTTACGAAAACGTGCTGCCCGGCAGGCATAATGCCTTGAATGCCCTGGCGGTGATCGCCGTCCTTGATATCCTGGGCTTTGCCCGGCAGGACGTGGCCCTGGGCTTGCGGAAGTTTCAAGGAGTACGGCGGCGGCAGGAGGTTCGGGGCGTGGCGCGGGGGGTGACGGTGATCGACGATTTTGCCCATCATCCGACTGCAGTCCGGGAAACCCTGGGCGCACTGGCGGCGGCCTATGCAGGACACCGGCTGGTGGCGGTTTTTGAGCCCCGGACCAACTCCAGCAGACGTAAGGTTTTTCAGGAGGCCTATGCCTCTGCCTTTGCTGCCGCAGCGGAGGTTATCGTGCGCGAACCGGCACCCCTTGCCAATGTCCCGATCGCCGAACGCTTTTCCTCCCGGCAGCTGGTTGAGGATCTGGCAGGCCGTGGTCTGCGCGCTGGATATTTTTTAACCACCGAAGAGGTTCTTTCCTATCTTGATGGCAGCCTTTGCGAGGGCGACGTGGTGGTCATCATGTCCAATGGCGGGTTTGACAATATTCATCAGCGGCTTCTTGAGCTGCTGGGCTGAGTCGCCGCCCCAGGGTGAAAACGCAGCTGTTCCGCAGCGCCAACATCTGCCTGTTCATGGGGCTGTCTGGAGAGTTGCAACTCCTTGTCCACAGGCGGGGAAAGATTTCGGGAGAATTTGATGTTTGAAGAATGGCAGCGCCTGGAGCAGGATGGCACCCCGGTGTATGTGCAGCCGGAAAAGCCGGACTGGTTTGTCCCGGATCACGAGGCTGATTGTCTGTTGCAGGAATTGCAGCAAGGGGTAAATTCTGCCGCCAGCCGGGTGGAAATCGCCGGAAAAACCCCAGATGCGCGACGGCTGGCGGCCCGGCGGCTTGTCTCTCAGCTTGCCGGGGGGCCTGCCTCCCCATATCTGGGCCGGTACCCGCTGCTTTCCCTGGGCAGCCTGAAGGAATGCTGGTTTCATCTCACTGATCGCTGCAATCTGGCCTGCCAGCATTGCCTGTTTGCCGCCTCTCCGGCCAAGGCCGCCACTTTGCCTCCGGCAGCTTTAGCCAGAGGCCTTGCCGAGGCCAAAGCCCTGGGCTGCACGGTGTTTTATTTTACCGGGGGCGAACCCTTTGTCTATCCGGGTTTTGTTGGCATGGTGGCTGGTCTGCTTGCTGAGCCAAAGGTGCAGGTGGTGGTACTCAGCAACGGTCTGTTGATTCGGGAGCATCTTGCCGAACTGGCGGCCCTGCCCAAGGAGCGTTTCCATTTGCAGCTCAGTCTGGATGGTCTGGCGGAGCAGCATGAGGCGCAGCGCGGCAAAGGCGCCTTTGCCGCGCTGCTGGACAATTTAGCCCTGCTCAGGGCGGCGGGCTTTCCCCTTACCCTGTCCGTGGCGGTCAATCTGGGCAACGTAAAGGAACTGGCTGAGATTGTTGCCTTTGCCGCCGGGCAGGGGGTTGGCAATATCCACCTGCTCTGGCATTTTGTCCGGGGCAAGGGGAGTATGGCGCAGTTTGTCGCCCCGGCTCTGATCTTGCCTGAGCTGATCCGGGCCCAGGAGATGGCGGAAAAATGCGGGATACGCCTCGACAATGTGGAGAGCCTGCGCAGTCAGGTGTTCAGCACCCCCGGCACCCGGCATGATCTGTCGAACACGGCCTGGGAGTCGCTGGCCGTAGGGCCGGACGGGGTGATTTATCCCTCTCCCGCCCTGGTGGGCATCGCGGCTCTGGCCTGCGGCTCTTTGGCCGATGGTCTGGAGACCGTCTGGCGGCAAAGCCCGGTGCTGGAAAAGATCCGCCGTTCTACCCTGATCGAAAGCGAGGCCTGCCAGGCCAACCCTTTGCGCTTTCTGGTGGGCGGCGGCGATTTGGATCACAGCTATCTGTCTGGTGGGACTTTTGTCGGACATGACCCCTATGTGGAACTCTACAACGGCCTGGCCCTCTGGTTGATCAGCCGCCAGGCCAGCCAGTATCCTGTCCGGGCCAAGGGCGAAATTATTCTGCGCATGGGCGAGGTGCGCCACGACTGCCCGGACGGCGGCCAGGAGGTGACCCTTACCCATTGCAACTGCGTGCTCTCCCTGGCCGATGACCAGGGGCATGCCACGGTGCGGGAGTTTTATGCCCGGGCCGCGCTCACCGCCAACGAGGAGATCGTCAATCCCTTTGCCCCGGAGCAGTTCCTGGCCAACTTTATTCCTGCCGAATCCCGGAAGAAATCCTATGGCTGCGGCAGTCCGGTTAAAGACGCCGAGCCGCAGCCCGGCGAGACGCTGGTGGATCTGGGGAGCGGCAGCGGGGTTGAGTGTTTCCTGGCTGCGGCTCAGGTGGGGCCATCTGGCAGGGTGATCGGTATCGACATGACCGAAGAGATGCTCTCTTTGGCGGAGGCTGGCAGGGCAACGGTGGCCAAGCGGCTTGGCTATGACAAGGTGGAGTTTCGCCAGGGCTTTCTTGAAGATATCCCTCTGCCGGACAGCACTGCCGAGGTGGTGATCTCCAACTGCGTGATCAACTTAAGCCCGGACAAGCGCCAGACCCTGCACGAGATCTTCCGGATTTTAAAGCCCGGCGGCAGGCTGGTGGTCTCCGATATCGTTACCGATGGGCCGGTTCCGGTGGCTATCCGCAATAACGAGCGCTTCCGGGGCGAATGCCTGGGCGGGGCCTTGCGGCAGGAGGATCTGCTGGCCATGCTCCGAGGGGCTGGTTTTGCCGGGGTCAGCCTGATCAAGCGCTTTCCCTACCGGGTTGAAGGGGGGACGCAATTTTATTCGCTGACCTTCCGGGCGTTCAAACCGGCAAAGGCGCGTCAGGTGGAGGTTATCTACCGGGGGCCGTTTGCTGCGGTGTGGACGGAAAGCGGGGCCATGCTGCTTAAAGGCCAGTGCGCGACGGTACTTTTGAGCGAGGCGGAAAGCCTGGCAGACTCCATCTTTGTTCTCGATGGGCAGGGGGCGGTGGCCAATCTTGTTCTGGAGAACAGCTGCTGCCCTGCTCCGACCGAAGCAGGGGCCGCGATTCCAGCCTTATTTCGAGCGGAGCAGGGCGGCTGTTGCGGCGGCGGGCAGGAGGTGCAGCCTGCACCGGGCAAGATTGTTTCTCTGCCCAGTCTGCCTCAGCCGGTTAGCGGTCGGCATTCTTCGGGCTGCATGGCCTGCGGCAAGGAGATCAGCTATCTTGCCCATGAGCGGGAGGCGGCCTGCCATTATTGCGGCGGGATCAAGAAAACCAACGCCCTCTGTGTCGAGGGCCATTATATCTGTGATGCCTGCCATCAGCAGGACGGGCTTTCGGCCATCCGCCTGCTCTGCGCCGAAACAAAGGAGCAGGACATGCTGGCCTTGCTGGCGACGATCCGCCGCCATCCGGCCATTCCCCTGCACGGCCCGGAGCACCATGCCATGGTGCCCGGCATCATCCTTGCCACTTACCGGAACTTAGGCGGCAGAATCAGCCGGGAGGCTATCCTCACCGGTATTGAGCGGGGCAGCAAGGTGCCCGGTGGGGTCTGCGGTTTCTGGGGCAACTGCGGGGCGGCGGCCGGGGTGGGCATCGCCTTCAGTGTTCTGCTTGAGGCCACGCCGCTTACCTCCAAGGCCCGGCAGCAGGTGCAGGAAATCACCTCCCGGGTGCTGGGCGAGATTGCCCAGACTACAGGCGCGCGCTGCTGCCAGCGGGAAACGGTCACTGCCCTGCGGGAAGCGGCGCTTATCTCCCGGAGTATTTTGCCGGTCTTCCTTCTGGCCGAGGCGGATTTTCGCTGTCGGCAGTTTTCTCTTAACCGGGAATGCATTGGCGGACAGTGTCCTCTCTGGCATAAAATGCCAGCCCAGATGGGCGGGGAAAAATGAAAAAGGCCGCAGCTGCAAGGGGGATTTACCGTGCCTGAGCTGCCGGAAGTGGAAGTAATCTGCCGGGGGCTTGCTCCCCTGGTGGTCAAGCGCAAGATTCTCTCGGTTTCCTACAGCAACAAAAAGCTGCGCAAGCCTTTTCCACGGGCCAAAATGTACCGGCAGGTCGAGGGCGCTTTCATCCTGGCGGTGGAGAGGCGGGCGAAATATATTATGCTGCGCCTGACCGGCAAGGCCATCATGCTGTTCCATCTGGGCATGACCGGCAAGATCGGCATCTTTCCAGGCGGCACTCCCCGCCGCAAGCATGATCATCTTCGTTTTCTCCTGGATAACGGCATGGAGATGCGCTTTAACGATGTGCGCCGGTTCGGGTGTGTCGAGGTTTTTTCTGAAAAAGAGCTGCGGGAGAATGATCCTTTTGCCGGATTGGGACCGGAGCCTTTTTCCGAGGATTTTTCCGCCGACTATCTGCTGGCAAAGGCGGCGGGCCGGAGACAGCCGGTGAAAAGTTTCCTCATGGATAACCGGGTGGTGGTGGGCCTTGGCAATATCTACGCTAACGAGACCCTCTTTGCCGTTGGCCTCAATCCGCACACCCCGGTCAACCGGCTGTTGCCGCTGGATTGGCAGCTTATCGTCAACAAGAGCCTACTCATTCTTGCAAAAGCCATTGCCATGGGAGGTTCCACCATCTCCGATTACGAGAACGTCAGTGGTGAGGCCGGGTATTTTCAACTGGAGTTGGCGGTGTATGGGCGGCAGGGGCAGCCCTGTCTGCACTGCGGCCAGCTGGTAGTGCGCACTGTTCTGGGCGGGCGGGCTACTTTTTATTGCCCCTTTTGTCAGAGATAAAGAGGGGGTAACGTTTTTTTTCGAGAGGGGTATATTTTTCCTTTACTCTGGCGGGGAGTGGATGTATAAAAAACATATTTGTCACCCCTGATTAAGGGAAGAGTTGACTTTGTGATCCAGCGTGATCACGGCCAGGCGTAATGCGCATTGTCGCAATTATTAAAACACACAGAGGAAGAGAATCATGAAATCAGTCAAAACAACCGTTGCCTTTGCCCTTTTGCTGTTGCTTGCTACCGGCATGATCGCCTGCAAGAAGAGCGAAGAAGTTGTAGCCCCGCCGGTTGAGCAGGCCGCTCCTGCTGCTCCCGCCATGGAGCCTGCTGCTCCTGCCGCTCCTGAGGCTGCTGCTCCTGAAGCCGCTGCTCCTGCTGCTCCTGCTGCAAAGTAAACCGCTGTTTCATTTCCGGGCTGGGTTCTTCCCAGCCCGGAAATTCTTTTCTCCCCTTTTTCTCTCTCGTCCTCCTATTTCATCCCATAAAACGTCAGCGTTTCGCGCTTCTCTTGCTGCCTGCTGGAGATGTCCTGTTTTTGTCATTCGGAATACCTGAGTCACTAATGCAAGAACGTCCCGACGCCGTTCCCTAATCCACAAACAGCCTTGCGTTGGTCGCTATTTTGATCTATATTCAGGCTAATAGATAGATTAACTTAAGGAGGTCATCCATGAAAACCATCTTAATCAGTAATGATATTGTCCCGATTGCGGAGTTTAAAACAAATATTTCCAAATGGTTCAAGGCACTTCAGATATCTGGGCATCCTCTTGTTATTACCAAAAACAGCAAGCCAGCTGGAGTATTGTTGTCAGCTTCGGATTATGATGAATTGGTTTACCGGAAATCGTTTCTTGATTCTGTCGAGAGGGGTATAGCGGACGCAGAAAACGGGCAAACCCAAACAACTGATGAACTGCGAAAATCTCTGCAAGCACGAAGAAGTGTGTTTCATTCATGATCGTAACATGGTCACGAGAAGCCAGTGGAAATCTGGCTGAGATCGAGGATTTTATTGCACGTGACAGCAGGGAGCGCGCTGTTCGGTTTGTTGATGCCCTGATCGATCATGCTGAGACAATTTTGGCAGATAACCCGAGAAGCGGAAGGGTCGTGCCGGAAATAAGCAATCTCAACATGCGAGAGCTTATTTACCGGGGATATCGCATGGTGTATAGATTCAAGGGGGATGCTTTAGAAATACTGACCGTTTTTGAAGGACATCGACTATTAAGGCTGAGTGAATCTGGCGAATAGCAAAAGTCAGAGGGGCGTATTCAAGCCGCAGAGATTTCCTCATGCGCCCTTTACTGCATTATTTGTCGTGGCGTTGAGAGCAGTCTGATCTTCGATCTTTCAAGCCGGCAGCGATTGGGAAGATTTTGTCGGCAGCCTGGCGGCCATCTGCACCGAAACTAATACCTTGAATCACTAATGCAAGAACGTCCCGCCGCGCTCGTCCCGCCGCGCTGCGCTGACCCCAGAGTTCCTCTGATTTTTCTTTGCAAGTTGTATTTCTCCATGTTGCCATCCCTGCCCATTGGTGGTACTTTTGGAAATACAATAGGAGGTACATTCAATGCTAAAAGCACCTCAAATTATCCCCATTTCGGACCTCCGGCAGGATGCA
>MGTC01000046.1:0-35339 GCA_001799255.1 Deltaproteobacteria bacterium RIFOXYD12_FULL_55_16
CGGCGGGGATACGGTGCAGGGCGGGGCTGAGAACATTATCTCGGTCACGGTGCTTGGGGAGATGGCCGAGGCGGAGTTGCTTACCCGCAAGGGTGCCAGGCCAGGCGATGTGGTGCTGGTCAGCGGTTTTCTGGGCGAGGCAGCGGCCGGTCTGGCCTTGTGTCGCTTGGGGCTGGAGCATGATTTACTCTGGCAGCCCCTGATCGCCGCGCATCTGGATCCGGTTCCCCAGGTGGCCTTGGGCAGGGTGCTGGCTGCCAGTGGCCTGGTTCATGCGCTGCAGGATCTTTCCGATGGCCTGGCCACGGATCTGGCCCATATCTGTACGGAGAGCGGGGTCGGGGCAGTGGTGGCGGCGGAAAAAATTCCTCTTTCGCCCTTGCTGGCTCAGGCGGCCAAAACCTGTGCTCAGTCGGCCCTTGACTGGGCGCTTGCCGGAGGAGAGGATTACCAGTTGCTCTTTACCGCAGGCGAGCGGCAGGTGGATGCCCTGTGCACTCTGGTCAGGGAAAAGTTCGGCAGGGAGCTCTTTGTGGTGGGGCATATTGTCGAAGGCCAAGGGGTTTTTCTTGAAGAGGCTGGCCAGCGTCGGGAGATCAGCTATCGAGGCTATGAGCATTTCAGATAACTATCCAGAGGCGGCGCAGCTTCCGGCAGCATTCATGGTGAGGCTTATTATTGCCCCGGAGGATACAGGCACGGCCTGCGATCTGTTGGCGGCCAGGGCCGGGCTTGCCAAGAGTCGGGTAAAAGACGCCATGTGCAAGGGGGCGGTCTGGCTGACGGGTAAAAGGGGAGGGCGAAAACGGCTGCGTAAGGCAACCGCGCGTTTGGCGGCAGGGGATGTGCTGGAATTGGCTTACGATGCGCGGCTCCTCGCGCTGAAGCCCCCTGTGGCCCGGTGTCTGCATGATGCCGGCCAGTACAGCGTCTGGCTGAAACCAGCCGGCCTGCTGGCCCAGGGAACGGATTACGGCGATCATTGTTCGCTGGTCCGGCAAGTCGAGGTACATTTCCGGCTGAAGCGGCCTGTCCTGCCCGTGCACCGGCTCGACCGGGAGGCGGCTGGCCTGATGATCCTGGCCCACACCAAGGCGGCGGCCGCCAAACTCTCGCGGCTTTTGCAGGATAATGCCATTGACAAGCAGTATCGGATAACCGTGCTGGGGCATCTCCGCCCGGAACAGGGAGTGATCGAGCTGCCGCTGGACAATAAGCCCGCCATTACCCAATATACCCTTGTCAACTATGAACAGGCCAGTGACACCTCTGTGGCCGAAGTCACCATTCAGACCGGACGTCTGCATCAGATCCGTCGCCACTTTGCCATGCTCGGGCATCCTGTTCTCGGCGACCCTAAATACGGGGTCGGGAACAAAAACAGCACCGGCATGGAGCTTGTCGCCTGGCGGCTCGCTTTTCGCTGTCCCTTTACCGGTAAAAAGGTACAACTCAGTCTTGACGAGTAGACGAGTGGTTGTGTCGGGTTTCGCTTTGCTCTATCCGACCTACGCCTACGCCTCAATAATTCAGAGCGACTTGAGCAGGCCAATGCCGCCCATTTGTTGCATCTGTTGCTGGATATGCCCGGCTCGTTGATTGATGTATCCGGAAGGCCTGGCGGCGTTTGAGCGCAGGGGACTGGGCAGGGTTGCGGCCAGGATGGCGGCCTCCCTGCTGGTCAGCCGGGAGGCCGGTTTGCGGAAGTAGGCCCGGCTTGCCGCCTCGACCCCGAAGAGGCCGGGGCCGAATTCCGCTATATTGAGATAGACTTCAAGAATGCGGCGTTTGGGCCAGAGTCCTTCGAGCAACAGGGTAAAATAAACCTCCATCCCCTTGCGGAGAAAGCTTCTGCCCGGCCAGAGAAAGAGATTCTTGGCAACCTGCTGGGAGATGGTGCTTGCCCCGTGTACCCGTTTCCGGCGCTGGTTGTGTTCCCAGGCCTTTTCGATGGCCTCAAAATCAAAGCCCTGGTGATGTAAAAATTTCTGGTCTTCGGAGGCGATTACCGCCAGGGGCGCGTAAGGGGAGATTTTTTTCAGCTCGACCCAGCGGTAGCGAAAACGATAATCCTTGTCTTTCTGCCACAGGGAGGCGACCTGCTGCTGGAGCATCAGAGAGCTGAAAGGCAGCGGTACCCAACGGAAGATAAGGGTGATCGCCATGCTTCCCGCGATAGCGAAGATAGACCAGCGAAAGACCAGACGGCCAAACGAACGAAGACGGGTTTCCTTCAACCTTCAACCTTTAACCTTTCTTCTTGCTGAGGAGGTGCCGTGATATTGCTGATAATATTCTCTTTGGTTTTGGCAAAACCGCTTATCAGGGCCATGATCACTGTTGCCAGGTAAGGAATAGACTGGACCAGCAGGACCAGAATCCAGATCAGCAGATCCGTAGTCTCTGACCCCTGGGACACCACGACGCATACAGCCGAAAGCCAGAGGGCAATCATGATCAGAGACTCTTCCCTGGCTGATTGCAAGGCCTGCAGCAGGGCGTGGCTTTTAGCCCGTTTAGGGGTTCTGAAAAACGGCTTGTCCCTGGTGAAAAAACCAAGGATGATCGCTTGCGAAATAGTGTGGGATAAAGAAAGGCCCGCCAGGGCCGAAGCCAGGGTCTGCCCGGCCGTGGCCTCGACTCTGGTTCGATAGAGGTAAATCATCTTGCCCATCTTGAAAACAAAGAGAGCGAGAGGCATGACCGAGAGGATCACCAGGGGTGGATCAACCTTGAGCGGAAAATAAATCATGCCAAGGGACCAGCCCAGGGCGGCCACGGTGAAGAACATGTTCAGACTGTCCGCCAGCCAGGGTATCCAGCCGGCGACAAAATGATATCTCTGGCCCCTGGTGAGCTCGGTTTGTTTGCCAAAAAACAGGGCTGTGGCATGACGGCGCAGAATCTGCACGGCCCCGTAAGCCCAGCGAAAACGCTGTTTCTTGAAATCAAGAAAGGTGTCTGGCATCAGACCCCGGCCATAGGTTTTGGGAAGATAGGTGGCTTCATAGCCGCGGGCAAAGATCTTCAGCCCCAGTTCCGCATCCTCGGTGATGCACCACTCAGCCCAGCCGCCGACCTCTTCCAGCACGGATTTGCGAACCATGGTCATGGTGCCGTGCTGGATGATGGCGTTGCGTTCATTGCGGGTCAGCATTCCGATATAGAAAAATCCCTTGTATTCCGCGTAACACATGGCCTTGAACAGGTTTTCCCCGTCGTCCCGATAATCCTGAGGCGCCTGGGCAATGGCCAGGGAGGGGGTGGCAAATTGAGGGGCCATGTCTCTGAGCCAGTCCGGGGTGACCATGTAATCACTGTCAATAACCGCCAGCAGTTCGGCCTCAGGCGCGGTGTTTTTTAGGGCGAAGTTCAGCGCTCCAGCCTTGAACCCGGCCAGGGGGGAGACATGAAAGAAACGAAACTTTGGCCCCAGCTTCTGGCAGTGGGCTTCCACCGGTTGCCAAACCTTCGGATCCAAGGTGTTGTTGTCGATAACCAGCACTTCGTAGCGGGGGTAATCCAGCTGGGCCAGAGCGTTCAGGGTTTCGATCAGCATATCGGGTGGTTCGTTGTAGGCCGGCACATGGATGGAGACCATGGGCAGCTGGTCATTTTCCAGGTGCTGGTGGGCAAACGGTCGTCGCCATCTGGAAAGCCAGGTTGCTTCCGCCCATTCATGGGCTTCGGCCAGCAGCACCACCACGACGCCGATCATCCCGATTACCATGAGAATACCGATGATGATGGTAGTTGGGTTCAGGTACTGCCTGGTATAGGTGTAGACGATCCACACCGCCCCGGTGGCGGCGCCGAAGGCAATGGTGGCCAGAAAGCTGCGGCCGCGGGTGCGCAGGGTCTTGCTGTCAATCAGCAGGAAGGCGAAGGTGATGATGGCGATTATTGCCGAGATCCCCGCCAGCAGGCGCCATTCCGGAATCCTGACAATGGGCTCGGTAAAGGGGAATTTTGGCAGACGGTTGACATCGTACACCCCCCAGTAGGCGCCAACCGAGCCCTCACTTCCTTGTTTCCAGGGCTGGTCAAAGGCTTCCATTATATAGTAGGTGTATTTTTCCTGTGCGGCCTTGGCCAGAAAACGGCGGAGAAAGATGGCCTGGTTGGCCGGAGAGGCCTCTGCCAGTTGACGGGTTCTGCCGTTGCTGGGCCAGCCTACCTCGCCGATTATCACCTGCTTGAGCGGGAATCTTTGCCGCAGCATATTCATGTGCTTGACAATGTAGTCAATGGCCTGGGCCATTTCCACGCCTTCCCAATAGGGCAGCATATGGGTGGCGATAAAGTCCACATGGTCGCTGAGTTCAGGATACTTCATCCAGATATGCCAGGGTTCGGCAGTGCTTATCGGGATTCCGATCACCTCACGCTGGATCCGGTCGATATAGGAGATGAGCTGTTCTGGAGTCAGGTCGCCCCGCAGAAGCGACTCATTGCCGACTATGATCCGGACTATATTTTTGGGATGCGCGTGAATGACCTTGACCGCGGTCTCGATTTCCAGATCGTTTCTTTCCAGATCGCTGCTCAGCCAGGCACCGAGGGTTACGTTGAGCCCGTGTTTTGCGGCCAGTCTGGGGATCTCAGCCAGGGAGCCTTCCAGGGTATAGGTTCTGACCGCGTGGGTTTTTGAGGCCAGCAGAGCAAGATCCGCCTCGATCTCTGCCTCGCTGGGCAGGATATGATCTATGGCGCTTTGCTCAGCGCGGAAGGGTGAAAAAGAAAAACCCTGAATGCGGCTGGGCCAGCGGGGTTCCTGACCAGGCTGGTTGACAGAAGCCCAGATGCTGCTGGAAATAACCGCAATCGCAATGGCAATAAGGAGGTTGGCCCTGGTCATGTAGTTCTCGTGAAAGAGTTTGATGGGTCTGTGGTATGAGGCCGATAACAGGTAAGCGAGCGGAGGTGTAGGTCGGATAGAGCAAAGCGAAACCCGACACCACACCACCCGATCTACGACTATTATCGCTTAGGTATATACGACTGAATAGCATCACTTGTCAATTTGCTTTTCATGGTCAGTTGTGTCGGGTTTCGCTTTGCTCTACCCGACCTACCAGTTATTAGTAGCCAGAAGTCAGTCAGTTCTGTAGTTCCGTAGGTCGGGTAGAGCAAAGCGAAACCCGACAAATCATCACCCGACAATGTCCACTATCTACCCCCTCGCCCCCTGGGAGAGGGTGGCCGAAGGCCGGGTGAGGGCTGCCGTAGCCATACGGCTTCAATTAAATTTACAATGTTGATTTGCATGGTGTCCATAAAGCTTGCTTTTTTGTTTTTTATATGGCACATATACATTATCAAAATAATATTTGTACCAAATAGGAAACAAATGGACGCCATCGGTAAAAAAATACAGGAAAGGCGCAAAGATCTGCGGTGGACCCAGGAGAAGTTGTCAAAAGTTAGCGGGGTTTCGCGCACCAAGATATCTCAGTTGGAACGGGGAAGGTTGAGCGAACTCGGGTTTACAAAGCTGCTCCGGATATTGACCTCGCTCGGTCTGACCTTCCAGGTTGTCCGACAGGATCCAACGCCCCGGCTGGATGAGTTGCAAAAACGGAAGTTCAGAGAGGACAGCGATGAGTGGTAACCGGTTATTGGTTAGCGTGGGGGGGCATTTAGCCGGGCAGCTTGTCCGTGGAGGCAATCCTGCCTCTTCTGCCTCTGCCGATTTTACCTATATATACGACAGCCATGTTGCCGCCGATATGGCCGTATCCCTTATCATGCCGGTTGATCAAGCTGTTTATGCCAATTCGCATAACACTCATATCCATTCGGTTTTTGAAATGAATCTTCCCGAAGGGCGGCTACGGGAAGAGCTGCGGCTGAAATTTTCCAAAGCATTTTCAGTGTATGACGATTTAACCCTGTTGGGGCTGGTTGGGGGCACAACCATAGGACGGTTGAGGTATGCCAGAGAAGAAAACTCGGCAGCCCTCGCTCAATCCCCACCTCCTTGTAACCTTACTGAAATCATGACTTATAACGGCACGGAAAATTTGCTCTCTTACCTCATGGATCGTTATGCCATGTATTCCGGAGTCGCGGGGGTGCAACCGAAAGTGCTGGTTCAGGATAAAGGGAGCAGCAAGTTATCAATTGATGCGCAAAAACGGCTTTCAGCAAAGGACTCAACGCACATCGTTAAAGCTTGGGATGATGATTTTCCCGGTCTGGCGGCGAATGAATTTTTTTGTATGCAGGCGGCGGAAAAATCAGGGCTTGTTACTCCAACAATTCAGCTTGCCGATAACGGAAAATTCCTTGCCGTTGAAAGATTTGACTTGAATAAGGAAACGGGAGAATATTGTGGCTTTGAAGATTTTTGTGCTTTAAGTGACTTCCCCTCAGCAAAAAAATATGCTGGCTCATACGAGCGATTAGCAAAAGGGCTTTCGGTTTTTCTTGAAGGCGAGGCCTTGCTTAGCGCCAGGCGTAAGTTTTTCAAGATGATAGTGCTTAACTGTATGGTCCGTAACGGGGATGCTCATCTGAAAAATTTCGGAATTCTCTATGATTCTCCGGCCATTGAACATCGAACCCTGGCTCCTGTTTTTGATATTGTGACTACGACCGTTTATATCCCGACAGATTCCACAGCCTTAACCATGAACGGGACAAAACGATGGCCTGACGGAAAAATGCTGGCTGAATTTGGCGCACATCGTTGTCATTTGTCACCTAAAGAAACCAGCCAGATCACGGAACAAGTCGCGGACGCGATTAATGACACCGGGCGTCCCTTACGAGAATATGCTGAGGCCCACCCTGAATTTCAACAAACAGGCATGCAAATGTTGAATGTATGGGAACAGGGGATAAACCAAACCCGACAATGTCCACTATCTATCCCCTCACCCCCCGGGAGAGGGTGGCCGAAGGCCGGGTGAGGGCTACCATCCCCCGACAAATCACCACCCTATCCCCCCCTTACCAACAAATGTCAGCCCGTAGGTCGGGTAGAGCAAAGCGAAATCCGACAAATCACTACCTTAGCCCCCTCTCACCAACAAATGTCAGATAAATGTGAGATCCTGCCCTTATTAACGCACTGAAAATTTACAAAAAAAATCGTAACGCTAATCAAAAAAAAACATAAAAACGGTTGACATCATCTGGTGATAATTGATAGTCTCTTGCAACTACTGTGTAGTACTGTGTGGTAGGTGTCATTTTATTAACAAAACCGCGGTGTCGTGCGGGAGAATCGAGGGTCGAGCCAGCCTATGAAAACCTACAAATCGAGTAAGCGCTATTCCTGCCGTCTAAGTCTGTTGAGCGCCGTAATCCTTACGGGCGCTTCACTTTCCGCTGCCCATGCCGCCCCGCCTCCAGACGCGGGCACGATCATGGACTCGACCAAGGCCCCGGCCCTGAGCAAGCCAGCAACCAGTCCGACTATCGATGTCAAGGAGACCGCCCGGCCCGGCCTGGCCATCGCCAAGGATACCAAGGTCAAGGTGGCCAAGATCATGGTCACCGGCATGACTGTGGTCACTCAGGAGGAGCTGGCCAAAATCCTGGCCGGCTACGAGGGTAAAACCCTTACTTTCGTCGAGCTCAACCAGCTCACCGGCGATATCAGCAAATACTACCGCGACCGGGGCTATCTGCTGGCCAGGGCCTACCTGCCCAAGCAGGAGATCAAGGACGGCAAGCTGGAAGTGGCGGTGCTCGAAGGCAAGATCGACAAGATCGATATCAACATGGATGAGGCTAAACGCCTGCGCAAGTCCCAGGTTGAGGCCATCGCCGCTAATCTCAAGAAAGAGGCGGTCGCCAAAGACAGCAAACTCGAACGCGGCCTGCTGCTGCTCAACGATCTGCCGGGTGTAAATGTGAGCTCGACCCTCACCCCCGGTTCGACCGTTGGCGCGGCTGATCTGCTGCTCAAGGTCAAGGAGAGCCGTCTGATTACCGGCGCGGTTGACGCGGATAACTTTGGCAACCGCTACACCGGCACCTATCGGGCCGGGGCCTCTCTTAATGTCAATGATCTGACCGGCTACGGCGATCAGCTTTCTCTTAGGGGCCAGACCGGGGGCAGCGGCCTGCTCCTTGGCCGGGTCGGTTATAACCTGCCGGTGGGCCCCAACGGCACCAAGGTCGGCATCTCCTACGCCAATATGGCCTATGAACTCGGCAAGGATCTCGAAATCCTTGGCTACGAAGGCACTTCCAATGTGCTGGGCGCCTACGTTGCTCATCCCTTTATCCGCTCCCGCCGCACCAATCTCTACGGTACCCTTGGCTACGATTACAAGCAGATGGAGGACGAATCCAAAAGCGTAATTATCAACGACCGCCAGGTCAATGTGGTAAACGCGGGCCTTAACGGCGACTGGCGTGACGGCATCGGCGGCGGCGCGGTCAATGCCGCGGGCTTGAGCCTGTCCATGGGCAATCTCGATATCCAGGATGTCCAGGCTCGGCTTGCCGATACCTGGGCCGGCGGGGTACCGCCGATTCCCGGTCAACGCACCGACGGCAGCTTCAGCAAGATCCGCTACAACCTTTCCCGGATGCAGTATCTAACCCCAAGGTTTTCCACCTATGCCTCTCTGCAGGGCCAGTTTGCCTCGGGCAATCTTGATTCTTCCGAAAAATTCAGCCTGGGCGGCCCTTACGGGGTGCGCGCCTACCCGCAGGGCGAAGCAGCGGCCGACGAGGCCCTGCTGGTCAATCTGGAGCTGCGCTGGGATATGCCCCTTGGTACCAGGTTCGGCATTCCGCAGCTGGTCTTCTTCTACGATTTCGGCCGGGTGCTCAAGCTGCATGACGAGCCCTGGTACGGCTGGCAGGGAGGCAACACCGCTCTGCTCAACAGCTACAGCATTGACGGCGCCGGTATCGGCTTTAATCTGACCAAGTCTGAGGATTATGTGCTGCGCGCTGTCTATGCCCGCAAGATCCGTGACAACGCGGGCGCCGACTCCAGGGGCAACGATTCTGACAACCGGGATAACGACAATCGTTTCTGGTTGCAGATGATGAAACAGTTTTAATTTCAGATATACTTTCCGCGGATGAAGGTAAAAGATCTTATTGCGTTGATTGAGAACGATGGTTGGTCGCAAGTGCGACAAAAAGGGAGTCATCGTCAGTTTCATCATTTTTTAAAAGCAGGAACCGTAACTATCTCAGGAAAACTAAGTGTTGATGTTCCGCCCGGTACGCTTAACAGCGTATTGAAACAAGCGGGATTATAGGAGGTTTCTTTATGCGTTATATGGTGGTTGTCGAGGAAGGTACTGACAGTTTAGGGGCATATGTCCCTGATCTTCCGGGCTGCGTTGCTGTAGGGGAGTCACGGCAAGAAGTGATGCAACTTATTCAGGAAGCCATCGAATTTCATCTTGAGGGCATTAAGGTTCAAGGTGTTGCTGTACCCCAGCCACATTCATACAGCGAGTTTGTTGAGGTATATGCTTAAATTAGGGGTTGTCCCTAATTTACTCTAAGAAAAAAAGTAAGCATGATCAGCCGTTAGACAGCTTTCACTAACCGAAGTAAGGGCGATTTAAATAGGAGAGACACCGTGAGAAAAATCAAAAGAATGAGCAGCCGGATCAAAAGCAAGAAGACAGCAAGTAATTCCAGTCGGCGTATTATGACCTCCGACAGCGGGGTCATGTCTGCCTTGCGGCGACCGGGCGCGGTTGTCGGCGCCGTTGTCGGCCTGTTAGCCGCCTCTCTTAGCGGCCAGGCCTATGCCCTTGATGCCAATGCCCTGCCCACCGGCGGCAACATCACCTCAGGCCAGGGCAGCATCAGCCAGAGCGGCGCCAACATGACGGTGAACCAGGCGAGCCAGCAACTGATCGCCAACTGGAACACCTTTAACATCGGTCAGAACGCCTCGGTCAACTTTGCCCAGCCTAACGCCCAGGCTGTGGCCCTGAACCGGGTTGCCGCCTCCGATGCCTCGTTGATCATGGGTTCGCTCACTGCCAATGGTCAGGTTTTTCTCATCAACCCCAACGGGGTGATCTTCGGCTCCACCGCCAAGGTGGATGTCCAGGGCCTGGTGGCTTCTACCCTTAATATCACCGATGCCAACTTTCTCTCCGGCAACTACAGCTTCATCAACGGCGGCTCGGCTGGTTCGATCCTCAACCAGGGCCAGATCAACGCCGCTGATGGCGGTTATGTGGTGATGCTCGCCCCCGAGGTAATCAACGAAGGTATCGTCACCGCCCGTATGGGTACGGTCGCCCTGGTTGCCGGTGACGCGGTCACCATGGATATGGTCGGCGACGGCTTGATCAATTTCGCGATCAATCAGGGCGCGGTTGGCGCCCTGGCCAGCAATAAAGGGCTGATCAAGGCCGACGGCGGCCTGGTCTATATGGGCGCCCGTGGCGCCGGCGATCTGGCTGCCACCGTGGTTAACAATGAAGGGATCATCGAGGCCCAGGGCCTGGTTGAGCGGGATGGCAAGATTTTCCTGACCGGCGGGGACGAGGGCATTGTCGCCAACAGCGGCAGTCTGGATGCTTCCAGCGTCGCCGGTAAGGGCGGCAGCGTCGCAGTATTGGGCGACCTGGTTTCCATGTCCGGCAATATCAACGCCGACGGTGCCACCGGCGGTGGTACCGTCCTGATAGGCGGTGACTTTCAGGGTAAAAATGCCGATGTCCAGAATGCTTCTCGCACTGTGGTGAGAGGCACC
Source organism: Deltaproteobacteria bacterium RIFOXYD12_FULL_55_16 (assembly GCA_001799255.1). Lineage (GTDB taxonomy): Bacteria > Desulfobacterota > Desulfobulbia > Desulfobulbales > Desulfurivibrionaceae > Thiovibrio. The sequence continues at coordinate 10,697 of MGTC01000046.1, forward strand.
ATCAGCGCCGATGCCATTGAAAGTGGCGATGGCGGTAAGGTTATTGTTTGGGCCGATGAGATCACCGGCTTTTCCGGTAATATCAGCGCCACCGGCGTGGATAAGGGCGGCTTCGTCGAAGTTTCCGGCAAAGGCTCTCTGCTGTTTACCGGTCAGGTCGATGTAAGTGCCTCTTCCGGTGTATCCGGCACCATTCTTCTTGATCCCACAAATATCATTATCGCGGACGTCGGTGCAGATGATGCTCAGGTGGCCGACGGCAGTATTCTGTTTGCCGATGGTGGCGCAGTTGATTATACTATTAGCGATGAAGCGCTCGAAGCGCTGACAGGTAATATCGTCCTTGAAGCAACCAATGACATTACGATCAATAAGGCGCTGGTACTGACCAACCAAACGCCAGGTGAAACGGTTACTTTTCGGGCTAACAATGACTTCACCATGGCTGCCAGCACGGGTATCACGACCGCCGGCGGTAGCGTTGTGATCACGGCTAATGCTGATAGCGCAGGTGGTGGTAATGTTTCTCTTGGTTCACAAATAGACACTGACCTTGCGGCTGGTGGCTCGATCACCATCAACGGCGTCAATATCACGACGACGGCTGGTTCGATCGGCCTGTTCACCGATAATGCGGCTGTTGATATCAACGCGACCGGAAACGTAAGCCTCGGCGCCCTCGTGGTCACAGGTGGTGGTTCCTTCACGTCCGACGGTGTTAACTTCGCAACCGGCGCTGGCGCTTCAATTACCACCAGTGGCGGCAACGTCGATATCAACCACTCGGGCAGCGTTGCCTTTGGCACGACCGTAAGTTCCGGTGCCGGTACGATCGACGTCGATAATGCGGCAACCGGTGTCAGCTTGGCGGCGAATATTACCTCAGTCGGCGCTGGCATTAATTTTGGCACGAATCCGCTTACCCTCACCGGTGCGGTCGAAGTGTCTTCGGGCGCGGGCGCCGGCGATATCGCCTTCGGTTCAACTGTGGATGGCGCGTTTGACCTGTCGGTTATTGGTGGGACAGGCAACGTTACCTTTACTGGGGTTGTTGGCGGCGGCACGGCGCTAAATAGTCTTACCGCCAGCGGTTCGGCGATCAGCATCAACGACATTGGTGACGCTGGCAATGTGGGTGTGACCAACGCCACACAACTCACCAGCTCTACCGGTACCGTCACGCTGATTGGCACGACCTATAAAACCGCAGGGACGCAGACTTACGATTCGAACAACAACGGCTTCACGCTCTCGAATGCTGGAACCGTCACCTTAACTTCCAGTGCCGACGCGATCAATTTTAATAACGGTACCATTACCCTTGCTGGTAACCTGACGGTGGATCCTGCCAGTGGGCAATTTGCCAGCGGCGCGATCACGGGTGCAGGCTCCTCGGATATCTCGATTACCACGGCTAACGCATCCATTACCACGGGCGCAATAACCGCGGCCGGGCTGGTGACCATGAATGCCGGAACGTCAACGATAGCAACCGGGCTGATCACTTCCGCCAACGTTGATGGAATAGCACTCAGCGCCGACACCGGCGTTACAACTGGCGCCCTGACGACCGCTGGTGGCGCCGTCGTCGTGACCAGCACGACCGGTGGCCAGAGTCTCGGCGCGATCCAGACGGCCAGTGGCCTTGGCGGCGGTGACACCGGGGGTTCGGTTACGCTGAATTCCACGACGGGAAATATTGCCCTGGGCGGGAGTATTGACACGACCAACGCTGGCGCGGCCGGAACTGCTGGTATAGTCGACTTCAACGGGCCGGTCCTGTTGGCTGGAAACGTCACGATCCGTACCAATGCCCTCACAACCGACCAGAACATCACCATTGATGAGACTGTCAACGGTGCGCAGACGTTGACGCTCGATGCTGGCACAGGCGACGTTTCGGTAACCGCCGCGATCGGTGGATCGACGCCACTGACGGGTTTCACCGTTTCTTCATCGAACACCTTCACGAACTCGGGAACGATCGCTGTTGATGATGCAACGGGCATCGTTGTCAATGCGGCTGCCGGTGTAACGATCAATGCCAACGTCTCGACAACCAATGATTTGATCACGATTAACTCCGACAGCGATGGCAACGGAACCGGTGACCTGACGGTTGCCAACGCCGTGTCCATCGACACGAACGGCGGTACCTTGAGCATTACCGCTAACGATCTGATTCTTACCGGGACGGGGGCGCTGGCATCGGACGCCGGCAACACGACCATTACCGTTTCCGATAACGGCTCGATCGGCCTGGGCGCGACGGTGGGTAACCTGCATATTACTGATGCCGAACTCGGCAACATCACCGCCAATAACCTCACGCTTGTCGGTGGTTCTGCGACAGTTGATCAGATTACTGCGGCCAACAGCGATACCATTCTCGGTACGGTGACGGTTGATGTCAGCGGCACGGTATCGGTGGCCACTAACGCCTCGACCTTTGCCAATGCGGTCACGCTTGATGGCGCCACTGGCGTTGTGCTCAATCAAGATCTGTCCACCGAAAGTGGAGTGATTACGCTCAACGGGGATGTGACGGTTAACGGTGCCAGAACCCTCATTACCACGGCAGTTGGCGCCGGCGCGGCGGTCGTTATCACCGATGACCTCGGCGGCAACGCGGGCGTCGATACCCTCTCGGTTACTGCCGGAACGGGAGTCGTCACGCTTGCCTTCAACTCGGGCACCTCGACGGCCGCCGCAATCGGCGCCACCGGTGGGGTTGCAGATACCCTTGATGACCTGACCATCGTATCCGCCGGTTCAATAATCCTTGGCAATATCGGTATTGTTGCGACCTCGGGTCTTGAAACCGGATCGGGGGTTCTTTCCCTTCCGGCCGCGACGACCTTGAAGGGGACTAACTATCATGTCACCGACGGTTTGAGTTTCACCAGCACGGTGACTGTTGGTGCCAACGCGACGATACTGACCGGCGGCTTGGCGACACAGGACGTGACTTTTGCCAGCACCATCAATGCTGACGCAGTAGCTAATGCGCGTTCCCTCACCATCAATACCGGCGTTGGCGGCGATATCTCCATCACCGACGCCGTGGGCGGAGCTCAGGCTTTGAGCGGCGGCGTCACCCTCACGGGTACCGATGTCGCGACGGCTGCCATCACCACTACGGGGGCTGATGGTGCCGTAGGCGCGATCGGTGCCAATGGCGGCAATGTCTCCATCACCTCCACCGGCGCCCTCAATGTGACCGGCGCGATAACCGCCAACGGCGGCGCTGGTACCGGGCCTGGAGACTTCGCTGGCGGCAATGCCGGCAGCGTTACCGTCAACATCAACGGCACCTTCACTGCCTTGGGCGCTATTAACGCCGTTGGCGGCGCGGCGGCCAACGCAGGTACGGGCGGCGCCGGCGGTGCCGGCGCGGTAACCAGCGCGAATGCCAGCATCACAACGCTCGCCATCACCACTAATGGCGGTGCCAGCCCCACCGGCACCGGCGGCAATGCCGGTACCGTGGCGGTGGATGTCGATCTTGACGATTCCAATAATGGTGTCCTCACGATCGGCGGCATTATCAGCGCTCAGGGCGGCGTTGGCAATGTCGGCGCTTTGAATGGCACGGGCAACACCGTTGTGCTGCGAGGCGGTGACGGTGTCGGCTTCAGTGACAAGAACATCACCGGTAGCACCGTAACCATTAACGCCGATGCTGATACTGATGGCGTAGGCGATCTGACCGGCACCACCGGCATTGTCACCGCCACCGCCACCAGTGGCACCGGCATCAGTCTGACCGGCCAAAGCGTCGGCAACGGCACCGCCATCAACGTGGTGCTGGGCAGCGGCAGCGCGATCAACCTTACTTCGATCGGCGCCGCAGGCGCCAACGATGGTGATATTGATATCGCCTCTACTGCCAATGTGCTGATCGGCACGGTTGCTGTTACGGATGCGGTAAACACCACTGACGTGACGGTCACCACTTCTGGCGCGGCCAATATCAGCACCAATGCCAGTACGGTGATCACCGAAACCCGCAACGTCAATCTTATGCTCAAGGCCGGCGTCAACGGCAACATCTCCATTGATGGTACGACCGACACCTATACTGCCGGCACCTGGGCTCTGGATGCGAATGGTGGTAATGTCGGCGTCACCGCCGGCAATATCCTGACCACCGCGGCTGGGATAACCAGCGGTGCTATAACCATCGGCGGCAATGGCGGCGTCGGCGGCAATGTGACCATCGCCGGTACGATCAGCACCGGCATTGCGACTTCTGCAGGGGCAGATCCCACCTCCGGCGGCATCACCATCAATAACGTTGTCGGCAACGTTTCCGGCGGCGGCAGTATTACGACGGGTAACGCGGTTCTTGGCGGGCAGATTGATGTTAACGGCACCGCCGGGAACATCTCGATTACCTCCGGCGGCACGGTTGATGGCCTGACGCTCACCAGTGGCTCTGCATCGGCTGACGACACCGCAGTCAATGGCGGCACCGCCCAGGCAGGCAATGTCAGCATAACCGCAGACAGCATCGGCAAGACGACTCAAGTGGTCATCACGGCCGGCAACGCCACGATGAGCAACGATGGCGGTGGTGCTACAGTCGCCAACGCCGGTGATATCACCCTGACTGCCAACGAAGCGACAACCGGCGGCATCGGCGCCGCACTGACCCCGGTGAGCGTGACCACGGGTACCGCCTCGGGTGCCGATACTAACAATGGCACTGCTCTGTCCGTTACCACGGCCGGCGACGACGCCACCGGCAATGTTTACATCCGTTTCCCCGGCAGCGTGGATGGCGATACCAGCTTTTCGCTCGTCACAGATACTGATGACGCATCGTCTCAGCAGATTTCTCTTGAAGTGGCTGCCGGCGACATCGTTCTCGCAGGCGACACATCGGCCAGCGAGGCGGGCGACGGCATACGCCTTGCCGCTACGGACAACGTGAATGCTGCCGCGACCAACGGCAATATCATTATGGGTGCATTCGACATCACCTCGGTTGGCGGCGCCATCGAACTGGTGGCAGTGAATGATATCACTACCGCTGGCGGCGAAATCAACAGCAACCTCGCCGGCGCGGCAGGTTCCAGCGCCGGGAATGTCACTATTGACATCGGTGGCGACATCACCGGCACACTGGCCATCACCGCCAATGGCGTGGACAACGGCGCGGGTGCGGGCGGCAATGCCGGTACGATCTTTGTAGACGCCGAAGGCACCGTAGCCTTGGGCGTTATATCGGCAGCCGCTGGCAGCAGCACGGGCGGTGGCGGCATCGGCGGTACCAAGGGCGGCGCGGCCACCATCAGTGCCGTGACCCAAACCGGCGGCGTGCGCATTGATGCGGTCGGCAACTCGACCATTACCAGCATCACTACCGCCGGCGGCGCCGGACATACGGCTGCTGCCGGTGGCGTGGCAGGCGACATTGACATCAATGTCGCTACGGGCACCATGACCGTCGGCGGCCTTACTGCCACGGGCGGTGCGGGTGCGGGCGCCGGCAACGGCGCAGCGGGCGGTGCAATCAGCGTGACTGCGGATAACGGTATCACCCTGAACGCCGCGACGACGATCACCTCTGCGGCCGGCGCCAACGGCACCCCAGGTGCAGGCGGTTTGATCACCATAGACGACAATCTGATCATCAATGGTGCCACGGTGATTACCAGCGGGACAACCGCCGGTAATATCGTCTTCAACGGCACCGTCGAAGCCACCGCCGACTATATCGATACCCTCGGTCTGACGGCCGGCACGGGCAGTATTGACTTCAACGGCGTGGTGGGCGGCAACAGCAACCCGCTCGGCGCAGTGACCGTCGTTAGCGCGACCAACTTCGACGCCGTGGCCTTCACCGCCTATGGCTTCACCCACAACGCCGGCACCGGCTATACCACCTTCACCGGTGCGCTGAATACCAGCGGCGGTGCGGCTAACCAGGCCGGCGCCAGTGTCAGCATCGGCACCGGCGGCAACTCCGGCACCATCACGATGACCAGCGTCACCACCGACGGCGGCAGCACTGCGGCTACTGCGGTCAACGGTGCGGCGGGCAACGTCACCTTGCAGAGCAATAGCGGTGACGTTGCGGTCAGCGGCACCATCAGCGCCCAGGGCGCAGACGTAAATGTGGGCGTTCAAAATGGCGGCGCGGGCGGCAACGTGGGTATTACGGTCGCAGCGGGCGCCGGTACCATCTCCGTGGCAGCCATCACTACCGATGGTGGAAATGACACTGATAATGCTGAGGTAGGCGGCAATGCCGGCACTATCAACCTGAATACCAATGGCGGCACGATCACCTTGAATGGCGCCTACTCCACAGTGGGCGGCACGGGTGCTACTGCCGGCAACGGCGGTTCCGCGCAGTTCCAGGATGCCGTCGTGCTCGGCGGTGCGACCTCGGTTACTACCACCGGCAATACCGGCGGTATCGTGACCTTCGGCAGCACCATCAATGGCGCGTTTGATCTGGATATCTCTTCCGGTACTGGTGCCGTGACTGTCACCGGCGCAATCGGCGGCACTGCCGCGCTTGCTACTCTGGACATTAACCAGGCCGGGGGAACCGGCACCATTGACCTGGCCAACATCGGCGCGGGCGATACGGTAACGACTCAGGCCGGTGTTACGGGCGTAACCCGCATCGGTAACGCCGCAACCGCCGACCTGAACCTCAATGGCGTCACCTACAACACCAACGACACCCAGACCTGGATGGCTGCGGCTGGACTGAACATTGACGTGCTGGGTGGGGGCGCACCGGTTACCTTCACCAGCTCCGCCGATACCATCAACTTCAATACCGCCACCGTCTCGCTGGGTAATAGCGCCAACCTCATCGTTATTTCCAACGGCGGCGCGATCAACGCTCTGGCCGGCATTGACGGCACCACTGACGAGGATGTCACATTGAACGCTGGAGCTGGCACAGTCGATGTTGGCCAGATCGGCACGGGCGTTGCAGGGGGTATCAACGATGTCATTATCACCGGCAACGGCGGCGTTACGCTGCGCGGCAATATCACTACTAGCGATGATGGTGCGGATAACGGCTTGGTCACCATCAACGGCACGGCTACAATCAAGGCTGACCTGATCATCAATACGACTGATGGCGGTGGCGCGATTGACCTTGACGCCATCACCGGCGATACCGCAGGCGCTGGCTGGGATTTGACCCTTAACGCGGGCGCGGGCACCGTCACCGTCGGCACCATCGGTACCGACGCGGCTGCCGACCGCATCAACCTGGTGGCCATCACCGGCGCAACGATCAACCTCAACGGTTCCATCTTCACTGGTGAAGATGGGGCCGGAGTAGACGGCGACGTGGACATCAACGGCGCGGTTACTCTCGGGGCCGATGTCACCATCAATACGACCGACGATGGCGGTGGCCAGGCCGGTAATCTCGATTTCAGTGCCGCAGTCAATTCCGATGGCACCTCGCGGGCGTTGACCATCACCACAACCGGTGATAACGTCACCTTTAACGCTGCGGTTGGCACCACCGCCGCCTTGAGCAAGCTGGACATCACCGATGCGGCGATCGTGACCTTGCAGGCCGTTGATACCAACGGCGCGACGGGTATCGTGGTTGGCTCCAACTCTGCTGTTACGCAGATCATCCTCAACGGCAACCTTGATTCCACCGACGGCGATGCCGCAGACAATGGTGGCGCGATTACCCTCAACAGCGCCAATATTGACCTGACTGCCACGGTCACGCTGGATTCCGACGATGCCACCGGCACCGACGGCGCGATAACCATCGGCAATGCCGCAGGTGACGACCTCGACGCAACCGCCGCCGGCACTCAAGGCCTGAACATTCGGGCTGGCGCCGGCACCCTGATTGTAAACAGCGATTTTGGCGCCAACACCCGCTTGGGCGCGGTTGATGTGGATGCCACCGGTACGGTCACCTGGAACGGCGATATCCTGACCTGGAACGGCAATGTCAACTTCCAGGGGGTTACCGGGACGATCAACGTTGCCGCTAACGAGGGCGCAGCTTTCGTGATCGACACCGACGATGCGAATGGCGCCGCCGGCGACATCCTGTTCAACACCAGTAGTACCATCACTGCCAACGCGAAAAACCTGACCTTCGATGCCGATGGAAACCTGGTCGCAGGTGATGGCAACGTCACCCTGCCCGGAACGGTCACTCTGACCACCGGCAATCTGACCGTGGACGGCGAAACGATTACCCTTTCCGCGATCACCACCGGCGGCGGCGCGGTTGACCTCAACGCCGACTCCAGCGACCTTGATCCGGCAGGTCATGACATCGTCTTCAACGGTAGCGGCATCGACACCACCACGGGCGGCACCACCGCCGCAGGCTCGATCACCCTGACTTCCGGCGGCGGCGATGACACCATGGAATTGAACAACGCCGGCGGCACCGTGACCCTGCGCACCGACGGCACAGCGGATGCCGGGATTACCATCGGCATCCAGATTGAAGACAACAACGGCGAGTCCCTGACCCTCGACGCCGGTACCGGCGCGGTGGATATCAACGCCTCCATCGGCGCGGCAGACCTGATCGGCCTGCTGACCATCGACGGCGGTGTGGTCACCATCGGTGCGGCTGTCGACGCGGCTGGCCTTTACGTGGTGGGCAATACCTCGATTGACGTGGATGCCGCTGTCACTATCGACATTAACAACGTCAGTTCCTACTTCCAGTCCAACAGCATCGCTAATTCTGGTGCGGGTACTGTGCTTTCCACAGGTGGCACCCAGATATTCGCCCTGCGTGGCGCAACTGCTGCCACCACTTTGAGCGTGGGTAACGATGAAGCGACCGGCACCGCCAACATGTCCGATGCGGCGGTCGCGATGTTTAACAACACGATCGCCCTGCAGATTGGCTGGGACGCTACCCAAGCCGATGCCGGAGGCAGTAATCAGACCGGCATCGTCTATATCAACGGCGCGACGGCAACCGCCAACGGCAACGTCACAGGTGAAGCCGGGACGGGTATCGTGAGCAATGCTAACAGCCTGACCATTCAGGCTGACAGCGCCGCAGTGCAGGTTACGGACGATATCAACCAGGTATTTGTTGCCGCTGACCAGACGGGCCGCATCACGGTGAATACCGGATCGGGCCTGACGATCAACAACAGCTCGGCTTTCATGACCGATGATGGCAATATCACGATCAATGGCAACCTGATCCTGGCTGATGGTGTCAGCTTCAGCATCAATTCGGATTCTGCCAATGCTGCGACTGGCGGCGCTGTAAGCATTACCGGCAACATCCAGGGCAACGGCGGCGGCAATGAATCGCTGCGCATTGAAACCGGCTTGACGAGTGGTGATGTAACGCTCGGCACCGATGGCGCAAACGTTATCAACGGCTCGGCCGGCGACGTCCGCTTCGGTGACCTCATCCTGGACAGTGTCGGGATTGTCACCATTCACGGCGCGGTTACCGGCAATACCATCACCATCGGCGGAACCCTTGAACCCGCAACCGTCAACTTCAACGACCCGATCAACCTCGATAACGGCGGGGCAGGCGACGTGCTGGTGGTTAATGCCACCGACGTCAACTTTGCTGCCGACGCCACCGTCACCACCACCACCGGCGGTAACGTTGTCATCACCGGCAACGGCGCGGCCAGCGACCTTTCCATTCCGTTGGGCGCCACCTTCGACGTCGATGGCTCGGTCACCATTGACAACTTCGACAACAGCTTCCAGCTTGGTGCGAACATTACCGCCGACGCGGGCATTACCTTCCAGAACGGTTCCGATGTGACTCTGCTGGAGAACATCACCCTGGATGTGGATGACATTGCGGGCGGCAACATTAGCATTGAGGCGGTTGACGCCGAAGGCGCGGCAACCTACGAAACCCTGACTCTGCTCGGTTCCGCCACCAGCGACATCACCGTCACCGGCCTGCTCGGCGGCACTAATCGTCTGGGTCTGGTCATCGTGACCGATGCACAGGATGTCAACTTCAGCAACAACACGGGTGGTACCCACCAAGTCACCGGCATGACCATCGGTAGCGTTACCGCAGTCGAAACTTTCACTGCTGCCGACAACATTGACTCTAATGTCGCGGCTGTGACTATCTCCGCCGATGACGCCAGTGTTACGGGCACGGCCATCAACATCCAGGGCCTGGATGCAGATGATCAGGCAATCACCTTTAACGCCGATGCCGACGTGGTGCTGGGCGCTGCGCTCAATTCCACCGGCGCCTTGACCATCCGCGGCACCGTGGTCGGAACCGCGATCAATGCCGGTACCAATGCCGCTGCGGGCGGTTTGGGTATGTCCGATGCCTCCCTCGCCTTCATCAGCGACAACTTTGCGTCCATTACCTTCGGTCGTACCGGTCAGACCGGCAACATGGACTTCAATGACAACACCGGCAGTAGCTTAACCTTCAGCTCCAACATTGACTTCATCCTCGACGGCGGCGCCGATTTGACCTTGAGCGACAACCTGAGCACGCTTGGGGCAAGCGCCAGCGATGACGGCAATAACGTCACTTTCACTACAAGTGCAGCGAGTTTAATTAACCTTGGCGGCAATATCCTCACTGATGGTGGTCATGTTTCCAGCACTGGCACGGGCGTCATGGTTGTCACCGCTGGGGCGCTGCGCACCATCGATACCGATGTCAACGCGGCAACCGGCGGCAATGTTGACCTCGACAGCCTGACCGCGATCACCGGTTCCGTAGCCGGCGCCGATCTGACCATAGATGCCAGCGCGGGCACGACGGGCGGCAATGTCAGCCTGCCGGCGATGACCGGGGCTACGGCCTTCCTGAATAACGTGATCGTCAACACCAACGGCGGAACCACCGACGGTTCGGTGACTTTGAACGGCAGCATCAGCCTCGACGACGACGGCGTGGCCGGGGCTTCGAGCTTCACGGTTACGGGCGGCGGTGATGTGATTGTTTCGTCGACCTTGACCATCGATACCGAGGACAGCAACACCGACGGCGTGGCCGGCGGCGCGGTCAACCTTGGCGCTTCCAATGTTTACGCCGACGCGGCGGGCTACACCCTGACTATCAATACCGGCAACTCCAATGCCGGCGAAACCGGCGGTGCGGTAACCCTGGGTCTGGTGGACAACAACGCGGGAGATAACAACTATCTGAGCGCGATTATCGTTGACACCGATGCCGCTACCGATGGTGTCATCAACCTGGGCAACAACGTGCTGGTCAACAGCACGGCCGGCACCGGCATCGAAATGGTCGGCACCGTTTCTTTGGGCGCGGATTTGCGCATGGATACCAACCCCGGCGATGTGGCCCAGGCCTCCGGCAAGATTGACTTGAGCAAGGCTGACATTAACGGCGCGCAAACCCTGACCCTGGAAACCGGCGGCAATGCCGCTTCCACGACAGCAGGCGCGATTGACCTGGGCGATGTTGGGGCAACGGTGCGTCTGACCAGCCTGGTGATTGATACGGCGGGCAATGCCTCCAACGGCACCCTGACCTTTAATGATGACGGCGGCGATAACAACGACGCCACGGTAACCATCAACACCAACGGCGGCCATGTAGATTTTGCCAAGGTCAAGACCTTTGTGATCGCGGCGGCTGAAACGGTCAGCATCGACACCGATGTCGATGCCGCAGGCACTGCCGGCTCGGTCTACTTCACCGATGCGACGGATTCGCTCAGTGCCACCATTAACGGCACGGCAACCGGCGATGAAACTCTGGTGATTGATGCCACTTCCTCTACCGACGGCAATGTGCGCCTCGGTCGGATCGGCGATACCCAGGCTCTGGGCGGCCTGAGCGTGACCACCGATCAGGGCATTATCACCCTGTTTGGTGACATCAATACCTCCATCAACGGCGGCTCGGCAGCCAACGGCGCGGTCTTTTTCGGCTCGACCGTAGTGCTGACCCAAAACACGTCGATCAACACCGATGGTGGAGCTTTTGACAGCAGCCCCGCAACGATCACCTCCAACGCCAGTGGCCCCTGGGATCTGAGCATCACCACGACCGACAGCGTTGGCACTGTCGCAGGTAGTATCGCTCTCGGGGTGATTGCTGACGCCGATGGTGCTGGGGTGGTCTACAAAAACGTGAACGCTGTCGTGCTCGACCTGACCGACACAGTTACAGCCGGGACGTTGACCCTGAACGGCAATATCAGCACCGATTACGATGGAGCCAACGCAGGCAGCGTTACGGTCAGCGGTGGCGGCGATATCGTGGTATCGGCGGCGAGCATCACCATTGACACCGAACAGGGTGGCGACGCGGTTGGCGGCGCTATCAATCTGGGTGCGAGCGTCATTTCGAGCGATGCGCTCGATCAGACCCTGACCCTGGATGCCAGTGGTTTGGTCAATGGCGGCACGATCAGCTTTGGCACGGTCACCGTCGATGGTCGTCAATACCTGGATGCCTTCACCGCCATCACCAATGGCACCGGCAAGATCAACCTGGATTACGACATCACCACCGACGGCCGGGATGCAGCAGCCGATGGCGTCACCCTCACGGGTAACGTGGAAATCAACGGCAGCCGCACCATCACCACCGAAATCGGCGATGGCGAAGCGGCCGGCAAGATTGATCTCTCCGGCGCTACGGTTTATGCCACCACCCTGACCGACGACCTCACCCTGGATGCCAGCGTGGGTGGTGTCTTTAATGGCGGTTTGGTCGATCTTGGCGTGTTTACTGACAATTCTGGCGCAGGCAAGTTCGTCAATCAGTTGAATGTTGACACCAGCAGCGCAGGGGCAACCGCTGGCAGCATCACGCTGCACGGCAATATTTCCACCGACTACGACGGCGTGGGTGTTACGGGTAATGTGACCTTCACCGGCAACGGCAATGTGATTGTTTCCGCCGCTTCGGTAACCATCGACACCGAGCAGGGCGCGGCCAACAACGGCGGCGACATCAATCTTGGTGCAACCGGCAATATTTCCTCCGATGCCATCGACCAGACGCTTATTCTGAATGCCACGGGTGCCGGCACGGGCGGCAACATCGTCTTCGGCCCGGTCAACAGCACCGGCGGCGGCCAGTATCTGGCGCGCTTCTCGGCGACGACCGAGGGGGCGGGCGAGATCAGCCTGGACAACAACATCAGCACCGAAGATGCTGACGGCAGCACGGCGAGCTTCGGCGTGCAGTTGAGCGGTCGAGTCGAAGTAGGCGCCGATGTGACCATTGATACAGCGCAAACGGCGACGGGCGGCCAGATCGACCTGTCGAATGCCACGGTCTACGCCGACGGCACCAATATCGATCTCGATCTGTTGTCCAGTGCCACGGTTACCGGCGGCAGTGTCCAGTTGGGTACCTTTGACAACACCGGGGCTACGGGCTACATCAATACCCTGGATATCAATACCAGCGACACCACCGATGCAAGCGCACCGGGTACGGTGACCTTGCATCAGAACATCCAGCTTTCCGACAACGGCACTGCAACCGCCTCTGCCTTGAATATCACGGGTGGCGGGAATGTGATCGTGTCCAATGATGTGACGATCAACACCAGTTCCACGACGGACAATGTTAACTCCGGTGATATTAATTTCGGTGGTTCCAATATCATCCCGGATGCCGCAAACTGGGATCTCGTTATCAATACCTCGCATGATGACGCAGATGGCGGAGATGTCGACCGTGCCGGTAACGTTGTCAATATGGGCAATGTCACCATAGGCGGCGGCCAGTACCTGGATTCTATTAACATCAATATGGCCAATGCCGACACCGGCGCTGATGGCACCCTGACCTTCGCCAATGCCACCTCGGTGATTGAGGTGGATGGAATTGCTGGTAATCAGGAAGTTGTGACTATCACGATCACCGGAAATGTGACCCTGCCGGCGACCGCACTTACTATGGATACCAATCGTTCCGATAGCACCATCGTTTCCGGCGCGATCGATATCAGAAACACCATCACCGATGGTTCTGCCACTCTTACCTTGACCACTTCCGGCCACAACGGTGCGGCGGCGCAGAGCACCAGCGCCGGTAATGTTCACGTTGGCGATCTGGGCATCACGACCCCCCTTGACGCGCTGGTCGTTGATACGCGTGGCAGTGTCAATAACGGCATCCTGTTCCTGCATGACTCTGGTACTGACGGCGTCGGGGCTTGGGCTGCAGGCGTCGCTGAAATTTATACGGACGCAGGTGATGGCACCGGTGGCATTGACTTCAGCAACGCGGCAGACATAGTTTTGACTGCCAGCGCATTGCTCGATACAGAGCGTGGAGGTGATAACGCGGCGACGGTGATCAACCTGGCGCCGAACACGGTGACGGCAACGGATGCCGGGTATTCACTGTTCCTGGATGCGCGTGGTAGTAGCAACGCCACGGTGACCTTGGGTACGTTAACTAATGCCGATGCGAATACCAACCAGAACCTCGGCGACAGCTATATCGAGGATTTGCGTATCGAAGGCGGCACGGTCGCCGTGCCTTCCACTGACGCGATCACCGTTACCGGCGGCGTGATGATCACCGGCTCCGGCAGCGTCACCATCGACAACACCATCCTGGCCGACCAGGACGCTAACGGGGCCAACGATGTCGGGTCTGGTGGCGATTTTGCCTTCTTCGGAGTGAATAACGGTCGTGCCACGGCTGCGGCTGCAGCTGACGTAACCATCTCCATCCAGGGCACCAACGTGACCTTTAATGGTTCCGGTGGCACCGGCGTGCTTGACGGCGACGCAGCCGCAGCCAACAACGTGGAGGTGATCGCCACTACGGGCGATATCCAGTTAGGGCAAGTCCTTGGCGGCTCGGCCGGTACGGTTTATCTACAAGCCACGGCAGCTGGCGGTGAGATTGTCGACGTCAATGGCGCGACAAATAACGTCACAGCGCTGACTTTGAATGCCCAGGCCGACCTGTTGATCGGCCAGGTGCATGGCGACGACGTCATCGACGACCCTGCGGATACCGGCTATGCGGGTAATCCCCTTGAAACGGCGGTGACCAACCTGACCGCAATTACGACAAACCCGACTGTTGGCAACTTTAACTTGGTACTCGGTTCGGAAATAGCAATCGACAATACGCTTGGCGGCATCTTGACCGTGACAGCGGTGACTCCAGATATGGGCGCGACCGGTTCGGCGTGGATCCGTAACTCCAATGGCGTCACATTGAGCACGGTGGGTGGGCTTGATAACAGCGATAACATTGCCCTGATAGCGACGGCTGGCAACGTCACAGTGCCGGATGGTGGTGGTGCTACTGCGACCGACGATTTTAACCTCGGGGCGACCAGCACTGTTAAGCTCGAGGCGGCAGCCGGTGACGTCATTGCCGGGGGCACCCTCGGCGTGACGGCTAAGACGCTGATCCTCAAGTCGAACGCGTCCGAAACGGTCGTGACTAGTGTTGATCGCGCGGACATCCATATCTACGGAGCCAGCCACAGCCTGATCTTGACTGAGACTAACGGTCTGATTCTTGAGGATGTTGAAACCAACGATTTGGATGTTAACGCCTTGTATGTTGCCGACGGCAATGCAACGATTACGGTTCTGGACGGCAACTTGGCGATTCGCGATGATGTAATAGCCAACGACACAACTGATGACGGTGTCCGTGCCGGGCTGATCGACGTGGCCGTGGCGAATGGCAACATCACGATCGGCGATGATGGTTCAGCGACGAATATCCAGTCGGTTAATAATGTGGATGCCGATGTGGCGACTGCCTTGTTTGCTGAAGACGAACCGACCGGCAATGTGGCGATTCGCATTCGCATTACCGATGCTGACGCTGGCGATACACGGTCAATCACCGTTGGCAACGCGGCAGGTGATGACGTGAATATCGTTGCCGATGGCGGTGATGTGCTTATTGAAGCGCTGCCGGATGCTTTGGTGGCTATGACGGGGGTCAATTACCGCCTTGTCGATGTCAAGTCCGATGCCAATATCGATGCCTACAATCTTGCCGGCGATGCGGCGACTGGTTCATTGTCGCTGGCTGGTAGGGTTATCATCGACGGCGACGTGACGGTGCGGGCTGCCAGGGCGGTAAAACTGCAAGGCTCGACGAGCCACATCATCATCAGCTCTTCTGGAACGACAGGTTCTGGCACCCTTGAGCTGGCACCGGGTGCCGGGTACGACGTCGTCGTCCAGTCTGGTGGTTTCATTGAAGTCAATGAAGGTACTAATCCGGGTGAAGATGGCAACCTGATTATCCGGGCGGCTGACGACTTTATTATGCAGAGTAATACCTATCTGAAGGTCCATGGCAGCGCGTATATCGGCGTCAATCCGGCAACGAGTTTGCCGTACGCTGGTGCCGACGCGGTAACTGGCGATGTGATACTGAACACGGTATATGTTGATTGGAACAGCAATGGCCAGGGTCAGAGCGGTAATAGTGCAAGCGGTCTGTATGTCGCGACGGACGGGACAACTGCACAGGTGGCTGAAGCCGGCGAATTTATTTCGGTTGGCGATACTGGTCTGGGTGCTGAGTATGGTGGGCGCGTTCAGTTCAACAACCTGATCAGCGTCAACGCTTCCGACACGATTCGCAACGTTGTTTCGATCAATGCGGCGAGCAACATCGTGGACAATTTTGCCGGCCCCGTTACGATTCAGGACGCTTACAGCGTTACCCTGACGACCGGTTCGGGCACTACGGCTACCTTCGGCGCCGGCGGTATTGGCACCAGTGCCGCACCGTTGGAGATCGACGCGCAGGTCATTACGGCGACGGTCAGTGCCAACGGCGGCTTGACGACCTCGGGCGGCATCTACATTGATAACAATCCCACTGATCCGACGTCCTACACGACTGGTGGCCGTACTCATGTCGACATCATGGGATTGACCAACAACGTTAGTGGTGAGGCAATCCGTTATCGTCAAGACAACTATAACCTCGACATTGATGCTGGTGGTGCCGGTGTCACAGCGACCGGAGTCGGCAACGTTACGATCGACCCTCCTGTGGATGTTTCGGTCAACGCGGACGTTACCTCTGGTGGCGGCGATATCGTGATCGAGGCGACTAACAACATCTCGATCAATACCGGTAATGTCATTACTTCCGGGGTGGGCACCATTAGAATTACGGCCGACCAGGATTCCTCGGGGGCCGGCGATCTGACTTTCGATGCCGTTGGTGGATCGGGGACAGAAAAGGTCCGCACGGGGTCTGGTTCAATCACCCTTGCGGGTGAAAATATCACGCTGAACGACTTTGCGGTGAAAACGACCGGCACGGTGCTGGTCACGGCGGGACAGACCTTAGACAACACTGGGAATATCGCCGGTGATAACGACAACACGCAGGATATCGGTGGTGGTGTTATCTCATTGACCGCCAACAATACGATCGGCGGTCTGACCGTCGATGCGACGACGCGCTTGAATGCTGAAGCTGGCATTAACAATCCGGGAGTAGGCGCCTCAATCGCCATCAAAGATGTTAACACGATGCCGGTTGGTAACATCGATGCCAATGGAAACACTGTGGCATTGACGGCCTTGAACGGCAATATTACCGATGCCGATGCTGACGGAGCGGTTGATGTTTCGGGCAGTGTTCTGACTTTGGTCGCAGACAGCGGCTCGGTCGGTACGGCCGGCGACGCATTAGAAACGAACGTCGTCAGTATCGATGCAACGGCGATCGGCGGTATTATTAATATCAGTGAGCAGGATGCAATTATACTGACTTCGGTGACGACGGATGTAGCCGATGCGCACATTACGGTTACCGCGGCCGGAACGATCACGGCTGTGTCGGTTAACGCGAATGCCGGAGCCGCCAACGTGACGCTGACCACGAATAACGGCGGCAGCATCATCGATAATGGTGCCGATTCCGATGCGATCTCGGGCAGCACCGTGACCTTGCAAGCTGCCAACACCATTATACTCGATGGTTCTGGCGGTAATTCCACGGTTGATGCGACCACGCTCAACGCTGTAACCACTGGTGGCACAGGCACCATCACTATCGTGTCCGATGCGACCGGTGGCTTGACTTACAATAACGTGGTTGCCGCAGCCGGCGCAATTTCTCTTACTTCGTCCGGCGGAGCGGTGAGCGCGATCAATGTCGTAGCGAACGGAGGTGGCAATACGGATGATGTCACTATCAATGCCGGGGCCCAGGATGTGGCCGTTACGACGGTGACCGCATCCGGCCTGGGTGATGTGTCTATCACCGCCGCCAACCTGATCGATGACGCAGTCGATACCACCCGGATCACCGCTGACCAGCTTACCCTGACGATCGGTGTCGGCAATATCGGCGCGGCGGACGAGATCGATCTTGCAGTCAATGAAATCCTCAGTGTCACTGGCGCCATTGTGAACCTGGGCGAGTTAAATGATGTCACGGTCACCAGTATCGCCGCCAGCGGCCAGGTAGACCTGGTTGCCGGTGGCATTGTCACCTTGGCCAGCAGTGGCATAGCAGCAGCCGGGCAGACAGTGAACGTTACCGGCACCGCCATTAACGGCACCAACGGTGGCGCAGCCGATATCAGCAGCGCCGCTTTGAGCCTCACCGCGACCAACGGCGGCATCGGGGCCACCACCCAGCTTGAAATCACCGCCACTGGTGTGGTCAATGCCAATTCCAGCACGGCCAGCGGCAATATCGATATCGAAAGCATCGGTGCCCTGTCTCTGGGCAATGTTAACGCCGGTGCGGGCAACATCAACCTGGTTAGCAGTGGCGATATTACTGACGGCAATGCCGACACATTAGATAATGCTGGCTACAACCTGAGAGGTGCGGCTGCCACGATCACGACCTCGTCGGATGCCGTTGGTTCTGCTGCGAATCGTTTGGAAACCAGCCTGACTGATTTGACTATCAATGTCACTGCCACCACGGTTGGTATCGCCGAAACCAACGCGCTTAATATCTTGGGCATTACCGCCTCAGGCGCGGTGAATATCACCGCTTCCGGTCTGGTGGCCATCACTGGCCTGACCGGTGACAGTTTGTCTCTGAATGCGGGGGCCGGTGACATCACGCAAACCGGCGCCATTGAGATAGCTGCTGGCGCGGCGAACTTTACGGGCGGCAACATTACTTTGACCAACGCCAATAACACCCTTGGCGCGATCACGGTGAATGCGGGCACGGGTAACGTGTCGATTCGTGAGGATGAGGCGATGAACATCGCCTCTATTACTCATATAGGCGATGTAACCCTGACTTCCGCAGGCGCGATCACGGGCGGCAATCAGGAGACAACTGTGACGGTCAACGTCACGGCTAATGCCTTGACCGCCAGTGCAGCGGGTGCGATCACTCTGGATACGGCTGTATCTGACATTACGGCGACGACCAGTGCGGCAGGCGCGATTACACTGTATGAGCTGGATGGTGTAACCCTGACCAACGTAACGGCGAGCAACGGTTTGATCAATGTAAACGCTGGTGGCGCGGTAACAGCTACCAATGTGGTGTCCACGACTAATGATAATGCGAACGACATTACGATTCAGGGCACGACGATTGTTGCCGGGATCATTAACGCTGGCGCAGATGGCGACGTCTTCCTGACCGCCACTGGCGGAGCGATCACCGACGGAGCGGGCAAGATCACTGCCGACCAGGTAACGGCTTCTGCTGCTGGCGCGATGACTCTTGACACGACAGCGGCGGAGATACTGAGCGCCACGACGAGTGCAGCCGGTGCCATTATCATCACGGAAACCGATGGCATCATCTTGACCAACGTCAACAGCAACAACGGTGCGATCACCGTGACCGCCGGTGGGGCAGTAACGGCGACTCAGCTAATTTCTACTGCGAATGCTGATGCGAACGACATTACGATTCAGGGCACAACGATAGCCGCCGGGATCATTAACGCTGGTGCGGCAGGCGACGTCTTCCTGACCGCCACTGGCGGAGCGATCACCGACGGACTGGGCGAGATCACTGCCGACCAGGTAACGGCTTCTGCTGCTGGCGCGATGACTCTTGACACGACAGCGGCGGAGATCCTGAGCGCGACGACGAGTGCAGCTGGTGCTATTATTATTACTGAGACCGACGGCATCATCCTGACCAACGTGGTTAGCAACGACGGTTTGATTAATGTTACGGCTGGTGGCGCGGTAACGGCTACCAACGTAGTCTCCACAAACAATTTGGATGCCAACGACATCACTATTCAGGGCACCAGTATAGCGGTGGGCAATATCAACTCCGGCGCGGCTGGCGATGTAACGTTGACCGCCACTACGGGTGCGATTACCGACAATAATGTTGCGGTGCTGAACATCACTGCTGATAACCTGATCCTCGGGGCCGTGACGGGCATCTCCACGGCTGAACCTCTGGAACTGGTGGTCAACAGTCTGACGGGCACGACGACGGGTGGGGCGATTAACCTGTCCAACACGCCGACAGGGACAGTAACCATCAATGGCTTGACGACCGGCAACGCCTCCAATATCACTTACGCGCAAACTGGTCAGCACCTGACCATCGCCGAGGCGATCAGCTCCGCTGGTGGCGACATCCTGATCGATCCTCCGGTTGACATTGCGATCAACGCTAATGTAACGACCACGGGTATCGGTACAATTATTATCCAGGGCAGCGGGGCGATCTCTACGGCAAATGGGGTGATCGTGAGCACCGATGCTGGCCTGCTGACTATCGAAGGTTCCGCTGCCGGAAACGAGGCGGCCAGCCTGACGATGGCGGATAACTCCAGCATCTTGTCGACGACAGGCACAATTACCCTGCGCGCTAACGCCATGACCCTTGATAACGTCGGCACCGGCGGCAATGTGCTGCTTGATTCCGACACGGGGGTTGGGGCGGTTATCACGCAATTGGCGGGTTTTCCGGGCAAGGTCGTCGCTAACAACCTGACGATCCAGCAGGACGATACGAACCTGGTGACCATTGCTACTGCAGTGACCAGTCTAAATGTGGTTGGTGGCAATACGGTAACGGTGGTTGAAGACAACGACATCGTGGTGAACAGCGTAGTAACGGCAGCAGCCGGCACCTTTAACCTGACGGCAACGGCAGGCGCAATCACCAATGACGATGCAGGCGCGACCCCGGATATCGTGACGGGCATCGCTAACTTGAATGCAGTTGGTGGTATCGATGTGGATACCACGGTAACCAGCTTGACGGCAGCAACTACAGGTGTTGGCGGCAACATCCAGATTGATGAAACCAACGCCATCACGCTGACCAGCGTGACCACGACAGACGGCGCGATTACGGTGAATGCCGGCGGCACGATGACGGCAGCGATTGTTACTGCCGGTGGCGCTGGACGGAATGTGAGCTTGACTACCACGGTTGGCGACGTAAATGTGGGCGCGGTGACGGCAGCGGGCGATACCGCGACTATTATGGCGGCTGGCGCGATCCAGGGCGTGACGGATGACAACACGGCGGATGTGTTAGCTTCGATCATTGATCTGAATGCCGCGACCGGGATCGGTTCGACCACCACGTTGGATGTGACTGGTACGACAATCAGCGCTGATACTACCACGGGGGCAATTGACATCGACAGCCTGGCAACGGGCGCGGTGACGGTAACCAGCCTGACTACCGGCACGGGTAGTATTACTTTTGACCAGACCGGCAGTCAGACTCTGGGCGTTACCCTGGCGACGACTACGGACGGGGCGATCGCGATCAGTAACGATGGCGGGAACCTGACGGCGAGTACGGTGACGGCGGGTGGTGCGAATGGTATTACGCTGACTACGACCACCAGTGGCGACGTAAATGTGGGCGCGGTGACGGCAGCGGGCGATCTTGTAACGGTAACGGCGGCTGGCGCGATCCAGTCGGTGACGCCGAATGGGGTTGCAGATATTGTGGCGGCGACCATTGACCTGAACGCGGTCACGGGTATTGGCTCTGTGGGTGGGGCTTTGGATGTGACCGGTACGACAATCAGCGCTGATACGACCAATGGCAATATTGATATTGATTCGCTGGCAACGGGCGCGGTGACGGTGACCAGCTTGACTACCGGCACGGGCGATATCAACTTTGATCAGACCGGAAGCCAAACTCTGGGCATTACCCTGGCAACGACCACTACCGGTGACATCACTATCACCAACGCAGGCGCGACCCTGACGGCGGCCACAGTAACCGCAGGCGGCGTGGACGGCGACGTGATCCTGACTACGACCGTAGCGGGTAATGTGCTGGTTGGTTCGGTTACCGGTCAGGGTGCGGGCGGTTCGGTTACGATCAATTCGTTTGGCGCGATTGAAGAGTCGGGTGGGTATGTCGGGGCTGATATTACGGCGGTGACCATTGATCTGAACGCGGTAACCGGCATTGGCGCATCGGCAACTCTGGAAATCACTGGTACGACAATCAGCGCTGATACCACCGACGGCAACATCGACATCGACAGCCTGGCAACGGTTGCGGTAACGGTGGCCAGTCTGAGCACGGGTACCGGCAGTATAACCTTTGACCAAACCGGCGCTCAGACTCTGGAGGTGACTTCGGCTCAGACCACGCTGGGCGATATTACCATCACCAACGCAGGGGCATCCTTGCAGGCTGACTGGATTGAAGCGGGTGGTGATCCTGCTGATGGCTATGATATCACTCTGACCACTACCGGTAGCGGCAATATCATCACCGGCATTCTTATCGCCAGTAATGACATCGTAAACATTACGGCAGCCGGGGCTATAACCGACGACAACGGTGATGGCGTGATTAATGTCTATGCGACCACGCTGAATGCGTCTGCCGGTGGGGCCATTAACCTCGACACTAACGTGGCAGGCATTACCGCGACAACCAGTGTGGCTGGCGCCATTACTCTGCGCGAGTTTGATGCGGTGACCTTGACTAACGTGATCGCCTTTGACGGACCGATCACGGTAACGGCAGGCGGTGCAGTGACGGCGCTGAACGTAGTTTCCACGAACGATGCCGAAGCCAACGACATCAGCATTACAGGCACAAGCATTGCGGTTGGTACGGTTAATGCGGGCGCAACCGCCGGCGATGTTACCCTGACGGCTACTACGGGTGCTATCACTGATAACAATGGCGCGACTAACAATGTGACGGCCCAGGTGGTGGACCTCAACGCGGCCACCGGTATCGGGGCAGCGGGTGATGCGCTGGAAATGGTGGTTCGGACACTGACTGCCGATACCACTGCCGGGGTTATTAACCTGGTGAATGTTCCAGGTGCTGGCAATAATGTTACCATCAACAGTATGACAACGGGCGGTCCGGTGGCTCCGAATCCGGCAAATACCGGTGCGGCTATTACCTACAAGCAGACCGGGGAGAATCTGACCATCGCTGGTGCGATTTCGAGTGGTGGTGGTAACATCTGGATTGATCCGCCGGTTGATATCGCGATCAACGCCAATGTGACGACCACTGGCAGCGGCACCATCCTGATTCAGGGCAGCGGGGCGATCTCTACGGCCAATGGTGTGGTGGTGAGCACCGATACCGGCACTTTGACTATTGAAGGTGCAGCGTCTGGTGCTGAGGCAGTTAGCCTGACCATGGCGAACAACTCCAGCATCTTCTCGACCTCGGGCACGATTACCCTGCGGGCCAACACCATGACCCTTGATAACGTTGGCACCGGCGGTAATGTGCTGCTTGATTCCGATGCGGCGGCAGGTGATATTACTACCCTGTTCTCCGGCGTTGGCGCTGGCAAGATTAATGCCAATAATCTGACGATTTTGCAGGATGACGGTAGCGCGGTGAATATTGCGAGCAATATTGCCAGCCTTGATGTGACCGGAGGCAGTACGGTAACCCTGGTTGAGGACAACGATATTGTCGTCAATGCGGTGACTACGGTCGCAGGCGGCACTTTTAACCTGATCTCCTCAGGCGCAATCACCAACAACGACGCAGGCGCTACCCCGGATATTGTGACGGGTACTGCTAACCTGCAGGCGGTAGGCGGTATCGATGTGGATACCTCGGTGGCCACGTTGAGAGCTACTACCTCAGGGGTCGGCGGCAACATCCAGATCGATGAAACCGACGCGATCACGCTGTCCAATACGGCGGCCACGGTAGCTACCGTGAATGGCAACGTCGATATCGGGCCTGGGGTTACGACGGTTGACGGGGCTATTACCGTTAATGCCGGCGGCACGATCACGGCACAACTGGTAACGGCAGGCGGCGTGGGCCGTGATCTGACCTTGAATGCCACTGGAGCAGGTGATGTGCTGGTGGGCGCGGTAACGGCAGCGGGCGATACCGCTACTATTACGGCGGCTGGCGCGATCCAGGGCGTGACTAACGACGACACGGCGGATGTGCTGGCTTCGATCATTGACCTGAATGCCGCGACCGGGATCGGTTCGACCACCACGTTGGATGTGACCGGTACAACGATCAGCGCTGATACAACCACGGGGGCCATCGACATTGACAGCCTGGCGACAGGCGCGGTGACGGTGACCAGCCTGACCACGGCTGCGGGTAACATTCAGTTTGACCAGACCGGCGGCCAGACCTTGGCTGTTACCAATGCGGATACCGATAATGGTGACATTACCATTACCAACGTGGGCGCCACTCTGACCGTAACCTTGGCTGATGCCGGGGGCGCGGACGGGGATGTGATCCTGACCACGACCACCGCCG
>MGTC01000046.1:35355-37371 GCA_001799255.1 Deltaproteobacteria bacterium RIFOXYD12_FULL_55_16
AGCTACTGGTTCGGTGACGATCAATTCGGCTGGCGCAATTCAGGCTGCTGATGCTGACGGTACGGCTGATGTGGTGGCAGTGTTGATCGACCTGAACGCGGCCACTGGCATTGGCACAGGAATTAACGGTGCCCTGGATGTGACCGGCACGACGATAAGCGCTGACACGACCACGGGCGCTATCGACATCGACAGTCTGGCGATAGCCGCAGTGACGGTGACCAGCCTGACCACGGCTGCTGGTGACATCCAGTTTGACCAGACTGGCAACCAGACCCTGGCGGTTACCAACGCCGACACTAATAATGGCGACATTACCATTACCAACGTGGGCGCCACTCTGACCGTAACCTTGGCTGATGCCGGGGGCGCGGACGGGGATGTGATCCTGACCACGACCACCGCCGGCGATGTGTTGGTTGGTTCGGTTACCGGTCAGGGGGCTACTGGTTCGGTGACGATCAATTCGGTTGGCGCGATCCAGGCCGTTGATGCTGACGGTACGGCTGATGTGGTGGCGGTGTTGATTGATCTGAACGCGGCTACGGGCATCGGTACAGGCGTTAACGGAGCTCTGGATGTGACCGGTACGACGATCAGCGCTGATACAACTACTGGCGCAATCGACATTGACAGCCTGGCGATTGCCGCGGTGACGGTAACCAGTCTGACTACGGCCTTGGGCGATATAACCTTTGATCAGACCGGCAGCCAGACCTTGGCAGTTACCAACGCCGATACCAACGATGGTAACATTACTATTACCAATGCTGGCGCCGATATGACGGTAACCCTGGCTGATGCCGGGGGGGCGGACGGCGATGTGATCCTGACCACCACAGGCGCTGGCAGCGATATCTTTGTTGACAGCATCACCGGTCAGGGCGCAACCGGTTCGATCACCATTACCTCTGCGGCCTTGATTGAAGAGTTGATGCCTGGCGATGCTGGTATCGATCTCACTGCCACCACCATAGCTTTGACGGCGGTGACCGGTATCGGCACCAATGCCGCGGCCCCGATTGAAATCGCGGCCACGACCATCACTGGTCTGACCGGCACTGGCGGAGTTAATCTGACCAACACCAGTTCAACTGCTACTACCATTCGTCTGGAGTCCACCACTTCCGGCAATATCACTTATACCCAACTGGGAACGGCAGGCGGCACCCTGACGGTTGAGCGGGCGGTGGCCGGCGCTGGCGACGTGACCATCAGCGTAGCGGCAACGGCAACCGACATGGTGCTGGGCGGGACAACCCTGGCAGGTGTGTTGCCAGGCACGGATGATATCAGCGGCCAGACCGTGATGTTGACGGCAGGTCATTCGATCCTTGACCGCAACGATGGCGCTACTCCGGTGACTAACATCACCGCCTCGGTGGTGGCGATGCTTAGGGCTGAAACCGGGGTGATCGGTGAGCACGCGCTTAATGCAGAGTTTAATTCTGCAGTATGGGGTGGTCAGCTTACCAACCCCATCGAGATCAATACCCCGCTGGTGACCGTGGCTTCGGCCAATACCAACGCCTTGATCTACGCTAACCTCTCCGGCACGGTGGGGCTTGACACCATCCTGCTGGAAAGCCCATGGCCGTATGGCAACAATGCTCCGCAGGGCATGAGGATGCTCAACGGGCAGCTGCTCTATCCCATCCAGGTTCCGGTGGTTAACTCTCAGACCGAGGCCGATATTCAGGCCAACCTTGGTCTTACCCTGATCGGTGGCGACGGCGCCGAGGGAATCGGGGCTTACCCGCAGCCTGCTTCGGTTGTGGGCTCGTTGCTGGAAACCCTGTATTCAACCCAGGCTCCGGCGCGGCTCTACAACTCCCGCGATCCGCAGTCCATAATCTTTGAGCCGATCATTACCGTGAGCGGCACCGGGATCGCCTTGCCGGCGAATGTGGACGAGGACGAGGCCGCAGCTCGCCGCCGGAGGAGGTAACCAGTAGGTCGGGTAGAGCAAAGCGAAACCCGACACAACCTTACCAAACCTGTAAACTGTACCCGACC
>MGTC01000047.1:0-3121 GCA_001799255.1 Deltaproteobacteria bacterium RIFOXYD12_FULL_55_16
CCCTGAGGCCGATGACTTTCTCACCACAGCCATGAAATCGGTGGGCGAGACCATGGCCATTGGCCGCACCTTCAAGGAGGCGTTCCAGAAAGGCATGCGCTCGCTTGAAATCGGGGTGAGCGGCTTTGGCGCCGACCCCAAATTCAACCTTGAGGCCATGGATCAGCAGGATCTGGAAAACGGCCTGCGCAAGCCGAATTCCAAACGGTTTTTCCAGGTGTTTGAGGCCTTGCGCCGGGGGATGAGCATTGACAAGATCTACGAAATCTCCTTTATCGACCCCTGGTTTCTGCACAACTTCAAACAGATTGTCGAGATGGAGGCCCGCATCAGGGAAAGGGGCTTTAACCGGCTGGATCATGACTTTCTTCAGGAGGTCAAACAGCTCGGCTACTCTGATCGCCAGCTCGCCTATCTTACCGGCACCTCGGAAGAGGATGTCTGGGAGCTGCGGGAAAAACTTAGCGTTCAACCGGTGTACAAGCTGGTCGACACCTGCGCCGCCGAGTTCGAGGCCTACACCCCCTACTATTACTCCACCTATGAACAGGAAGACGAGGCTCGCGAAACCACGGGCCCCAAGGTCATGATCTTAGGCGGTGGCCCCAACCGGATCGGCCAGGGGATCGAATTTGACTACTGCTGTGTCCATGCCGCCTTTGCCCTTAAGGAAATGGGCATTGAGTCGATCATGGTCAACTCCAACCCGGAGACAGTAAGCACCGACTACGACACCTCGGATAAGCTCTACTTTGAACCGCTGACCCGGGAAGACGTGCTGCATATCATCAAGAAAGAAAGGCCCGATGGGGTTATCGTCCAGTTCGGCGGCCAGACCCCCCTGAATCTGGCGGTGCCCCTGGCCAAGGCCGGGGTGCCCATCCTCGGCACCTCGCCAGACAGCATTGACCGGGCGGAAGATCGCAAACGCTTCCAGCAGTTCCTGCATAAACTTAACCTGTTGCAGCCGGAAAACGGCACGGCCCAGACTGCGGATGAAGCCCTGGTTATCGCCGCGAAGATCGGCTATCCGGTGGTGGTTCGGCCCTCCTACGTCCTTGGCGGACGAGCCATGCGCATCGTCTATAACGAAAGGGATCTGGCCGCCTATATGAATTCGGCCATTGACGTCTCGCCCGACCGGCCCATCCTGATTGACAAATTTCTCAAGGATGCGATCGAGATCGACGTGGATGCCATCTCCGACGGAGAAACCACCATCATCGGCGGAATCATGCAGCACATCGAAGAAGCGGGCATCCATTCCGGTGATTCCGCCTGCGTTCTGCCGCCACACAGCATTTCCACAGAAATGATCGAGACCATCAAGAATGCTACCCGGGCCATGGCCGCCGAACTCAAGGTCAAGGGCCTGATGAATATCCAGTATGCTGTCAAGGAAAACGTGCTTTACATCCTTGAGGTAAACCCGCGCGCCTCGCGAACTATTCCCTTTGTCAGCAAGGCCACGGGGATCCCCCTTGCCAAGCTGGCCACCAAGGTCATGCTCGGCAAGACCCTGGCGGAACTGGGCCTCACCGAAGAGATCGTGGTGACGCATTATGCGGTCAAGGAAGCGGTCTTCCCCTTTGATCGCTTTGACAACGTGGACACCCTGCTCGGGCCGGAGATGAAATCCACCGGCGAGGTCATGGGCATGGATGCCTGCCTGGGCCTGGCCTTTGCCAAGGCTCAGCTGGCGGCGGGCCAGAAGATCCCCACCGAAGGCAATGTTTTCCTGAGCGTGCGGCACAGCGACAAACCTGCGCTGGTGCCCATTGCCAAGAAACTGATCGCCCTGGGCTTTAATATTATCGCCACCCGGGGAACCGCCAGGATTCTTGCCGAAAACGAGGTGGCCTGCGCCAGTGTCCACAAGGTTTCCGAAGGCAGGCCGCATATCCTCGACAAGATCCAGGACAAGCAGATTCAGTGGATCGTCAACACCTCCCTTGGCACCAGAACCACGGAAGACGCCTATACCATCCGCCGGGCGGCCCTTAACTACCACCTGCCCTACACCACCACCATTGCCGGGGCCGAGTCCATGGTCAAGGCCATTGGCACCATGCAGCAGGAATCCATGGAGCCAAAGTCGGTGCAGGAATATTTTGCCTGATTTGGTGGACGGGGTGGATTAGTTGACTAACTCGATAAACCAACAATGCCCCTATAGACTTTCTCCTGCATCTGACTTATGTTGTAAAAATCAAAAATTAACACCCCACTTTGCAGGATTTTCCCTGCGGCTTGCCGATAATTTAGGAGCCGTGCAAAAACAACTTGTCCTCTTTTGCCTCGTCTTTACGGCTGACCGCCGTCTTGGCAGAACTCGATGTTCAGATTATTTTTGCTCAACGGCCAAGGAGGCTTTGCTTGAATAGTTTTTATAAAAATTTGGCCATGTGGCTGGTAATCGGCCTCACCATGATCCTGCTTTTCAACCTGTTCAACAAGCCGCAAGTATCCGTGGTGGAAATGAGCTACAGCGATTTTCTGACCAGCATTGAATCAGGGCAGATTTCCTCGGTAAACATCCAGACAGATGAGGTTACCGGCAAGGGCAGCGGCGGCAAGGACTTCAAGGTAATCACCCCTCCTGCCGACCCGGAGCTTATTCCCATTCTGCGCAAGGCCAAGGTTAATATCCAGGTCAAACAGAAGGAAGAATCACCCTGGTACGTCACCGTCCTGGTCTCCTGGTTTCCCATGCTCCTCCTTATTGGCGTCTGGATCTTCTTCATGCGCCAGATGCAGGGAGGCGGCGGCAAGGCCATGAGCTTTGGCAAAAGCCGGGCCCGCCTTCTGGACAAGGATCAGACCAAGGTCACCTTTGCCGATGTCGCAGGCATTGAAGAGGCCAAGGAAGAGCTTTCCGAGATCATCGATTTCCTCAAAGATCCCAAGAAATTTACCCGCCTGGGTGGGCGCATCCCCAAGGGTGTTTTGCTGGCCGGGGCGCCGGGCACCGGCAAAACCCTGCTGGCCAAGGCTGTGGCTGGCGAGGCGGAGGTTCCCTTCTATTCCATCAGCGGCTCCGATTTTGTCGAGATGTTTGTAGGCGTCGGCGCTTCCCGGGTGCGGGATCTGTTCATCCAGGGACAGAAAAAAGCACCCTGCA
>MGTC01000047.1:3278-7546 GCA_001799255.1 Deltaproteobacteria bacterium RIFOXYD12_FULL_55_16
CAGGTGATAGTGCCGGTGCCGGATGTGAAGGGCCGGGAAAAAATTCTGGAGGTTCACGGTCAGAAAAAAGCCCTCGCCGAAGATGTCAAATGGGAGGTCATCGCCCGTGGCACCCCTGGTTTTTCCGGGGCCGATCTGGAAAACATGGTGAACGAGGCCGCGCTGCTCGCAGCCCGTGGCGATGCGGAAAAAATCACCATGATCCACATGGAACAGGCCAAGGACAAGGTGATGATGGGGGCCGAACGCCGCAGCATGATCATCACCGAGAAGGAAAAAGAGATCACCGCCTACCACGAAGCAGGACACGCCCTGGTGGCCATGCTCCTGCCCGGCACCGACCCCATCCACAAAGTAACCATTATTCCACGGGGCCGCGCCCTTGGCCTTACCCAGCAATTGCCGGTGGATGAAAAACATACCTACGCCAGCTCCTTCCTCAAGAACAACCTCTGCATCCTGCTCAGCGGCAGGGTGGCGGAAGAGCTGATCTTTGGCGAAATCACCACCGGGAGCGGCAATGATATCGAACGCTGCACTCAACTGGCGCGGAAAATGGTCTGCGAATGGGGGATGAGCGAGGAAATGGGCCCTCTGTCTTACGGCAAGAAGGAAGAACAGATCTTCCTGGGCCGGGAGATCGCGCAGCACCGTGATTACAGCGAATCAACCGCAGTCAAGATTGACGATGAGGTCAAACGCATTGTCCTGAAGGCCAACGAAAAGGTGCATCAGCTGCTTTCAGAAAACAGCGCGGTTTTGAGATCCATTGCCCAGGCCCTCCTTGAAAGGGAAACCCTCGGCCTGGACGATATCAAGGCAATCATAGGGCATGACGGCAAAACAGCATCTCCGGCAGAGATTCAGGCGCAGGCATAAATTAAGCGGATGACCGATGCCTCTGCTTTCATTTACCAACAAACGGAGCCCATTGACGGCACAGCCAGCCAAAGGGCTCCTGCATTTTCAGGCCGCCTCTTGCAAATCACCACCAGAAACACAACCATAACCTTTGGCTCCCGCCCTCTGGTCATGGGCATTCTCAACCTCACCCCGGACTCTTTTTCCGATGGCGGCCGCTTTACGCAAGAGGAGGCCATCTCCGCCCAGATCAAAATCATGCTGAACAGCGGGGCGGATCTCATTGATGTGGGCGGTGAATCAACCAGACCCTATGCCGAACCGGTATCGGCAGACGAGGAACTGCGTCGGGTTCTTCCTGCTGTCGCCTGTATCCGGGCGATGCACCAGAGCATCCCGATTTCCATTGATACAACCAAGGCGGAGGTGGCGCACCAGGCCTTGCACGCAGGCGCTGATATCATCAACGATGTCAGCGCCCTGCGCTTCGATCCCGCCATGATCCGGATCGCCGTTACCCACGAGGCGCCAGTCATCCTCATGCACATGCGCAAGACTCCCAAAGACATGCAGGACGATCCGGCGTATGATAATGTTATTCAGGAGATCACGGATTTTCTGACGGAGAGGATATTCTGGGCAACAGAGCAGGGGCTTGACCGGCAACGGCTTATTGTTGACCCCGGTCTCGGATTCGGCAAAACCACCGGGCATAACCTGACGATCCTTAAAAATCTGCGCGCCTTTAAAAGCCTTGGCTGCCCGCTTCTGGTCGGGCATTCCCGCAAGGCCTTTATCGGCAAGCTCCTTGGCCTAAAAACCCAGGATCGTGACCTGGCAACGGCCATGATTTCAGCTTATTGCGCCACCCAAGGGGCGGATATTCTTCGCGTCCACGAGGTGGAAAAAACCAGGCAGGCGGTTCGTCTGCATGAGGCCATACTTCAGGCACCTTAAGGAACACCGCTGCCCCAATGGATACCAGACAGGAAACCGCAGCAAACGCCTTCCAGCAGAAGATAAGCCGCTACCTCAGATACAATGAGGAACGCAAAGCCAAGGCCATGCTTTTCGATGCAGGCCAGGGCCTGCTCCTGCTCAAGGTTCTACCCTATCTCCTCCACTGCAACTATCCTGATCTTCCCGGCTTTGTCGATGATGCGGACTGCCCTTATGGCCTTCACCGCTACAACCCGAAAACAGAATTCCCCCAGGAGCTCTTTCGCCGCTATTTCCCAAACTCGACAGCCATAAGGGCCGACAGCCCTTCCTCCTTTACTAAAAAGCCCTGCATCCACTCCTTGAAAACCATCGGCAGCATCGGCACCATCGCCCAATCGATAATCTCCGACTGCGATTACTGGGTCAGCATCCGCAAGGAAGAGCTTGGCGAAAAAGGGCTGTCGCTTTTACAGAAAAAATGCAGAATCATAGAAGATTGGGCGCTGAAACGAGGTTCAGAAGTCCACTTCTTTCTGGTAGACATTGACCAGACAAAAGAAAACAACTTCGAGTCAGAAACCAGTGAGAATTCGGCAGGCTCCGCCATCAAGCTCCTGCTCAAGGACGAGCTTTTCCGCACCCATATCCTGGTGGCCGGCAAGATGCTTCTCTGGTGGTTTATCCCCCCGGGCCTGAGCGAGAACGAATACCGCAACTTTGTCCAGAATCTTGTTGCGCACAACAGGCTCTGTCTTCATGACTTTATTGACCTGGGCTACCTTTCCGACATCCCCAAGGCGGAGATTTTCGGAGCCTGCCTCTGGCAGATAAACAAGGCCCTGGACAGCCCGTTCAAGTCGGTGATCAAACTTGCCTATCTCGAACTCCTCCTGCGTGGGGAAACAACCACCCTCCCGCTTTTCTCCAACAGGATAAAATGCCTGGTAACCTATCCGGAGAAACTTTCCGCAGCGGAACAGAGCGCCATGGCCCTGGCCAAGATTGACCCCTACATCCTGCTGGCCCGTGACATCATCGCTTTTTACACCCAGGACAGGGCCGGACAGAAATGGGCGCCCCTGATCAGAGAATGCCTCTTCCTCAAGACCCTTGAAGGGGTTGCCTCACAAAAAAATACCAGACCAGGGCATGACAATCACCTGAAGGCAACCATGGGCATGATGCAGGCCTGGCATCTCCTCCCTGAGAACTTCACCCACTTCCTGCACTTCCGCGACTGGAAATACAAAGAGCTCGTGGCCTTTGGCGCCAAGGTGCACGATTATCTTATCGAAACCTACAAAAGGCTGCGCTGGATCTTTAAAAGCTTCAGCGCAGACACCGGCCTGACCATTACCGAACGGGACATCTCCATTCTAGGCCGCAAGCTGTTCACCTTCTATGAACAGAAGGACCACAAAATCGACTATATCCGCAGTGTTTCCCGTGACCTGATGGAGCAGGAGAACCTCACCATCCATATCACCAGACACGAGGGCTCGTTCAACTATTATGCGTTTCAGGGACAGCTTGACCATGACTCGATGAAAAGTCATATTGGCTCAATGATCAAGCGGGAAGACAACCTGATCCGGCTTATTGTCTGGCTCCTGGTAAATGGCATCCTTTCCGCCAAAACCCAGATCCATCTGACAAAAAATTTCGTCCCCATTGATCTGGCGGATATCCAGAAGCTGACTGAGCTGCTGATAAAAACCTTTCCCATCATCCATTTCTCCCGCATTTCCCCGGCGAACCTGCTCAAACGGGAAACCGTGCTCCGGGCGCTGGTCATTGTCAACTTCAAGAAAGAGCCGGTAAAAGGAGCAAAAACCCTGAAATCGATCATAGTGACAGAAAACAGCTACGGCGAATACTTCATTCAGGAATATACTACGGTCATCCAGCTCAAGAACGCCATGCGCACCCTGCTCACCCAGCATTATGTGAGCCGCTGGAACAACAACCTGGAAATCTTCATCCCAGCCCAGGACGAACAGAGCTATATCAAAACCCTCATTGAGGGCTAACAAGCGTCATGAAAATAGAATTCTACCGCACCATCCTCTGCCCGCGCTGTCTGTATGCAGGCCGCATCCTCAAAAAAATCCTGGCCAGCTCCCCGCACCTCGAACTCGAAACCATTGAGGTCACCACCAATCTGAGCCGCTCATCCCAGGCCGGGATCAAGACCGTGCCGGCCATCAGGATCGGCAACGAGGTGCTCACCGGTCTCATCCTCACGCCGCAGATGATCCGCCGTTTTATCGAGAAACACCTGCCGCCCGGCGTTATCAGCGAAGAAGGCAAAATGTAAGGCTGATAGTTTCAAAGAGTTACGCCAGCTATTCAACATGAATGTGCTCCGGCGGCAGGTCTGCGTGCCAGCGTTCGTACATCTGCGCGCAGGCCTCTTCGAGATGTCTGGTAAACAACCGGCTGTCAAACAGCGGGGTGGTCAGGCG
>MGTC01000048.1:0-2839 GCA_001799255.1 Deltaproteobacteria bacterium RIFOXYD12_FULL_55_16
TAGAATTCTGAATTCAGGATTCAGAATTCAGAAGCCAGAATAATGATGGCCAGACACCTTGGCAGGCTGCCTGGCCATGTCATCCTGAAAAAGGCGGAGGGAACAACTTAACGCCGTCCGCTGCCACCCATGCCGCCACCCATCATCCCGCCGCCCATACCACCACCCATGCCACCACCCATGCCACCGCCTGAGCCAGAGGAGCCGGAACCCATCCCTCCCATCCCGCCGCCGGAGCCCATGCCTTGCTCTTTACCAGACTTCATGGCTTTCTGTTTTTCTTCCGGGCTCATCTGCTGCATCCGTTTCTGCCATTCGTTGTGGAAGGCGTGCTGTTCTTCCATGCTGGCTTTTGGCATGCTGTCGCGTCTTGTCGCCAGCTCCTCATTGCTCATGGCGCTATAGTCGGTAACAGCCCAGGCCATAGTGGCGCTGAGCAGAGAGCCTGCCAGAATGGTGCTGATCCGTAACATCATGCTTTTCTTCATGGGTACAATCCTCCTTTGTATTGTTGACTGCGGAACCTGATGAGTGGAAACTGGGAAACAGCCCATAGGCGAAGCAAGGAGCATGCCAGGAAGTATTTGTCAGAATATCAAACAGGTAGCAAGAGAGGAGAAACAAGACAAGCCCGGACTGGAGAATATTCATCTTCTGGATGAAGGATATTCTGCAAACCCGCCTTTCTTCTGAATTCTGACTCCTGAATTCTGTCTTCCTAACAAATCACCCAGGCATCTGCGCGGGGCGCAGCCATTTTTTTAGCAGCAACCGGGTGCAGTCGCCCAGCAGGCGCGCGGTGCCGCCAAAAGAAGACAGGCCCTGGGCCAGGGAGGATTCCGGCTCGCTCTGGATTACCACGGCCTCGGCCAGATAGTGGAGATGCCAGCCAGCCCGGCGCGCCCTCAGGCAATAATCGGCATCGGCGTAGTGGGCGAAAAAGCCCTCGTCTGGCAGGCCGATGTCTTCCACCACCTCCCGGCGGATTACCAGGCAGGTGTCTAAAAGCCACTGGGCCTCGAAGGATTGCAGATGGTTCTGTTCCAGCATCAGATGCTGCCGAAGGATGATGGGCGCGGCCAGGAGCAGACGCCCCAGGGGGGTGTGCAGGCAGAGGATGGTGGCCAGCGAAGGGGCGGTGCGCGCCGAGGGCTGAACCATGCCCTCGGGGTCGACGATCCTGGGGGAGACCAGGCCAGCTTCCGGGTTTTCCTCAAGAAAACGGAGCAGGGTGGCGATACTGCCGGGAGAAGGCCGGAGGCCCTCATCCCAGAAGGAGAGATAGCGGGCCCTGGCCAGACGGCAGGCGTGGTTGCGGGCTCTGGCTGACTGGTCGGCGCCGCTGTTTTCCAGAATGGTAATCTCCGGGAAAGCCCGCTCCAGCCGGGCAAGGGCGGGATGTTCCGGCTGGCTGGCCACCACGATGATCTCCAGAGCCACCGGGTCGGCCCCGGCCAGGAGCGCGTCCAGAAAGGGAAAAAGCCCCTCGGGCCGGGCCGGGTTATGAATCAGGCAAACTGCCAGGTCGGGTTCTATGTTTTCCATGTAACTACTCAAGAGTCGGAATTCAGAATTCAGAATTCAGGAGTCAGCATAAAAAATCCACGACAACATTTCAAGACTTGTTGGTATGGCAAAAGGCCCATCTGTTTGTATTTGTCACGCGGTATTCTGAATTCTGACTCCTGAATTCTGAATCCTACGTATTTGTCAAAGTTCCCTATTGGCGCGACAGCTTCTCCTGCACCGTGGGGAACAACGCCATGTCGGTATGGGGCAGAAAGAGCGCGGCCATGTAGTGGCCCATGAACTGGGCGCTCTCCGAAAGCTCCAGGTTGGTCATCAGCGCGCTGACCAGCATCCGTTCCCGGAAGCGGACATGGTCGGTGAGGCTGATCTGGCAGCCCAGCATGGAGCCGTTGCCCAGATAATAAAACTTGTCGCGGTCGATGTCCGGCAAAAGTCCGATGCAGATCGCCTGCTCCAGATCGATATAGGCCCCGAAATTACCGGCCATGATCACCCGGTCCAGATCGGCAAAGGTCATGCCCACCGATTCCAACAGGGTGACGTAGCCCGCGTACATGGCGCCCTTGGCCCGCATCAGGTTATCCAGATCCACCTCGGTGATGGCGATATCCTCGCCCGTGAGGGAGTTCTTGCCCCAGACCAGCACGTACTCAAAGCCGTCGATCCCCTGACGGAGGCGGGGGTGTTCCAGGCTGCGGTTGAACTTGCCCTGCTGATCGATGACCCCGGCCTCCAGCAGCTCGGCCACAATGGCGATGAGCCCTGAGCCGCAGATGCCGCAGGGCTTGCTCCGGCCAACGGTGATGATCATCGGCTCAAGCGTCTCCGGATGGATATGAAAGTTCTCGATGGCCCCGGTATTGGCCCGCATCCCGTGGCGGATACCGCCGCCCTCGAAGGCCGGGCCCGCAGAGCAGGCGGCGCAGACCAGCCACTCCTCGTTGCCGACCACGATCTCGCCGTTGGTGCCGATGTCGATGAACAGGGTAAGTTTCGGGCTCTTGTACATCTGGCAGGCATGCACCCCGGAGATGATGTCCCCGCCCACATAGCTGGCCACCGAGGGGTAGAGGAAGAGGCGCACCGAAGGGTGGGCGTGAATGCCCAAGACTGCGGCGCGGGTCAGGGGGAAGTGGCTGCAGGTCGGCACATAGGGCGCTTCCCGCAGGTACTTGGGGTTAAGGCCTAAAAGCAGGTGGCTCATGATGGTATTGCCCGCCGCCATAATGTAACTGATGTTGCCGGGGTTGATCAGCACTTTCTGGCAGACCGTTTCGATCACCGAGTTGATGGTGCGGACCACCTTCTC
>MGTC01000048.1:2857-33611 GCA_001799255.1 Deltaproteobacteria bacterium RIFOXYD12_FULL_55_16
GCCGGGCCGCTGGGAGTAAATGATTCGGGAGATGACATCCTCGCCGCAGCCGATCTGCTCGTTGTAGGCCGAGGCCTCGGCGATTACCTCGCCGGAATTAAGATCGAGCAATACCCCGCAGACCGTGGTGGTGCCGATGTCCACGGCCAGGCCGTAGAGGTTGCCCGTGGTGTCGCCCGGCTCCACGGCGATGATCCGGTTCGGCTCCTCGACCCGTTTGCCGCGCAGCATGATCGCGGTCACCTGCCAGTTGGCCTCCCGCAGGAGGAAGGGCAGCTCCCTCAACAGCTCCGGGTGATCGTAGGTAGGCTCGGCGCAGTCATGGCATTTCTTCCTGATGGCCCGCATCAGGCGCTGGAGGTCGGGGACATTGTCTGCGAGGGTGGGCGGCTCCAGGGCAAGGAAGCGTTTTTCCACCGGCGGCGACACCTGCCAGGCGCCGATGAGGTGATCCAGCGAGCGGGCGGAGATGGCCCGGGTGGTCTTGGGCTTGGTCTTGAGGGCCTTGCCGTCCTTGCTGGTTGTGACGGGGATGGAGACTACCAGATCCTGAGTGACTGAAGACTGGCAGGCCAGACGGAAGCCTGCCGCGTGCTCCTTATTTGAGAGCTGCGTGGAATTGCTGGCGGCAACCTCGCCCTGTTCTATTTTGACCTTGCACTTGCCGCAAACCCCGTCGCCGCCGCAGGAGGCCTGGATATAAAGCCCGGCCTTGGCTGCGGCGCCCAGCAGGTTATCTCCGTCATTCACCTCGATGGTGATGTTGTCGGGCAAAAAGGTAACGGTTTTTTTCATGGATCTCCGGTCTCCGGGGAAGTGTTGGCAAGGATGATGATTGCCATAAAGATAGCAGGAAGAGGGGGCTTGTCAAGTATCCTGACGCAGAGCCGCTGTCAGGCGGAGAGGATGGCGCCGCTTTCCCGCCAACCCCTGACCCGGATCCCTTTATACTGGTAGGAGGCGTCGGCGTGGATCAGGGCAGGGGAAAGAGCGCGATCCCCGGCAAGGGACAGCCACCTTTCCAGACCTATGTAATTTGTCAAAGACTTTTACAGTTTGCATAAACTGTCCCGTCAAGGGAATAAGGGCACGGCATGCCATGCCCCTGCTGGATGATTAAATCTTCGGTTTAGAAATGGAATTACGAGTCAATCAATAGTGGTCACGGCATTGGGCAATCAGGATTGTCTCATCATGGCAGGAATAAACCAGACGGTGCTGTAAATCTATACGGCGTGACCAGAAGCCTGATAGTTGGTGTTTCAGGGGTTCCGGTTTGCCAATTCCGGTAAACGGTTCACGAGCAATTTCTTGAAGCAACAGGTTGATGCGTTTGAGAAGGGCGCGGTCTGTTGCCTGCCAGTACAGATAATCCTCCCACCCCCGGGTGGAAAACTTAGGAGCCGTTACAAAATAATTTATACACTTTCGCATATCCCTTTACGGCTCCTTATGCCGTTTTGGCCACATAAAATGACCGGGTTATTTTGTGACAACGGCTTAATCATCATGCAGCAGTTCCCGCACCACTCCGCCACCGTTGCGCAACTCTGCAACCGATTCGAGCAGCCGCTGCGTGCCGGTTGGATTCCGCAGCAGATAGGCAGTTTCTTCAAGGCTCTGATAATCGTCCAGGGCCATGATTACCACCGGTTTGCCGCGCTGGCTTGTCACCACCACCGGCGCATGGTCGTCATTTACTAAACGCATGACATCGGCAAAATTTTGTCGTGTATAGGTATAGGTTAAGGCCTCCATTTCAACTCCTCCGCAAAAGTATGTACATAACATAGCACATTGAGGGGTGCCAAGCAATTACTGTTTTTGCCACGGTTCAGGCTCCTTCCCCTTTGCAGGGGCAGGCGTTGATGACCCTGGCCAGGAGGTGCAGTTGGGCGATAAGCTCATCTCGCTGCGCCATCAGCTCGACCATGCGCCTCTGGGCCTCGTCGATCTGGCCGCTGCGGCAAAGGGCGCTGATCGCCTCGCCTGCGGCGTGGACTTGCTGGTGCAGCGGATCAATGGCCATAAATTCGGCAATGCCGCCGTAACGCAGTCGGCCTGGGCCGTGATACCAGCGCCCGAAGCGGCACTGAAGGGGGTTCAGGGGAGGAAACTTCAATTCGGCCTGGCCGACAGACTGACCGCCGTCAACAAAGGCCTGCATTGCCCCAACCCAGAGGCGGTGATCCAGCTCGGCCCCGAGCAACACGGCATCGTCCCGTGACCAGGTCGCGGGCGCCTGCCGCCACAGCAGATCGGGCTGCCAGGCGGCGATCCAGCCGGGCAGGTCTGGGGCGAGCATGGGACGGGCAATGCCGTATCCCTGCCCCAGGGAACAGCCCAGCTGGATCAGGGATAGGCCTTGCGCCACGGTTTCCACGCCTTCGGCGATCACGCTGATGTGAAAAGCCTCGGCCAGGCCAATGACGCCCTCGACAATGGCCAGTTTCTCCGCGTTGCCCAGCATGTCACGCACGAAGGAGAGGTCGATCTTGATGAGGTCAACGGGCAGGCGTTTGAGACAAGTAAGAGAGGAATAGCCGGTGCCAAAATTGTCCAGGGCGAAGCTCACCCCGATCTTCCGGCAATCCTCGATCAGGCGGGAGACATGTTCGAGATCATCAAGCGCCACGCTCTCCAGCACCTCCAGTTCGAGCCGGTTTACAGGCAG
Source organism: Deltaproteobacteria bacterium RIFOXYD12_FULL_55_16 (assembly GCA_001799255.1). Classification (GTDB taxonomy): domain Bacteria; phylum Desulfobacterota; class Desulfobulbia; order Desulfobulbales; family Desulfurivibrionaceae; genus Thiovibrio. The sequence continues at coordinate 5,532 of MGTC01000048.1, forward strand.
GCCCGGATGCTGGTCGAGCAGTTCCTTGAGGCGAAAGGCGAAGTCGCTGCGGGCCAGATGCTGCGGCGCGATATTGACAGCCACCGGCAGATCCAGCCCAGCGGCGTGCCAGGCATCCATCTGAGTAAGGGCGGTGTCGATCACCCATTCCCCGAGCCTGATTTCCAGGGCCGAGCCTGCCATCTGTGACAGGAACCCGGCAGGCTCGATCAGGCCTTGTTCCGGATGGCGCCAGCGGATCAGGGCCTCGGCGCCGATTACCGTTCCCGCCCGCATGTCCACCTTGGGCTGGTAGTAGAGGCAAAACTCATCCTGCTCCAGAGCCGTCTCCATCTGGAGCACGAAAGCGCGCCGCTCGCGGGCGGCCTGGTCGTGGTGTGAATCGAACAGCTGGTAGCAATTGCGTCCAGCCTCCTTGGCCAGGTACATGGCCTGATCCGCGTGGCGTAGCAGGGTGTCGGCATCTGCCCCATCATCGGGAAAAAAGGTAATGCCGATGCTGGCCGTGACCGCAAGCGTGGCCCCGTCAAGGAAAATAGGCCGGGCCACGCTCTGCAACAGACGCGAGAGGACAAGCTCGCATTCTTCCATGTCGGTCAGCTTCGCCAGCAGCAGGGCGAACTCGTCGCCGCCCAGCCTGGCTACGGAATCGCCGCCGCGCACCGCCTCGCGCAGCCGCCCGGCCACTTCCTCCAGCAGGCGGTCGCCCGTGGCATGGCCCCAGGTGTCGTTGACCGGCTTGAAGCCATCAAGATCAAGATAACACACGGCCAGCCTTTCCCCGGAGCGCCCGGCCTGAGCCAAGGCCACCTTCAGGCGATCGGCAAGCAAGGCCCGGTTGGGCAGCCCGGTGAGCGAGTCATAATGCGCCAGGTGCTGAAGCTGGGCTTCCTGCTCCTTGACCTGCGAGATATCGCTGAAGATGCCGAGGTAGCTGGTCACCGCCCCTTCCTCATCGCGCACCGCTACGATAGCAAGATCCTCGGGATAGATTTTACCGTTCTTGTGCCGGTTCCAGATTTCGCCGCGCCATTGCCCGGTATTCTTGATTTCCGCCCACATGGCGGCATAGAAGCCGGGGTCATGGCGTCCGGAGGCAAGCAGATGCGGCGTCTGCCCCAGGGCCTCGGCGCGGCTGTAGCCGGTGATTCGGGTAAAGGCGGGGTTGACCTCGAGGATGCGTTTCTGTGCGTCGGTGATGATGATGGCGTTAAGGGCGTTTTCGAACACACTGGCGGCAAGAGTACGTTGCTCGGCTTTCTGGCGCAAAGAGTCCTGCGCCGTCTCCAGCGCTGCGGCCATGCGGTTGAAGGCCTGGATGACATGAACAAGTTCCGGGCTGCCTTGGGGGGCGATGCGGCTCGCCATCTCACCCCTTTCCAGAGTACTCGCCCCCTGCTTTAGCGCGGCCAGAGGCCGCAAGCCGTTTTTGAGGATCAGCAGGATAACAATTAAATCCAACCCCAGCGCCAGCCCCAGGATGGCCAGATTACGGAGGAATTCCTCCCACAGCCGGTTCTGATAGGGCGTGGCGGTCATCTCGATGCTTACCTGGCCATAGTCCCGCCCGCCGATAACCAGGGCGCGGCTGGCCTGCGGCGAGAGGATGTTGGCACAGCGCACGAACCAGCCGGGCGCACGCAGGGCAGGAATGGCCTTGGCGCTGGCCGAAAGCTGGCGGCCTCTGGCGTTTGTCCAGGCGATATGCTGGATATTACCGTACTTAATCCGTAGCTGGAGAACCTGTTTGATGTTGGCGTAGTCGCCGATCACCGCCCATTCGGAGATGGCGAGCGACACGGCTTCCATCTCACTGGTAAGGTGTTCCTCGAGATGAGTGTGTAAAAAGTCGGCCTCCTTGCTGGTGGCAAGCAAGAGCAGTGAACTGCCTGCCAAAGACAGGGCCAGGCTGGCGCAGAGCATTACCCGGGCAATCAGGGTGAGACGCGCCCAAATCCCCCTCAATCCCCCTTTGGCAAAGGGGGAAGATGGCGGTGTTCCTGCTTCTGTTCCCCCCTTTGACAAAGGAGGGCAAGGGGGATTTATTTTCATACTCCGCGCGCCTCCTTCTTCCAGAGGAAACGATAAACTTCCCGATGATTCCGGTACTCGGCATCCTGCGCTGGCCTAAAACCCCAGGGCGGCTCCTGCTTGATGATGGCGGCGCTCGCGGCCAGGATCTTCAGCCCCTCCGCATCGGTCGCCATGCCGAGCAAGGCCTCCCGCACCGCCTTCGCCACCTGCCTGGGGACGCGCGGATGGGCGGCGACGGGCAGATCGAGATAGTCCTCGGAGCTCCACAGCACCCGATACCTGAAACCCTCGCGCTCGGCATATTCCTGCATCACTTTGGAATGGACGCCCGCCGCCGGAATCTGACCTGCGTTGAGCTGCGCCATGATGCCTTCCTGGCTGCCGCCCAATACCGGGCTCACCGTTACCCTTGCCAGGATCAGGGCGGACATCGGTGCCGCATAGGCAATAAAGGCATTCTTGCTGGGAAAGCCGACTTCCTGGCCTTCCAGTTCACGCAGCGAGCGCAGCGGAGATGCTTCCGGCACCACAATCTGCCCGTGGATAGGTTTCCCCGCCGATCGGGCCATGACCCGGTAAGCAGCGGCGGCATGACTTGGCATGAAGATGTGATTGCTATAGACAAAATCAAATTCGCTCTGTGCTTCCGCCTCGGAATATTCCAGCGAGGTTTTTTTCGTCTTAAGCTCCAGGGTCACCCCGCTCTTTTTGCTTACATAATCCAGGATCGGGTTCCAGTATTGCGCGGTGAGCACCGCGTTTCTTTGCGGCAGCACACCAAAGGACCAGGTTTGCGCCCAGGCCGGGCTTGTCAGGAAAAGAAAGAGAACCGTCATTGCCAACCGTTGCATAAGGCCTCCTTGTAACTGCTTGGAATTCAGGAGTCAGGATTCAGGATTCAGAAGATCCTCCTGCAAAATTACCCAAAGGTTGCTCCCCCCTTGCGGGTCAAGGGAGGGGATTCAAGTTGGATAAGCTGATCTTCTGGTTGTCCTTCTGAATTCTTCATTTTTCATTCTTAATTCTTCATTCTTAATTCGTAGCTCACTCCTCCCCGAAACAAACCACCCGGTTGCGACCCCGCTCTTTTGCCTCGTACAGGGCGTGATCCGCAGCGCCGATAACCTCCTCCCCGTTTTTGCCGTGCAGAGGAAAATTGGCCACCCCGATGCTGATCGTCTTGTGCAGCGGCGGGGCAGTGCGGCTTATGAACAGATGCTCTTCAATGACCTGCCGCAGGCGCTGGGCGCTTTCCAGGCCCTTGCTCAAGTCGCCGTTCACCAGAATAATAAACTCTTCTCCACCGTAGCGGCAGGCCACATCTTCCTGGCGGATGCTGGTGCGAAGAAGCCCGGCCAGCTGGATGAGCACTTCATCCCCAACCTGGTGGCCATGGGTGTCGTTGACCAGCTTGAAGTGGTCGAGATCAAGCATCAGAACACAGAAGCCTTTTTCCGGGGTTGACTCATGGGCCTCCAGCAATTTCTGCATGCTGGCCTCGCAGTAGCGCCGGGTGTAAAGCTCGGTCAGGCCATCGGTGATGGCGATGCGGTACAGTCGGGCATTGGCCAGGGCGATGCCGACCTGCTCAGCAAGCGCGAGAAGCAGCTTCTTTTCCGCTCCGCTGAAAGACAGGCCGGGTTCCCGTTGCAGGCACACCAGGCCAAGGGCAATATTTTTGGAATCAAGGGCCAGGACGACCCTGGTGTCCTTGTCGCTGAAGATGGCAGAAGTAAGTTCCCCGGCCCGCCATTTTTCCCAAGCCTGGGTGACGCCGTCGGGAAGATCAGCGGCTGCCTTCCAGGAGGAATACTCGCGATGGTAGTAGCGCAGGTCGTCGGCCTGGCGCCAGGCGATCTCGTAAATAACCTGCTCCTGTTTCTCCCGGGCAAGAAACACCACCACCTGCCGGGCCTTGAAGGTTTCGCAGAGCAGATCGGTAATCAGCCGCTGCAACCGGCGCCATTCGATGGCCTGGCTCAGTTGCTGGACAAAGGTGTACAGACTGGTAGTTTCCCAGTTTTTTCCCTTGATTTCGGCAAAGGAGCGCTGGATGGCCCGGCTCATCACATTGAACTGGGTCGCCATATCCTGAAATTCCCCCCTGACCTCCACCTCCACCCAGTGGTTGAAATCGCCGGTGCCCACATGCGCAAAGCCCTCCATCATCTGCTGCAGCGGGTGATGGACATAGCGCTGGATAATAAAGGACAGGATAAAGATCAGGGCAACAAAGGAGGCCAGACCGGTAAGGATCATCCGGATCAGCACGGTGTGGAGGATCTCGATGGTGTCGGTAAAGAAAACGTCGTAGAGCAGAATCCCGCAGTTTTTCTGTTCGGGCGCGTGGCAGCCGTAACACTCCGGGCCGTTGGGAATCTTGATGATATTGCGCAGCACCGGCCCGGCCTCGGTTTCAAGAAAAATCGCCTGGCGCTGGGGAGTCATCCCTGGGCTGGTATGACAGACCACGCAGGTTGCCTCGCGGTTACGGTCAAAATGCTTGCCCAGCAGGCCTTTATCGCTGGAAACCATGACCGTGCTCCCGTAGGAAAGAACGCTGATCACCGAGGGCTTGACGATCGCGTGGATATCATCAACCGCTTGCTGGATCGCGGGCCGGTTGTTCTGGAGCATCGCGCTGCGCAACGCTTTTTCGATGGTCTTTCCGGCCCTGGTGGCTTCATCCTGGGCGATGAGCAGATACTGATCCCGCTCGAAAGTCCAGAGCCCGTACAGGGAAATGGAGATGGAAAGCCCGAGGAGTACGAAAAGACTGGCCAGCAGCCGGAATCGGAGGGAAGAGAAAAAATCAGAGGAGAACATGGCGGTTCCTTTAAAGAATTAAGAATTCAGAAGTCAGAATCCAGAATTCAGAAGGACAGCCAGAAAATCAGATTATTCAGCATTTCTACTGACTTCTGAATCCTGAATCCTGAATTCTTACTGTTGCAATTCACTCCTCCCCAAAACAGACGACCCGGTTGCGGCCCCGTTCTTTGGCCTCGTACAGGGCATGGTCTGCGGCGCCGATAATCTCCTCGCCGTTTTTGCCGTGCAGAGGGAAATTGGCCACCCCGATGCTGATCGTGTTGTGCAGCGGCGGCGCGGTGCTGCTGGTGAACAGATGATTTTCTATAACTTTGTGCAGACGCAGGGCGCTTTCCCGGCCCATCTTCAAGCCGCCCATTATCAGCACGATAAATTCTTCCCCGCCGTAGCGGCAGGCGACATCGTCCTGACGGATGCTGACCCGCAGCAGGTCGGCAAGCTGGATGAGAATTTCATCGCCAACCTGGTGGCCATGGGTGTCGTTGACCAGCTTGAAATGGTCGAGATCAAGCATCAGGATACAGAAGGACGTCGCCTGGGTTGACTCATGGATCTCCAGCAATTTCTGCATGCTGGCCTCGCAGTACCGCCGGGTATAAAGCTCGGTCAGGCCATCGGTGATGGCCATCCGGTACAGCCGGGCGTTGGCCAGGGCGATGCCGACCTGCTCGCTGAGCGCGAAAAACAGCTTCTTTTCCGCGCCGCTGAAAGGCCGGTCTGTTTCCCGTTGCAGGCAGACCAGGCCAAGAACAACCTCTTTGGAAACAAGGGGCAGGACTACCCTGGTGTCCTTGTCGCTGAAGCTGGGGCGGGTCAGTTCTCCGGCCCGCCATCTTTCCCACTCCGGGACAACGCCGGGGGGTAGATCGTCGGCGTTGTCCAGCAGAGCGTACTCCCGATGATTGTAGCGCAGGTCGTCGCTCTGGCGCCAGGAGACCTCGTAAACAACCTGGCTCTGTTTTTCCCGGGTAAGAAACACTGCTACCTGCCGGGCGTTGAAGGTTTCGTAAAGCAGATCGGTGATCAGCCGCTGCAGCAGGTGCCATTCGATGGCCTGACTCAGTTGCTGGACAAAGGTGTACAGGCTGGTGGTTTCCCAGTTTTGCTCCTTGATTTTGATAAAAGAACGCTGAATGGCCTGGCTCATCACATTGAACAGATCCGCCATGGCCTGAAATTCCCCTCTGGTATCCACCTCCACCCAGTAGGAGAAATCACCGGTGCCCACATGCATAAAGCCATCCATCAGCTGATGCAGCGGACGGTGGACGTAGCGCTGGATAACAAACAGGAGAACCAGGATCAGGGAAACAAAGGCTACTATCCCGGTGAGGGCCATCCGGAACAACACGGTGCGGAGCATCTCGATGGTATCGGTAAAGAGAACGTCATAGATCAGAATTCCGCAGTTTTTCTGTTCGGGCGCATGGCAGCCGTAACATTCCGGGCCGTTGGCAATCTTGATGACATTGCGCAGCACCGGCCCGGCCTCGGTTTCAAGGAAAACCGCGCTGTGCCGGGGCGCCACCCCCCTGGTGGTATGGCAGATTGTGCAGCTTTCTTCTTTGTCCCGGTTGAAATACATGCCCAGCATGGCCTTGTCGCTGGAAACTGTGACCAAGCCCTCGTAGGAAAGAATGCTGATCACCGAGGGCTTGACGATGGCGTGGATATCATTGACTGATTGCTGGATAGCGGCCCGGTTGTTCTGAAGCATCGCGTTGCGTAAGGCCTTTTCCACGGTCTGGCCGGCCTTGGCGGCTTCATTCTGGGCAATGACCAGGTACTGATCCCGCTCAAAGGTCCAGAGCCCGTACATGGAGATGGAGATGGAAAGCCCAAGCAAGACAAAAAGACTGGCCAGCAGCCGGAAGCGGATGGAATAGAGGAAATCAGGCACGGACATGACGGTTCCTTGGGTGGTGTTTAGAAGAATTCTGAAGTCAGAATTCAGGATTCAGAATTCAGAATAATGTTGTCCTTGGCTTCTTCATGCTGACTCCTGAATTCTGACTGCCGACTTCTGGGCAGTTGCTCCCCCAGCGCCAGTCGGAGGGCGGAAGCCAGTTCGTTGACCTGGTACGGCTTGCCGATGGCACCGTTAAAGCCGTAAGCGTGGCAGTCGGCCATGGCCTGGTCGTGGCTGTAGCCGCTGGAGGCAAGCAGGATCGCCTGCGGGTCTGCCTGCCTCAGTTCCAGCGCCGCCTCGATGCCACCCATGCCGTTGGGAATGGTCAGATCCATGATTACCGCGGCAAAGGGCGCGGCGGTCTCAAGGGCTGCCCGATAGAGGGCGATGGCCTCCCGGCCGTCGGCAGCCTCTGCCGCCTGGTAGCCAAGATAGTCGAGGATCGCGCTACAGGTTTTCCGGACGACTTCTTCGTCATCCATGATCAGGATGCGGCCGGAAGCCTGTCCTTCCAGGCCTGATTGCACCGCCGCTTTCGTTTTTGGCTCTTCCTGGTCTACCGGCAGAAACATGGTGAAGCTGGCGCCTTCGCCTAAGATGGAGGCGGCCTTGATATGGCCCCCGTGCTTTTTGACAATGGAGTGGGTGATGGCCAGTCCCAGCCCGCTTCCCGCCTCTTTGGTGGTGAAATACGGGTCGAAGATTCTGCCGAGCCGGTCGGCAGGGATGCCCGTGCCGCTGTCGCGGACGCAGATACTGAGGTAGCGGCCCGCAGGCAGGGGCAGGGCCGAGTCCGGGCCGATTTCCCGGTTGCGGCAGTTGATCCTGATGGCGCCGCCAGCGGGCATGGCCTGGCTTGCGTTGAGCACCAGATTCTGGATCACCTGGCTGATCTGGCCTCGATCAAAGCTGATCTGCCAGAGATCGTCCGGATACTCCAGGGAATAGGAGCAACTGCTGCCGTGCAGGATAAAGGCCGCTGATTCCCGGATGACCTCGTCGATGGCGGCCGCCTCCCGCACCGGCTCCCCGCCCTTGGCAAAGGAAAGCAGCTGCCCGGTGAGTTTTCTGGCCCGGTCGGCGGCCTTGCCCGCGCTGGCAAGGAGATCGTACCGCTGGTCGTCGGGGTTGGTAAGCCGCAGAGCCAGACTGAGGTTGCCCATTACCACGGTGAGGATGTTGTTGAAATCATGGGCGATGCCGCCAGCCAGCACCCCGACTGATTCGAGTTTTTCAATCTTCTGGATCTCCGCTTCCATCCGCTGCTGGCTGGTGACGTCGCGGAAAACCAGCACCACCCCCAGGATATCTCCGGTGTGGCACCTGATCGGTGCGGCGGAATTGCTAATGACATATTCCCGGCCGGAGCGGGAGATCAGGATGGTGTGATTGGCAAGCCCCACCGTTATCCCTTCCCGCAGCACCCTGGCCACCGGATTTTCCACCGGCTGCCGACTCAGCTCGTTGATGATCTGAAACACCTCGGCAAAGGGGCGTCCGCGCGCCTCATCGTCGCTCCAGCCGGTGAGGCTTTCCGTGACCATGTTCAGCAGGGTGATCCTGCCCTCGATATCGGTGCAGATTACCCCGTCGCCGATGGATTGCAGGGTAACGGCAAGCCGTTCCTTTTCCGTGGCCAGAGATTCCTCCGCCTCCCTGCGCCGGGTGATATTGATCGTCATTCCCTCGACCAGAGGCTCGGCGGTGTTGGCAGTCTGGATAAGCCGACAATGGCTTTCGGCCCAGATGAGGCTGCCATCCTGGCGGCGCAGTCTGACCACAAAGCCGTAGACCTTCCCTTTTGCCTGGAGAAGCTGCAGGAGCCGGTCGCGGTCGGCTGGGTTTACATAGAGATCGTGGGCCAGGTCGTGGACTTTGTTGATGATTTCCGCAGAAGAATCATAGCCCAGCATGCGGGCGAAGGCCGGGTTGCAGGTGAGGATCTTTCCGGTGAGCGAGGTCTGGAAGATCCCTTCCAGCGCGTTTTCAAAAAGGCCCCGGTAACGCGCCTCAGCCTGTTGCAGGCCAAAGGTCCTAACTTTTATCAGCTCTTCCAGATGAGCCTGGTCGCGGTCGAGCTTGGTCAGGTAGTTCAGACGGAGAATGGCCGCGCCGACAGCCTCGGCCGCAGCTTCAAGAAAACGGGTTTCCTCCTGATCCTGCTGGACGTGGCTGGAAACATAAAGAAGAAGGAGGGCGCTGGTCTGGCCCTGGACAGTTATCGGCACACAGTAATGGCTGTGGGGGGCGAATGTTGCGTGGCCATGCTCGTTTTCTTCCGTGTTGTGGGCAAAAATGAGGCGGCCTTCGACTGCGGCCCGACCGCAGAGGCAGTGGCCAAAGGGAATTGTCGCGCAAGGGTGAAGAGCGGTTTCTGGGCGCAGATTCCGTGCGGCCATAAGGGCCAGCTCCTCTGGGCGATGCACCATGAAAACGGCGCCCTGGTGGGTGCTGCGCAGGAAATCCCGGTCAAGGAGAAGGTCGAGGCAGCCGGTCAGCAGGGTTTGCAGGTCTGTCGCCGCATGGCAGTGCCGGAGGATGGCGATGAGGGCGCTTAGCCGCTCCTGTTCCAGATAGGCTTCCCTGGTACGATCCTCTACCATGGTCTCCAGCAGGTGGACTTTCTGTTGCAGAATGCTGATTTTTTTCCGGAGCTGGCCGGCATTGTCCGGGGAGTTCATCAGGCGCTGTCATCGAAGCTGATTTCAAAAAGACATTCCGGCTGGCCGTCGCCAAGGCAGGCAAGCTGGCGCTGGCTCAGCGGGGTCTGGTAATGATCGGCCACCCCGTCGATCAGGCCGCTGAAAAGATGACATAAACCACGGCTGGAGAGGTAGCTGACCAGCAAACTTCCGTCCGTCTTGTTTTCACAGTGAAAGCGGGGCAGCTCCGCATCCTTGTAAAGCTTTTTCACCTCCAGGTGATGAATGAAATTCAGGGTGGAGAAGAATTCCCGAGGGTGCTTGCTGGGGCTGAAAAATTGCGGATATCGCGAGGCAAGCAGAGGGATGAGCGCCCGGCCAACCTCCCGGAGAAGTTCGCCTGGGCTAAGGCTCAGCCGGTTGGCCGCGCTGGCGACGATGGCGGTGAAATCCTGATCCGGGTATGAGCCCGGCCCCACCATCAACGAGGGCTCGGCGGTGATGAGTTGGCAATCCGCCAGGATCAGCTCATACTCCTTTTCCCCGCAGCGGGCTGTGAGAAATTCTTCCAGCAGGTTGAAGATCAGGCCTTTCATGGGGGTTCCTTGAAAATAGGAATTCTTGTTCTTAAAAATCTTCAAACTCATCATCGCCAAAGGGGATCATCTCGGCGGCCTTGACCGCCTGGCTCTTCGGCCTGGCCGGGGCGGCGAGGGCTTTTACTGCCGGGTTGGCCTTTTTCAGCGACGCCGACCCTTTCCTCGCGGCCAGGGCCGGTTTGTTCTGGGCGGGCTGCCTGCGAGGCGGGAGCTGCGGGGCCGGGGCCTTGGCCTCGCCCACCAGGGCCAGGAGTTCGCGAACCTGCGCTTCCATTTCCAGGGCCATGCCGTTCAGTTCCTCGGCGGCGGAGGCCGACTCTTCGGCGGAGGCCGCGTTGGCCTGCACCGCGTTGTCCATTTCGTTCATGGCCTGGTTGAGCTGGCCGATTCCCTGGGACTGTTCCCGGGAAGCCCCGGCGATCTCGCCCACCAGGGCACTTGATTTGGCGGTGCTGCCAGCGATTTCACTGAAGGCCTCGTTGGTTCTGTTGGCCAGCTGGGCGCCCTCCCTGATCTTGGCGACCGTGCCGTCAATGAGGGCGGCGGTGTTTTTCGCCGCTTCGGCGGCCCGCATCGCCAGGTTGCGAACCTCATCGGCCACCACCGCGAAACCGGCCCCGGCCTCGCCGGCCCTGGCCGCCTCCACCGCAGCGTTCAAGGCCAGCAGATTGGTCTGGAAGGCGATCTCGTCGATGGTCTTGACGATCTTCTGGGTCTCCTCGCTGGCCTTGGCAATGGTTTTCATGGAGCTGGCAAGCTCAGCCATCGAAGCCCCGGCCCGGGTGACAATCGCGTTTGATTCCCGCATGAGGGCGTCGGCCTGGGCGGCATTGTCGGAGTTCTGCCTGGTCATGGAAGAAATCTCCTCCAGGGAGGCGGAGGTTTCCTGGAGGGAGGCGGCCTGTTCCGAGGCCCTTTCCGCCAGGTTCTGGCTGGAACCGGCGACCTCGCTGGAGGCGGCGGCCACCTGATCGGCCTCGTTTTTCATCTTGAGGCTGATCTGACTCAGCGCTTGGGAGAGGTTCCGGTTGAGCAGCCAGCCGGTAAACAGGGCGATAACCAGGCTGAGCGCGGCGAGCAGGCCGACAAGGAGGCGGACAGTGGCGGCGGACGACAGCATGGCCTCATCGGTCATGATATTATTCTTGGCCTCTTTCTGGATTTCCCTGAGGGTTGCCTGCACTTCTTTCAGGGCGGGCAAGGTCTGGTCGGTGTAGATCCGAACCGCCGCTTTCTTGCCTTCCTCCCCCAGGGCTGCCTGCTGCATAGCCAGGACTGACTCATGCAGGCTCTGGTGGCTTTTGCCTATCCTGGTCAGCAGCGGAATAAGCTCCGGCGCAAGCTGCTCCGCCTTCTTGCGTCCTTCCCCGTAATACCATTGGCCAAGTTCACATTTGTGAAAATCGATCTCCACTCCCAGTTGGCTGGCCTGCTCGTCGGCTAAAAAGTCGCTGATCTTGCCGGCCCAGATCAGGTGATCCACCTCCCTTTGCGCCAGTTCGGCGGAGAGCTGATGGCCGTGGATCACCTCCTCGCTGTAGCGGACGATGCGGCCAACCCCGAAATAGTTGTAGATCCCGGTGATGACGAGCATGGCGGCAATAATGCCGCTGCCAAGGGAAAGTCTTTGCCTGATGGTTTTATTGGGTTTCATGCAAATCTCCTGGTTGGCCGTGGCGCAAAATGTTGAACCTTGAAAAACATCCAGACTCAGCGTGACATCCGGGAAAGCCAGCCCTTTTCATTTACCAGAAAAACCATCTCACAAGCCAGGCCGGTTGTCAATGAGAGGTTCCTATTTTACCCCATAATTTCCAAGCGCTTCCAGGTATGGCCCGAACAGATCCTGGTAATCGTTCAGTCCCCTTTTCAGGATGATGGAAAAATGGCGGGCGTCGCTGTCATTCACCAGCAGATTGGCGCTGTGGGCCAGGGCCTCCAGGTCGTACAGGGTGTGGAATTCCGGGCCGAGCAGGATATAGAAGATATAGCGCCGCCGGGTCATGGCCATTTCCCGCAGATGCTGGTGTACGGCAGAGTCTTTCAGCTCTCCGCCTTCAAACCCGCTGTGCAGTGCGACCGCCTCAAAATTTACAAACTGCATCTTGTCGAGGGCCTCTGCCGCCGATTGGGCGTAAGCGGGCTGGTAGCCCATCTCCGTGAAGGCCGTGGCCACCCTGGCGGCTATTGCCTCGTCATTGATCAGGATCAGGGCGTGAGGCACATTTTCTACGACTTCCTTTTCGCTGTACACTCCGCTGGACAGCCAGCCGAGATCGGGCGGCACCGGGGCCGCCGGGGGCCGCCGCACCGGCTGGGGTTTGGGGGGGGAGGCCCCTGCAACCATCCCCGCCGTCTGCGCGGCCACCGTGCCATCGGCGTTCAGGGCAATGGGCTGGCCGCATTTCGGGCAGCCCATCCTCAGGGTTTTTCCCATGGACAGCGAAGCAAGGGCGGCCTTGATCTTTTCAAGCTGGGCTTCATTCAGTGTGAGGGGTTGCTGGCAATTGGGGCATTGGGCAAGCATGGGTTTCTCCGAAAGTAAGCTGTCAGCTTAAAGCTAGCAGCTGTAGGCTGTAACGGCTCCTAAAAACCAGAGCGCCGTTTCTCTTCCTGCTTCACATCCATGGCCAGGCCGGTGATGCCGGTGGTAGATTCGCCCCGGGCGGACTTGATGCTGTCCAGCCCCCGGTTGACTGCGGTTTTGCGGGTGCAGTAGCTGAGGGCGGTCTCCTCGCTGATCAGGCCGTTTTCGTACAGTTCCAGGATATGCTGGTCAAAGGTCTGCCAGCCAAGGGCCCTGGCGTCGGCAATAATGTCGTAGAAGGTTTTGTCTTCCGTTTCCCCGGTCATGATCAGCTCACGCACCCGCAGGTTCATGCCCATGATCTCGAAGGCCGCCACCCTGCCGCCGCCCGCCTTGGGCAAAAGCCGTTGACAGACGATCCAGCGAATGGTGTCTACCAGGCGGTTGCGCACCTGGGTCTGTTCTTCCTGCTCGAACATGCCCAGGATCCGGTTGATGGTCTGGCCCGCGTCCACGGTGTGCAGGGTGGAAAGCACCAGATGCCCGGTTTCTGCGGCGGACAGCCCGATCTCCAGGGTTTCGCGGTCGCGCATCTCGCCAACCAGGATAACCTTGGGCGCCTGCCGCAGGGCGGCGCGCAGGCCTGAGGAAAAGGTGTCGAAATCATTGCCCAGCTCCCGCTGGTTGAAGGTTGCCAGCTTATGCTGATGCACATACTCGATGGGATCTTCCAGGGTGACGATGTGCACGGTTTTTTCGTCGTTGATCTTGTCGAGAAGCGCGGCCAGGCTGGTTGATTTACCGGAACCGGTGGCGCCGGTGACAAGAATGATGCCGTTGCGCTCCCCGGCCATGGTGTTGAAGCGTTCGGGCAGGTTCAACTGACCGATGGTCGGGATCTTCATCTCCAGTTTTCTCAGCACCGTGGAAAGATTGGTTTTTTGCGAGAAAATATTCACCCGGAACCGGGCCTTCTGGCCAAGCCAGTAAGAAAGATCGCAGGAGCCGTGCCGAACCAGATCATCAAGCAGCCTCTTGTTGCCGCCGATGAGGTTCAAGGCAAAGACCTCGGTCTGAAAAGGGGTGAGCGACGCAACCGGCGGCTCAACCGGCACCGGCGCCAGCTGCCCGGAGGTCTCCACCTGCAGAGGCTTGCCCACTGTGATATTGAGGTCGGAAACATTGCCATAGGTTTCCAGCATGCTGGTGATCCAGTAATTTATTTCCGTTTGTTTCATGGCGGTGTCCTTTCCAGCATATTTTCTTGCCTGGCCAGCTAGATATCCTGCGAGGATTGTATAAGAATGGGCCTGATACTGACAACTATTTCTTTTTCACCAGAAAATACAGCCTGCCCGGATGCCGCATGTTGCCAGCCGCTGTCTCGGCGTAGCTCCCGGCCCCCCAGAACAGGTCAAGCCGTCCGGCCCCGGTGATGGCGGAGCCGGAATCCTGGTTCAGCACGAAGCGGCTTAAGGGTTCCCAGCCGATAATCTCTCCGGCCGGGTTGACCCTTGGCTTGCGGCTGGTCAAAAAAGCCAGCCCGCCTGAGGGGAAAAAGTCCTGGTCAAGGGCCACCGAGCGGCCAGGGGTCAGGGGCTCTCCCAGGCTGCCCAGGGGGCCGACTGCGGCCTCATCCCCCCAGCGGAAAAAAACAAAAGATTCGTTATGGTGCAAAATGGCCTCCTGTTTAGCAGGATGCTCCTTAAGATAACGGATGATTTCCGGCATGGTCGCCGCTTCCCGGCGCAGGCTGCCTTTTTCTACGAGCAGCCGCCCGATGCTGCGGTACTCGCGGCCATTTTTGGCGGCGAACTGCACCCGCCGCAGTGAACCGTCCGCCAGCTGGATCTGGCCTGAGCCTTGAATGTGCAGGATAAAGGCCTCCAGCGGATCAGCCAGCCAGGCCAGCTCCTGCCCGGCCAGCAACTGACCTTTTTCGATCTCGGCCCGGGTAAAATAGGGGACAAGGCTGCCATTTTCCAGCCGGCCTGTTTTCTTCTTTGGCTCTTTTTCTCCGGGGAGGGAAAGCAGATCAGGGGGCTTGCGGTACAAGGGATAGCGGTAGGCCGCGGTTCTGGTCAGGCTGGCCTTGAAAAGCGGTTCGAAATAGCCGGTAAGGAAGATTTTATGCTCCGGGGGCCCGCCCGTCGCCTGACACAGGGTAAATTCCTGGTTAATGATCGCGGTCAAGTCCTGGGCCGAGGGCTTTTTCTGGATGATCCGCTGGAAGGTGAGCAGGGATTCGCTGAGCCAGGCGGCAGAATATTCCTTGCCGCAGACAAGAAAGACCTTTTCTCCGGGAAGCTGTCTGAGATAATGCAGGCTTCGCTCAATGGCCGGAGCGAGGGATTCGTAGGCCAGATCATCCTGCAGCAGCGGCAGTTCCGCGATCAGGGGCATGGTCGCTGCCTGGCCGCCCTGGGCTGCTGCGGGCCCGGCAGCGACCATGCCGCAGGCCAGGATAAGCAGCCGGAAAAGAATCTGTCTTGCCGTCGCTAAGGTTTGCATCCGCGCCGTCTCTCCTTGTAAGATCTGGATGTCTTGCAGCATAGCAGGGAAATTGCGGAGATGCACCCTGGGAAAGATGAGGCACTCGCAAAAAAAAGGAAAAAGTTAACAGGATCGTGACATAAATTATCGGCACTGCTGCCGATGATTGACAGCGATCTCAACAAGCAGGTACGGCAAGATCGGGTGGTGTTGGGCAGGTGATAAAAAAATGTGGTAATTGTTCCAGACACTCGATATATATTTCTACCTTCTTAGGTATATATATCCCTGTATTCACCGGTTTGATAAAATTTTCGGAGGTAAGGATGAGCGAAGATAAAAAAATTGAAAGCCATCTGCAGGAAAAACGTCTTTTTCCCCCTCCCGCTGCTGGTCAGGCGCAAGCCCAGGTGAAGAGCCTGGCTGAGTACGAGGCCCATTACCGCCGCTCCATGGAGGATCCGGAAGGTTTCTGGGCTGAGCGCGCCAAGGAGCTGATTACCTGGGAAAAACCGTGGAGCAGGGTGCTTGAAGCAGACATGCACAAGCCCGAGATCAAATGGTTTCAAGACGGCAGGCTGAACGTTTCCTATAACTGCCTTGACCGACATCTGGCCGATGGCCGCCGCAACAAGGCGGCCATCATCTTCCAGGGCGAACCCGAGGACGATGTCCGGGTCTACACCTACCAGATGTTGCACACCGAGGTTTGCCGCTTCGCCAACGTGCTTAAGAAGATGGGGGTGGGCAAAGGCGACCGGGTTGCCGTGTATCTGCCCATGATTCCCGAGCTTGCCATCACCCTGCTGGCCTGCACCCGGATTGGCGCCATCCACAGCGTGGTCTTCGCCGGTTTTTCCGCTCAGAGCCTTAAAAGCCGCATCCAGGACTGCGAGGCCAAGGTGCTGGTCACCGCCGATGCTGTTTTGCGGGCCGGCAAGACCATCCCCTTAAAGCCCGCAGTTGACGAGGCCTTGCAGGACTGTGCCAGCGTCAGGCAATGCCTGGTGGTCAAACGGGCCGGCAACGAGGTTACCATGCGGGAGGGCCGCGACCTCTGGTGGCACGCGGAGATGGCCGCCGAGGGCATCTCCGGCCAGTGCGCGCCGGAAAGCATGGAGGCGGAGGACAACCTCTTCATCCTTTACACCTCCGGCTCCACCGGCAAGCCCAAGGGCGTGGTGCATACCACCGGCGGCTATCTGACCTATGTGGCGCATACCACGCAATGGGTTTTTGACCTTAATGACAACGATGTTCACTGGTGTACCGCCGATATCGGCTGGATCACCGGCCACAGCTATATCCTCTATGGGCCGCTGGCCTTAGGCGCCACCACCCTGATGTTTGAAGGGGTGCCTTCCTGGCCCGCGCCCGACCGGTTCTGGCATATCTGTGAGAAGTTCCGGGTCAACATCTTTTACACCGCCCCCACTGTTATCCGCTCCCTGATGCGCGAAGGCAGCAGGTGGACGGAAAAACACGACCTTTCCTCCTTGCGCGTTCTGGGTTCGGTTGGCGAGCCCATCAATCCGGAAGCCTGGATGTGGTACCATGAGCATATCGGCAAGGGCAGGCTGCCCATTGTCGACACCTGGTGGCAGACCGAGACCGGCGGGATCATGATCTCCGGCCTGCCTTTCGCCACCACCCTTAAACCTGGCTCGGCCACCATGCCTCTGCCTGGCATCGACGCGGCCATCTTTCGCGAAGACGGCACTGAAGCGGCCCCCAACGAGGGCGGCCATCTGGTAATCCGCAGGCCCTGGCCCGGCATGCTCCGTGGCGTATACCGCGATCCAGGCCGCTACAAGAAAACCTACTTCACTCGCTACGAGGGGATCTACGACCCGGAAGACGGGGCCCGTAAGGATGAGGACGGCTATTTCTGGGTCATGGGCCGATTGGACGACGTAATCAATGTTTCCGGGCACCGCTTAGGCACCGCCGAGATCGAATCCGCCCTGGTGGCTCATCCGCAGGTGGCTGAGGCCGCAGTGGTCGGCGCGCCCCACGCGATCAAGGGCCAGGCCATCTATGCCTATGTTTCCTTAAAGACCGGGGTTGTGCCCAGCAACGAGCTGCGCCTTGAGCTTCGCACCCAGGTTCGCAAGGAGATCGGGCCCATCGCCGTGCCGGAGTTTATCCAGTTTGCCGAGGGGCTGCCCAAAACGAGAAGCGGCAAGATCATGCGCCGGATCCTGCGCAAGATCTCAGCTGGCGAGACCGAACCCGATGATTTCGGCGATATCTCCACCCTGGCCGACCCCTCCGTGGTTTCCGCCCTGGTGGAGGGCAGCAAGGATTTCGTCAAGTAACACTAAGCACTCAGCACTAATCTAAAAAAAGGCGCAATCATGGAATCCATCGAACTGTTGATTTCCACCCTCTCCGGCTGGGTCTGGGGGCCACCCATGCTGACCTTGCTGGTAGGCACTGGCCTGTATCTGACCGTGCTTCTGCGGGGCATGCAGTTTCGCGCTCTGCCCCACGCCCTGCGCCTGATCTGGCACAAGGAGCATGCCGGCGATGGCGATATCAGCCATTTCGCCGCCCTGATGACGGCGCTCGCGGCCACGGTGGGGATCGGCAACATTGTCGGGGTGGCGACCGCCATCAGCCTTGGCGGGCCAGGGGCGGTGTTCTGGATGTGGATGACCGGCCTGGTCGGCATGGCCACCAAGTACGCGGAGGCGGTGCTGGCCGTGAAATACCGGGAAAAGGGCGAACACGGCATGCGTGGCGGCCCGATGTATTATCTGGCCAAGGGGGCGGGGCTGCCGAAGCTGGCCTGGTTTTTTGCCCTGTTCACCGCCCTGGCGACCTTCGGCATCGGCAACATGGCCCAGGCCAACGCGGTGGCTGTTATTTTTGACTCTACCTTTAACATCGAACCCTGGCTTACCGGCACGGTGCTGATGCTCCTCACCGGCCTGGTGATTCTGGGAGGCATCAAGTCCATTGGCCGCTTTACCTCTTTTCTGGTGCCGTTCATGATCGTCGGTTATACCGGTGCGGCACTTGTGGTGCTGGCACTTAACGCCAGCGAGATTCCCCAGGCTCTCGGACTGATCTTCTACCACGCCTTCAATCCAGCCGCTGCCAGCGGCGGTTTTGCCGGGGCGATGGTGGCCGCCTCCATGCGCTACGGCATCGCCCGTGGCGTCTTTTCCAACGAGTCTGGCCTGGGCTCATCCCCTATTGCCGCCGCCGCCGCCCGAACCCACGACCCGGTCAAACAGGCGCTGGTGAGCATGACCCAGACCTTCATCGACACCCTGGTGGTCTGCACCATGACTGCCATGGTGATCCTCACCAGCCAGTCCTGGCTGCAAGGGGTCGCGCCGGGGCAGATGACCAGCGTCAGCTTCGGCGAAACCTTGGGGACAACCGGGGTGGTGATTGTCGCCGTGGCCACTGCTCTTTTTGCCTACTCCACTTTGATCGGCTGGAATTATTACGGGGAAAAGGCCATTGAATATCTGGCGGGCCGTCGCGCCATTGCCCCTTATCGGGTGGTCTTTGTCGCGATGGTTATTGTCGGGGCGATGATGAAGCTGGAATTTGTCTGGAATTTTTCCGATCTGATGAACGGGATGATGGCCATCCCCAACATTGTCGGCCTGCTGCTGCTGGCCCAGGTGGTCAAGGGGGAAACGGAGCGGTATTTTAAGAAGGCTGAGGGCTGAGGGTGATGCTCTATTCTTTTAATTTCTCCGCCAGTTCGGCAATGACCATGGCGTAGCGGTTGGAGTTGTTCCATCTGGTGATGGCCTGGAAATTCGGATAGCCGGCCACATAGCGCAGGCCGCCGTCCTTAAGCTCCAGACCGACGATGGTAAGCTCCTTGTTCTCCGGGGAGGGAGGCAGGCTGATATCCTGAATTTTTTTCACCTCCGCTCTGGGGACAAAACCCTTGCGCCCCTGGGCATAGGCCTTTTCCAGCTTTTCCCCTTTCAGCTTCTTTCCCAGCTCGTGGTAGATCGGGGTCTTGAAGGTCCAGCCGAATCTATGCAGATAATTGGCAATGCTGGCCAGGACATCGGGCGCGGATTCCCAGACATCGCGGCGGCCATCCCCGTCAAAATCCACGGCGTACAGGCGAAAGCTTGAGGGGATGAACTGGGTCTGACCAAAGGCCCCGCCATAAGAGCCGGTGACCGTCAGTGGATCAACCCCGTTTTCCCGGCAGAGCAGAAGATATTCCACCAACTGTTCCCGATAGAATTTGCTGCGGCGGGGATAGGCGTCAAACATGGTGTTGAGGGTCTGAAACATGCTGAAGGCCCCCTTGTTCTTGCCAAATTTGCTTTCGACCCCCCAGATGGCCACGACAATCTCCCGCTCGACCCCAAGCTCTTTTTCAATCCGCTCCAGCAGCTCACGATGTTCGCCCAGCAGCCTTCTGCCCTGCTCGATTATCTGCGGGGTAATAAAAAGCGGGGCGTACTCAAAATAGGGCTTGGCCTCCGACTGGGTATCCATGAGCTCCAGCACCCGTTTCTTGATGGCGACTCCGGCAAAGAGCCGTTCCAGTTCTTCCTGGGCAAAGCCATGCCGGGTGGCCAGTTCCTGCAAAAGCTCCTGATAGCGCGGGTTGCTCAAATCGATCAGCTGACCATCGGCAACCAGATCAGCCGCCAGTGGCCGCAGTTCCTGGGCGCTCAACCTGGCCGGGCAGAAAAAGACGAGCCAGGCCAACAGGAAAGACAGCCCGATAACGTCTTTAGGCAGCAGGGGAAATCTCATGGGGCAACGACCTCGAAAAATTTCTGGCACACATTATCAGCCTGCCCGGTTAAAGGTCGCGGCCAAAACGCAGAGCCCGGCCAATGCCGTCAAGGGAGAAGATGACCATCACCCGCTGGTCATCGGCAGTTTTGCTGGTCTCCAGCTCCATCATCCAGCAGGCGGGCTGATAGATCAGGCGGGCCCGGGATTCTACGGTATTCTTTTCGGAAAATGACTTGACCAGATAGGCGGAAGCCGTGAGGGTTTCGCTCAGTCTGGCTCCCAGCGAGCCGATCAGGTCATGGGCCGACTCGCCAAGATCGGTGTAAAAATAGGGGGCGACCATGCCGCTGTCCTTCAGATAACGGTAATTGAGGCCGAGCCTATGCCCACCAGCAAGGCTGTAGTGATTGAGTAACTCATACCTGGTTACGCCTTTGTCGTACATGCTCAGATTGGTCTGATAGCCCAGTGTCCAGTTTGGCGCCGGGGAGACAGCCGTCTCAAATCTGAGGTCAGACCAGGCATAGCGCGTGCCTGTCGCGGACAAGCCCAGGCTCTCCGGGTTATCCTGGCGCAGGTCATAGGTTTGCAGAAGCTTGAACCAGCCGAGAGAGCGATTCCAGAAATCACCCTTATCATTGACCCCGCCAAGGGTAAGGTAATTATTGAGCTGCCAGGTCAGCCAGTTTTTTCTCTCCAGATGATCCACGCTGTCAAAATAACTGTTTATGCCCAGGGTGCCGTCAAGACTTGGCAGTTCCTGGGTTCTGGTCAGGTATTCATAGAGGAGGTTGGGCCGCACCAGATGCTCAAGCCAGCCGTTATTTCCCAGAGCAAAATCGCGCAGGAAGATGGTGGCCATATTGCCGGTAAAATCATAGGCCTGCCGGTCTTGGAACTGATCCTTCTCCCAGGTGGAATCCCCGTAGGCCTCCACCTGGTAGGCGGTTTCCCGCGCCCCGCCGCTGACCCTGCCCTCGAGCCAGCCACTCCGGGGCAGAAAGGAGATCAGCCTGGGGTGCAGATCAAGGCGCTGGGCGCCGACCCCCTCTGCGCGCCAGTAATTAACGTATTCAGAATCCCAGGCCAGGTTCAGCTGTGAGGCGCCGAGGGGCAGCCGCCCGGTGAAATCAAGCCTGGGCAGAGCCTGCAAGGGGCTGATTGTCCGGGGGAGAAAGGTCGGCGCGCCATTTACCAGTTGAAGGTCATGCGCTGTATTCTGCCGGGTTCGCAGTTCGGCCCCGGCAACCATGTTGGCCCAGGACTTGACCAGTTGCAGGGAAGATTCCCGTTCAAAAAGCGTTTCCTCCTGGAGATCCCGGCCAAACTCATCGAGAAACAGGAGCTTGCTCGCCGTAAAGCCAGCGGCGCCTTCCTTGAATTCCTGCAGGTAATCCTGGTCGGAGACAAGGTCAAGATCAAGCCTGGCGGTAAGCTGGCCGCCGAAATCATGGTTGGCCTTGCCCCGAAGCCAGTAACGATTGGCCGCTCTGCGGATCAGCCCGTCCTGGTTATATTCTTTGGTGAGATCCGCACCATCGTCAAGATCATCGTGCAGATAATTGAGCATGAAGGCGCCTCTGGACTCCGGCCCTTTCACATACCTGAATTCGCTGCCATACTGAACACCTCTCCTGGAGAGATACCCTGGATAAAGGGTGATATCCGTACTGGGGGAGATATTGAAAAAAACCGGGGCCATGAGGCCGACGCCGCTTCTGCTTGAGCTTGACCATTCCGGAAAGAGCAGGCCGCTTTCCCTTTTGGTCTTGGCGGGAAAGATCAGATAGGGGGTGTAGGCCAGGGGCGCATCCTTGACATGAAAGACGGCGTTGGTCATCTGGGCCATGCCGTCCAGGGTGAGCCTGGTCGTGCTGCTGGTAAACGACCAGGGCGGGCTTTTGCCCTCCTCGGGCTTGCAGGCGGTGGCCCAGCCTTTTTTCAGGGTGTAGCTGAACTCCCCGGTTTTCATAACCTCTTCGCCGGTGATAAATATATGGGTTTCAGCCAGGAAGATGGTGGAATCGGTGAAGGCGCCGGTCTCGGTTTCAAGATCAAGATCGGCGCTGCTGGCGGTAATCTCGTCTGCGCCTGAAAGGAGGTAAACATTGCCCCGGGCCTTGATCGTGCCGCGCTCCTTGTCGTAACGGGCCCAGTCCGCCCTGATGAACATGCCGCCCGGCCCCTGGCTCTTGGGCCGGATCACAATGACATTGCCCTCGGCCAGGATACTGTCCGGGTCGTTGAGATGCACAAGGCTGTCCGCCGTAATCTCCCAGGGAACAGGCCGGGCCAGCGCGGTCGGCACCAAACCGGCAAGAACGGCCAGGGCCGCCACGATAGCGCAGAGAATGCCGCCTGGAGTTGTCAGTTTATCCGCCATGTATTTCCTGTCAGACATCATCCCGCAGAACCGCGCCGGTGCTGCCGGAGGTTACCTGTCTGGCGTAACGGGCCATGCAGCCACGGGTGATCTTCGGGGCGGGTGGCTGCCAGTTGTTCTGCCGCTGGGTCAGAATCCCTTCCCCCACCAGCAGTTCAATGGACTTGCGCCGGATATCAATGCTGATCCGGTCGCCTTCTTCGACAAGGGCGAGGGGGCCGCCATCCGCCGCTTCCGGCGAGACATGGCCGATGCAGGCCCCCTGGGTGCCGCCGCTGAAACGCCCGTCGGTTATCAGGGCCACGCTCTTGCCAAGCCCCATGCCGACAATGGCCGAGGTCGGGGAAAGCATCTCCGGCATGCCCGGCCCGCCTCTGGGGCCGCAGTAACGGATAACCACCACGTCGCCGGCCTTGATCCGCCCCCCTAAAATGGCGGCCTGGGCCTCGTCTTCGGAGTCGAACACCCTGGCCGGGCCGCTGTGCTTGAGCATCTCTTCGGCCACCGCCGACTGCTTGACGACGCAGCCCTCCGGGGCCAGATTGCCGTAAAGCACCGCGATGCCGCCGAATTTATGATACGGTTCATCCGCAGGCCGAATGATGTCGGCATCCAGCACCCGAACCTTTGCCAGGTTGTCACGCAGGGTCTTGCCGGTAACGGTCATGACCTCCAGATTGATCCCGGCTCTGGTGTTGAGCAGCTCGCACATCACCGCCGAGACCCCACCCGCCTCGTCCAGCTGTTGCAGGCTGTGCGGCCCGCCGGGAATCAGGCTGCACAGATGCGGCGCCCGCTCGCTCACCTCGTTGAACAGGGCCAGGGGCAGCTCCACCCCCGCTTCCCTGGCGATGGCCGGAACATGGAGGACGGTGTTGGTGGAGCAGCCCAGGGCCATATCGATGGCCATGGCGTTTTCAAAGGCGGCGCGGGTGGCGATATCCCGGGGGCGGATGTCCTCGGCCAGCAACCGCATCACCGCCATGCCCGCCTCCTTGGCCAGCCTGATCCGGGCGGCGGCCACCGCCGGAATGGTGCCGTTGCCCGGCAGGCCAAGGCCAATGGCCTCGGTGAGGCAGTTCATCGAATTGGCGGTGAACATCCCGGCGCAGGAACCGCAGCCGGGGCAGGCATGATCTTCAAGTTCGGCCAGCTCTTCCAGGCTCATGGTTTCGGCCTTTACCCGGCCAACCCCCTCGAAGACGCTGACCAGATGTACCTCCTTGCCACGGAACCGCCCGGTGAGCATGGGGCCGCCGCTCACCATGATGGCCGGGATATTGACCCGCAGCATGGCCATGAGCATGCCTGGCGTCACCTTGTCGCAGTTGGGAATCATCACCAGGGCGTCAAAGGGATGGGCCATGGCCATGATCTCCACCGAGTCGGCGATGATCTCGCGGCTGGCCAGGGAATATTTCATGCCCAGATGGTTCATGGCCAGGCCGTCGCAGACCCCGATGGTTCCGAAGGCGATGGGGGTGCCCCCGGCGATGCGGATCCCGGTTTTTACCGCTTCCAGAATCTTGTCAAGATGGATATGGCCGGGAATGATCTCGTTGTGGGCGTGGGCAATGCCGATCAGAGGCCGCCGGATCTCCTCGTCGGTGTAGCCCATGGCCTTGAGCAGGGAACGATGCGGCGCCCGCTCCACCCCTTTGCGTATTGCATCACTGCGCATCTTTTTCATAGGTTGAGTCCCGTCAATTTTTCTGGATTTTGCCTGTATTGATGTAAAAGGGTAAATACTAGCAGGCCGCCGTCTGCTGTCAAGGCAAAAGTCTCCTGCTGGCAAATTTGCTGAGGTGTTCTTCAGGCTAAGGGGTCGCCTTTCTTCTTGCCTGCTCCGCACGAAAATGATTAAACTGCTGCCTATATAGATTGCGGAACGTGTCAAATTGATTATAGAGCGGATTGGGGAAAAACAGGGAAGAGGTCTATGGTAGAAAAAGTTTTTAAAAACCTTCGTTGGCTCGGCCATGATGCTTTTCTGCTGCGGGCCGGGGGCAAGAATATCTATTTCGATCCCTTCCAGCTTGAGCCTGGCCTGCCGCCAGCCGATATTATCTGTATCTCCCATGCGCATTACGACCACTGTTCTCCGGCGGATGTGCTCACAATTCAGCAGCCAGCCACCCTGATTGTTACCGAGAGCCAGGCGGCGGCAAAACTAAGCGGGAAGATCATGATCCTTGGCCCCGGCGAGCGCCGCGAGGTGGAGGGCCTCATTATCGAGACGGTTTGGGCTTACAACATAAACAAACAGTTTCATCCCCAGGGCAACCGCTGGCTGGGGTTTATTCTCACCGTTGACGGAGTACGGGTTTACCATGCGGGTGATACCGATTATATTCCAGAGATGAAAGATATCCGGGCGGATATCGCCTTGCTGCCTGTTTCCGGCACCTATGTCATGACCGCCGAGGAAGCGGCGCAGGCGGCCCTGGCTATCGGGCCCAGGATTGCGGTGCCCATGCATTATGGCGCCCTTGGCGAGGCAGGCGAGGCGGCGGCGCTTCGTTTCGCGGCAATGCTTGCCGGCAAGGTTCGGGTGGAATATGGCAGAGGCTAAGGATAAGCCTCCATATTTTCCGGTCTGCCTGAAGATCGCCGGGCGTCAATGTCTGGTTATCGGCGGCGGGCGGGTTGGCGAGCGCAAGGTGCAAGGGCTGCTGGCCCATGGCGCCCTGGTCAGGGTGATCAGCCCAGAGTTGAGCGAGACGCTTGCCGCCCTGCAACAGGCCGGAACGATTGCCTGGCTGCCCCGGCTGTATCAGGAAGGGGATCTGGCCGGGGTCTTTCTGGTTATTGCCGCCACCGATGACCCGGTGGCGCAGGAGCGGATCCACGCCGAGGCCGAAGCGCGAAATATCCTGCTCAATGTGGCGGATGTGCCGAAATGGTGTAACTTTATTCTTCCGGCCACGGCGCAGCGGGGAGACCTGGCCATTTCCGTTTCCACCGCCGGAAAAAGCCCGGCTCTGGCTAGCGCTCTGCGGCAGGCGCTGGAGGCCCAGTTTGGCCCTGAATATGGGGCGCTGGTGGCTATCCTCGGGGCTTTGCGAGAAACCGTGCTGGCCAATGGCAGGCCGCAGGCGGAAAACAAGCTGATTTTTGCCCGGCTGGCCGACCCCGAGATGGCGGTCTGGATTAAAGCTGGCCTCTGGCAGAAGCTGGCCCTGCATCTTCAGGAAGTCTTAGGAGCGGATATCCCCCCTGGCTGCCTGGAGGCGGCCAGACAGGAATACCAACAATCTTCAGGAGCGAAGCGATGACCTTGTTGTTTCAACTCACTCTGTATCTGTATCTCTTGGCCACTGCCGTGTATGTGGCCCATTTTCTTTCCCGGCAGAAACAGGTGCGGGCTGTTGCCCGGGCGATTCTTCTGGCGGGCGGCATCCTGCACACCGTGTATTTCATTGTCCGGTATGTCTATGTCGGGCATACCCCGCTGACCAGCAACCATGAAGCGGTTTCCTTTTTTGCCTGGTCGATGACCTGGGCTTTTTTGTCTTTCTGGTGGCGTTATCGGGTGAAAAATTTCGGCGTCTTTGTGTCGCCGCTTATCTCACTGCTGATGCTGATCGCCGCCCTTGCTTCCCGGGAGATGCTGCCGTTGCCTCCGGCCCTCAGGAGCAACTGGCTGCCGGTGCATGCCAGCATCGCCATCATGGCCAACGGCTTCATGGCCCTGGCTTTCTGTGGCGGGATTATGTACCTCCTCCAGGAGCGGGAAATAAAAAAGAAAAAATTCGGGATATTTTACAGCCGGCTGCCCTCGCTGGAAGCGCTTGATGATCTGAATCAGCATTGCATGGCCTTGGGCTTTCTGCTGCTGACCCTGGGGATCATTACCGGTTCCGTTTGGGCAAAGCAGGCCTGGGGAACATACTGGCAATGGGATCCCAAGGAAACCTGGTCGCTGATCACCTGGCTCATCTACGCGGCCATGCTGCACCAGCGGCTCAGCTTTGGCTGGCGGCGGAGAAGGGCGGCCATCATGGCCATTATCGGATTTGCCGCAGCTCTTTTCACCCTCTGGGGGGTAACATATCTGTTGGGGGGAGTGCATTCCTATGTCGGCTGAGAGCATAGTCATCATTGGCGTGAATCATAAGACCGCTCCGGTGGCGGTGCGGGAGAAGCTGGCCTTTTCCGGGGATTGTTCCGGGCCGCTGTTGACCTTGATCAATATCGAGGGTTGCCGGGAGTGCTGCTTTCTCTCAACCTGCAACCGGGTGGAGGTTATCCTGGTGGCCGATGATCCGGCTGTGGCAGCGGTGGCAGTGCGCGGCTTTCTTTTTGCCCGCAGCGGTCTGGCCGATGTTGAAGCCCAGCAGTACAGCTATCTGTATCAGGGCCAGGAGGCTGTTGCTCATCTGTATCAGGTGGCGACCAGCCTTGATTCCATGGTGGTGGGAGAGCCCCAGATTCTCGGGCAGCTGAAGCAGGCTTATCGCGAGGCGATGGAGCATAAAACCACCGGCGTCATTCTGAACCGCTTGCTGCACAAATCATTCTCCGTGGCAAAAAGGGTGCGCACCGAAACCAATATCGGCGGCAGCGCGGTTTCCATCAGTTACGCGGCTGTAGAGCTGGCAAAAAAGATCTTCGGCAGCCTGCGGGACAAGTCCGTTCTCCTGGTGGGGGCCGGAGAGATGGCCGAGCTGGCGGCCGAGCATCTGCTGCGCCAGGGGATCGGTCGGGTAATCGTGGCCAACCGGACCCTGGAACGGGCCGCCAATCTGGCGCGCAAGTTTAACGGCACTGCCGTGGGCCTGGCTGAGTTGACCACCCAGCTGGCGGAGGTTGATATTCTGATCAGTTCCACCGGGGCCACCGACCTGATTCTCCGCAAAGACGAGGTGAAACCGCTCATGCGGCAGCGGAAAAACAGGCCGCTCTTTCTTATTGATATCGCGGTGCCGCGTGATCTTGACCCGGAACTCAACGAGCTGGACAATGTCTATCTTTATGATATCGACGACCTGAAAAACGTGGTCGATGCAAACAAAGGGGAGCGGGAAAAGGAGGCGTTGCGGGCGGAAGATATTGTCGCGGTGGAGGTGGTCAAGTTCGGCCAGTGGCTGGACGGAATGGAGCTGGCGCCCACCATCACGGCCTTAAGGCAAAAAGCCAACGCCATCCGCGAGGCCGAGGTGACGAAAACCTTGAGCGCCATGAAATCTCTTTCAGAGGGCGAGCGGCGTTCGGTGGAGATGCTGGCCAACGCCATTGTCAACAAGTTGCTGCATGAACCCATGGTCTTTCTGAAAAACAACGACCCCAACGACAACCCCCAGCTCAAACTGGATTTTGTCCGCCAATTGTTCGGCCTTGACCGGGAGGCTTGATGGGGTTTTTTCTATTTTCCCCTACAGTTTTTTTGGATCAGTTGACAACCCGTAGTTTTCAAACTACAGTAACTCATGCTCGAAATAAAACAAACAGCGACATTTCAGAAATGG
Organism: Deltaproteobacteria bacterium RIFOXYD12_FULL_55_16; assembly: GCA_001799255.1. Classification (GTDB taxonomy): domain Bacteria; phylum Desulfobacterota; class Desulfobulbia; order Desulfobulbales; family Desulfurivibrionaceae; genus Thiovibrio. Next base: position 33,153 of record MGTC01000048.1, read on the forward strand.
GAGCACGCACTAAAAGACCGGCGCACCAAAGCCGCCATTGCAGCGCGTATCTTCCGCCTCGCCAACGGTCTGGCCGGTGACGTGACTCCCGTGGGGCAAGGTATCAGTGAACTGCGTATCCACACTGGACCTGGTTATCGGGTGTACTTTCGACAGCAGGGCCACGAACTCATTATCCTACTATGTGGAGGTGAGAAGGGATCTCAAGACCGAGATATTGAAAACGCAAAACAACTCGCAAAAGAGTGGAGGGATTAATGAACGAACCACTTTACAACTACGACCCGGCTGCCGCGCTGGATAGCCCTGAAGCTATCTCCGTCTTCATGGCCGATGCCCTGGAAACCGGCGACACCTCCTACATCGCCAAGGCACTGGGGGTTGTCGCCCGCGCCAAAGGCATGACGGAGATTGCCAGGGAAACCGGATTATCCAGGGAACAGCTTTACCGTTCTTTCA
>MGTC01000049.1:0-13088 GCA_001799255.1 Deltaproteobacteria bacterium RIFOXYD12_FULL_55_16
AAAAGCTCCGCCGTCAGGAAAGAAACGGGATGGATTCTGAAATCCATGGAAAAGTAGCCGAGGCGGATCTTTTCGTGCCGGGGATACTTGGCTATCTTGCCAAGCAAACTATTTTCTGGATACATCGCCGCTACCCAGATCTCTGCGGCTTTACGCTGCAGAGGCAAAGAAGCGCTCAGGGCAAGAACATGGAATGGCGTGGATGTCTTTTCGTTGCCTTGGATTTTTTCTATCAATCCTGCAAGTTGATTTTCCGCATCTTGCCAGTCGCAGAGGCTTATCTTGCTGTTGAGGCGCAGCCCGTATAAAAACTCATAATCCGGGGTGATGGCCAGGGCCTTATCGTAGCTTTCAATAGCGGCCTGGTACTGCTTGAGTTTCTGGAGTGCATTGCCTCGGTCGGTATAGGCATCCGCATAGTCAGGCTTAATGGCAAGGGCCTGGTCATAACTGGCCACGGCGGCGTCCAGCTGCTGGAGCTCCTGCAGGGCAATGCCCCGATTCTGGTAGGCATCTGCATAGTCAGGCTTAAAGGCAATGGCCTGGTCATAACTGACGACGGCAGAGTCTAACTGTTTAAGTTCCCGGAGTAGATTGCCTCGATTGTACCAGGCTATCGCACAGTCAGGCTTGATGTTAATGGTCTGGTTATAACTGACTAAGGCAGCATCTGGCTGGTGGAGTTCCTGCAGGGCAAGGCCACGGTTGTACCAGGCTTCCGCATAGCCAGGCGCAAGGGCCAGGGCCTGGTCATAACTGGTTACGGCAGCCTCGAACTGCTTGAGTTCCTGGAGGGCATTGCCACGGCTGTTGCAGGCATCCGCATAGCCAGGCGCAAGGGCGAGGGCCTGGTCATAACTGGCTACGGCAGCCTCGAACTGCTTGGGATCCTGGAGCGCAAGGCCAAGGTTGTAATGTGCTTCGCCATGAAGAAAGTAGAGGTCAGCATTCTTGGGATGGATGGCAATTGCCTTCCCAAACAACGCCACTGCTTTTTGGGGATTATTTGTTTGCAGGGCGATTATTCCTGATAAACGTAAGGCCTCAGCGTGTTTTGGCTGGACTTTAAGGATTTCTTCATACAGGGCTTGGGCTTGAGGCAATTGTCCTTGTTGATGCCACGTTAAGGCGTACTGGAAATTTGCTTGTACCTGGGCCTCAAGCTGATTGTTCGCAGACTTTGCCTTGGGTTTCCTGTTGAATCTCTGACTCATTTTGGTTCCTTGGAGAATTTCAGGCTGTGAGGACGAGCGTCTGCCGTTGTTCATTCTTCCTGCATCTCACCGGTTTGCCGTGCGAGAGATTGCGGTCATTGCTCAGGGCGTGGGTTAATAAATCAGAGATTAAAATGCCTGGTGTTTTTCTGCGGGCCCGGCAGGCAGGATGATAGTAAAGGTCACCCCTTTCCCGTCCGGGTTGTTCGCAACAGTAATGCTGCCGTCATTATGCTGCTCGATCAGACGCTTGGTGATAGCCAGACCCAGGCCAGTTCCGTGATGTTTGGTGGTGAAAAACGGTTTGAATATTTCTTCAAGTGAGGCGCTGTCTATGCCGTTGCCGTTATCGGCAATGGAGATTTGCACGGACTCATTCGAGAATTTTCTAGTTTGGATGGTTACGAGGCCTTGCCGCTCTGAAATCGCAGTGACGGCATCGACTGCATTGAGTAGCAGGTTGAGGAAAATCTGTTGCAGCTGGTTCGGATCAGCAATGATATGCGGCAGGTTGGGACTGAAGTCTTTGATAAATTCTATCTGCCGATCCAGATCCTTGCCCTTGTTTTTCGGGATACGCATGGAATACCGGGCGGATTTGATCGTTGTTTCCAGAGCCTGGTTGACATTCAGGGCGACCATCTCTGGTTTCGGGGGGCGGGCATAGTTGAGCAGCCCTTTGAGCAGGGCGGTGATCCGGTCAATTTCGTTGATGACCCGGCAAAGAACCTCTTTGTCTTCCTGGCCAAGGGGAGAATCGTGACAGAGTACCTCCATGGAGACCTTGATCCCGGCCATGGGATTTTTAATTTCATGGGCCATCCCGGCTGCTAGTTCGCCCACCACGGCCAGGCGTTCCGTCTCCTGCAATTTGTTGTATTGCTCTTTCAGAGAAACAGCCATCTCATTGAATGAGGTGGCCAGTTCGCCAAATTCGTCTTTCAAGCCTTCCTCTATCCGGTATTCCAGTTTGCCTGACTTGATCTTTCGAGTGGCGCTCAAGAGCTCTGCCACGGGTTCGGTAATGCTCTTGATAAAATAGAAGGAGATGATGAGGCCTGTAAGAAAGGCAAAAGCAAGGGTTGTTATCAATATCTTTTTGGAGTTTTCCACCTCCGCCATGGCCGCAGTTGTTTTTTGCCGCAGCGCGTTGTTGGCAGTCATGGTCATCCACTGCGATTTCTGAATTATTCTGTCTCCGATATCAGCGGCGAAGGTCTGCAGTCTGTTGATTCTTTCCGTATCCGCGGTAGAGGTCATGAAGTAACTGAGCGCTTCCTTGTACTGTTCAGTCAATTCCTGCAGTTGGATGATTTCTTTTTCCACCTTGGGTTCATGATGGCAATCCGTACAGGTTTGCGCCCGGTCACGGAGCTTGAGGACATTATCGACTATGGTGTCCAGTTCCTTGCCGAACGAGGTTCCGGTGGTGTAGAGATTTGACTGCACCGACTGCACATTGATGACCAGATCCTGCCGGATAACCTCTACCTTGTGCAGCAAAAGCAGGGAGGTGAGATTTGCGGTTGTTTTCTGGATGATGTGCAGGGTTGTGAGGGTGCCGGCAAGAAAGAGCAGGAAGAGGAGAAGAAAGGAGATGATGATTTTTTTCTTCATCGGTTATTTCCCGTGTTCCGCTATGGCGGAACGGGCTTCTCTCGCCATCTCTTCTATCCTGGCAAAGTCAGCCTTGTTTGCTTTGACAAAACGCAGGGCCTTGAATTTTTTGAGAACCTTCTGGCCAAGAGAGGTCTTGTCCATCTGAAACAGGACAGCAGCCAGTCTTGCCTGTAAATTCTGGTCGATATCATTTTTGATGCAGAGGGTGAACTCCGGGACTTTGGGGGATTGGGCCAGGATGTTCAGTTCCTGTTGAATGGAGGGGTCATGGAGAGCCAGTTTGTTTAAAGCCGTATTTTTTGCCGCGCCGATATCAGCCCTGCCGTCAAGCACCGCAAAAATTGCCGAGGCATGGCTGCCGGAGGAAGAAAAGCGATTGAAGAATTTATTAAAATCCGTAACGCCCTGCCGCCTCAGATAGGCCAGGGGAAAGAGGTATCCTTCCATGGTGGCCTGGTCTACAAAGATGATGCTTTTCCCCTGCATATCCTTGACGTTGCGGATGCCGCTGTCCTTTCTTACAAAAATATATCCCTGCGAGGTTGATTCGCCGTTCAGGTTGACAGGGTTGGCTATCGGTTCCAGATCCAACTCCTTGATTCCCATGGCCGTAGTATAGGCGGTGAGAACCGCGCCATCGAGCTTGAGGGTTTTAAACCGTTTGATCACCTCACCATAACGGCTCATGATGGTGAACTGCACGGTTATGCCAAGCTGGTCGGAAAGATAGCCTGCTAAATAGCGGTACTGTTCCATCTGGTCAAAAATGTTGTGCTCAGGTTCGACGCCGATCAACAGTTTTTCTGTCCGGTCGGCGGCGGCAACAGGCATGGCAGCCGTGAGGGCGATAAGAAACAATCCCAAGCAGGCGATGAGTCGGCGGGTGAAATTATGTGCTGGTAAATTAACCAGGTTCATTTAATCACCTTTGTCGCTTCAACCAACAGCTGGACAGGGAAGGTGAGCCCGAGGTTCCTGGCCTCCACAAGATTCACCACCAGTTCCGTATCCCGGAAGACATGAGCGCTGATATTGCCGGGTTTTTCACCGCGCAGGATTTGTGCGGCCATTTCCGCAGCCATCTGTCCCGGCGAGGTCGAGGGCGGATGCAGAGTCATTAATACCCCGGAGGCCGAATTGTCTGGGAAAATATCTGCGGCAGGAATTTGTCTTCTTTTTAAAATGGCCAGGATGTCATTGAGCCAGAGATGAGCGAGGGAGCCCCCTGTAATGAAGACGGCATCCATATGATCTGTCTTTAGTTTATCCAGGTCTGCGCGTGAGCGGATATCAATTTTTTTAATCGTTATGTTCTGCTGTTCTGCGAGGGCACTTATGGTTTTGTATTGACGGACTGAATCTTCCTCTGCGCTGCAGAAGACGACTCCGAGGGTGTTGATGGGCTTCAGTTGTTTGAAATATCTGATGATGCTTGATAACGGCACCTTGAAGCCGCAGCCTGTAACATTTTTACCGGTAATAAGGCCAGCAGCCTGGTCAGGTTCGTACAACCCGGCATAGACTAACGGGATGGAACTTTTTTCGTAGATAACCGCCTGGGTGGCGGGCGAACCATAGCTCACGATGAGGTCTACCTCAAAAGCTATGAGTTTTCGGGCGGCATTGCTCCAGGATATTGGGTCTGGAAAAGGTTTTTGCAGGATGATTTCGATTTTTTCAGTTTTGCCAAACTTCTTATTGAGCTCAGCGACGAAGGTCTCGTGCATTGCTCCATAATAAGGAACATCGCCGCTCATGATAACCCCGATCTGCTTTGCGGCATGCAAATCCGGCGCGGTTGCGAGGACGAAAAGAACGGCAACCAGTATTCTCAGTAATGGGCGGGATAAGGTATTCAAGTTAAAAATACCTTTTTATTCTGCAGGTAGCAGTGAAGACCTGGCCATCCAGGAGGTTGTACGCCTTGTCGTTATAGAGATCCAGATTCGACCTGAGCCCGATTTCCCAGTCCTTTGACAGCCTTTTGGCAATCGCCAGAGAAACGCCGGTTTCGGCTGTTTTCATGGCGGAGAAGGAAGAAAGAGAAAATGGCGCGCTGCCCACGACATCATTATACCCGGTTGTTCCCTCCGCTATGGTGTAGGATAAGCCGGCGGTCAGGGTGAGATCCTCCTGCGGGAGGTACTGAAGCGACAAAGCAAAGGAGTTGGCTTTATCGGTATAGGGAACCCCGGCATCAATAAAACGGGAAGGAGCTATGGCGCTTCGGTAAGCCAGATCCTGTTCAACACTCCAGCGTTGATAGAACCAGCTGGCGGTGAGGGAGGTTTTGGGAGAGAGTTGCGTTGACAGACTGGCGAGAAACTGGTCGCGTCGTCCGTCCGTTTCACCGTCCTCATGCAGCAGGGCAGAGGAGTCCTTGTAAAGCAAGGAGCTGCGCTCTGTTACGGCCAGGAGGTATTCCAGAAAGATGCTGGCCCAAGGCGATGGGGTGTAGGTGGTTGTCAGGCGCAACTTGTTGGAGTTGTCCGGGAGGTTGTTGTATGTCGGCTGGTTGTAATGTTTGTATTCATAACTGGCCTTTACCTTGAGCGTGTTCAGGGGCCTGGCCTGGGCGGTGAAATTAAGGCTGTGAATATTGGTTTGCCCGGGGAGAAGAAACCATTCGGCAATATCCTTTTGCTCGAGATGAGAAAACTCATAGGTCGCAAAAAGGGCAAGGATAGACAGCGGCTTGTATCGTGTTGAGAGGGAAAACACATCCTTCTCGTAGGAGATGCCCTCCCGGACAGGTTGGTTGCTTATTCCGGCGAGAGAGACAACATCGGGAGTGTTCATGTCCACTTCTTTGTGCCGGTACTTGAAGAAGAGGCCAATGCGCGGAGCGGGTATCCAGCTGAAATCAAAGGCCCCCTTCCAGGTGGTGGATTCAGTCAGGCTGTAGTTGTTCTTCTGGTACAGATTGCTGAGGGTGGCTGCCGTGACAATGCCGCCGGTATAGGATGAGTGCAGCTTCAGGGAATGGGCTGATGATTCGGTCTCGGGAACAACATTGTGGGGGTAGAGGCCGGCAGGCATGCTGCCCTGAATAGGATAATTGTCATAAAGGATGTTGTTGCCGCCTGGAGCAAATCTGGCCTGATCGTAGGCATATTCAAGCTCAACCGGGCCGAGGTGGCTGTTTGCCCCCAGGGTCAAGGCATTTGACCGCCAGTCAATATCTCGGGACTGGGAAAACATCTCGGCATTATTGTAAGATCCCACCAGAAACCGTTGCTGGACGGTGCCGTCCCATTCAACATGACGCTGGTTTACAAAGGCGTGCAGGGGGAAATCCGGGGCCTTGAGCCTGAGTGACAACAGATTGCTGGTAAAGGCGGTGTAATACTTGTCCTCCGGGTTTCTGTCCAGGGGGATGGGGTCGGTAAGGGGATCGCCGATGTCCCTGGAAAACTGATAAGTTAAATGAGGAAGATTATGGCGCGCTCCGACCAGGATGTCTCGGAACAGAACCAGATCCTTATAGGCAAAACCGGCATCAGAATAAAAATCCTGACTGCTCAGGAATTCGGCATTCACATGATAGCGGAAGGGCAGGGGGCAGGAGAGCAGATTCAGGCCGAAGGTGGCAGCTGAATGCGGGTACATGAATTCTGCCGCCTTTAAGGAATCTTCGCTGGACAGTATGCTGTATCCCAGAAAAAAGTCTCCCGCTGTTGCGTAGTAGACGGCAGGAGCCTTCTCCATTTCCAGAGCGTCAATCGTTTCGGCAGCATGTCCGGCTTCCTGCTCTTCTGCCGCCTGGCTGATGGAAACGCAGCCGCAAAGGACAAATCCGACCACGAAGACTTCCAAGATACAAGGTCTCTTTTTGTATCTCATCGGGTGAATGTTCCTCTTCCTGTGATTGATGGGACGTCAGATCCATGGATTTTGGAGTGACAATCCGTGCAGCGGGTATAAAAAGCTCTGGCTCGATCGCTAGAAATACTGTCTCCCGCTGTCGTGTTTAACCTGTGGCCCTCATGGCACTGGAGGCACAAAAAAGGCACCCGGGCGTTGAGAAGCTTAGTGTTAACCGAGCCATGCGGGCTGTGGCAGTTAAGGCAATTCTCAGTCACATCCGCATGTTCGTAAAGGAAAGGGCCTCTCTTGTCAGCATGGCACTGGATACAGGTTTCTTTGACGCCGTCTTGAAGCAGATGCTGTTCAGCAGAGCCCCCATGGGGATTATGGCAGTCAACACAGAATACCCGGCCCTCTTTGAGGGGATGATGGCTCGGCAGGGAAAACTGCGCCTGAACAGATTGATGACAGGTAAAGCAAAGTCGGCTGGATTCCCGTGGGGAGACTTTCAGGTCAGGGCTGGCGTGAATATTATGGCAGTCAAAACAGGATACTTCATTGAAGGCATGGACTCCGGCATTCCAGTTATGCAGGTTAAAGGTTGCGTTGGCAGTGTGGCATTTAAGGCAGATGAGTGACTGCGCCGTGCTGGGAAGGTTTTTCAAGTCAATCAGGGTCTTGAAATCACATTTGGTCCGGATGCCTTGCTGGGTGTTTTTTCCCACCAGTTCTCTGGTCAGACCCTTGACGGCGAGGCTGCCGGGGCCATGACAGGATTCACAATCAACCAGGGGCATGCCGGATTCTTTTTTCAGTTGTGCGCCCATCGTGCTGGTATCAAAGAACAGTTTCAAGCGGTCATGTTCATGACAGGCGGCGAGACAGTTCTGGGTGCCGATGTAATCCGCGTTGAGGTCGCCGACAATCATCTTTTCATATTCACGGATCGGCAGAATGGGCTTTGATTCTTTTAAACCGACACAGCCGCCGAGGAAGGCGAAGATCGCTATCATAATCAGGAGTAATTTTTTCAAATGGTGCTCCCTTCCTAACCGTGTTTTGTCAGTAACAGGTGGGTTGGTTTCCGTCTCGCTGGCATGGAAGCTGGCGCTTGACCATGGGTATAATTCCCAGGCGCTTCCTCGGCGAGGAAAGCCAGGTATGCTTGACAGTCTTCGTCCGAATCAAAGACATTTATGGAGCGAACACCGCGTTGGCTAACATGATGTGGATAGTCAGGGACAACAATACGAAAAATTCTAACCATGCAGGGCACATTATGGAATTTTATGTATGAAGTCAAGAGGATAATTTTCTGGTGCCCTTAGGGATTAGTTAGCCAGAAAGCCTTTTCTGGATCAGTTGCAGGTCCAGCCAGGTCGCCTTTTTCATCTCCGGGGTTTTCAAAAGAAATTCCGGCGAGAAGGTGGGCATCAGCGCAATTCCCTGAAAATCGTGGAACCTGCCGCGCAGCTGGCTGAGGGGTTTGCTGGTGTGGAGCAGTTTTTGAGCGGCGAGCGCCCCCATGGTACAGATGATCCTGGGAGCAATGATCTCAATCTCCTTGAGCAGGAAGGGCAGGCAGGCATTCACCTTTTGCGGGTCTGGTGGCTCCGCCGCATGGCATCTGGTGAGCAGGCTCAGGTGGGCCTCTGCCCGGCTCAGGCCGATGGCGGCCAGCATCCTGTCGAGAAGCAGGCCAGGTTCCCCGCTCATGGGCAGGCCGGAAAGATCATCCTCGGCAGAGGGGGCATCGCTGATAATCAAAAGCTTTACCCCGGTCGTCTTCGCTTCGGTGATTATTCTGCGCCGGTTCTGACGCTGCTGGCAGCGCTGGCACCCTTCTATCTCGGCATGGAGGGCGGCCAGGGTTGTCTCCTGGATGACTGTTAGTGCGGTCTGCTGTCGGGTGGAGGGGGTTCTGGCTGTCTCTGGCCTGGAAGAGGTCTTGGTCTGCTGTTCAGCTGTGGTGCCTGGTTGCGGGTTTCCGGCAATAAACCGTGCAAGCTCCGGGGTGCGGGGATAGCCCCTGATGCCGATTGCCTGCTGGAAGGCGACAAGTTGTCTGACCTCCTGGAGAAAATCCAGGGCTGCCTGCGCTGGAATTGGCGGAGTGGCGGGGCAGTTTTTGTCGGGCATGGACAATCCTTTTAACGATGGCTTACAGACCTACAGAAATGGAAAGAATCTCTTCCTGTTTGAACAAGAACCCGGATTTTCGTTTGACCCGCACCCTTACCGGCGTGCCGGTTTTCTTGGAGAGCAGGATGATCTTCAGGTCGACGATGGTGGCCACTGGTTCATCATCCAGGGCCAGGATCACGTCTTTTGCCAGGATCCCTGCCGCCCCGGCCTTGCTCTGCTCGGCCAGCTCCTCCACCTGTGGCCCCTCGGGGGTGTTGCTGAGCAGCACCCCGAGCATTGCGGGCGGGGGCAGCGCGGCGGGCCTGGAAAAGACCAGATAGTCCGCCGCGCCTGGCGCAAGTTCTCCTTTATCGCTGTTTATGATAACGGCCTGGCGGAGCGTTGGCAGACGGCGGGCGACCCTGGGCGGAATAGCCGTAGCCTTGTCGGTATGCCCCTGGCCAGCCAGCACCACCATCCGGCTTTCCGGGTTGGCGGCGAGAAAGACGGCCACGGACTCGGCCATGGTCTCGTCCCAGATGGCCTGAGCCTGGAAAAAGCCGTTCAGTTGTTCCGGGGAGTGGTGCTGGCCGTGCATGGCAAAGACGGCGCTGATTCGCTGACGATAGCCGGGAAGAGCAAGGTCGCGATCCGCCGGCAGCTGGGCGAGTTCCTTGGCGCTCAGGGTGGCGGTGCCCTCCTTGAAGACCTTGGCGACAATCTCCTTTTCCAGGTTGAGGGCCACAATGGGCAGATGCTGGTGCCGGGCAAAGTTGATGATCTCCCGGTAAAGGCGGTAATCGTAGCTCCATTTGGGAAAATATCCCGATTGCTTGAGAAATTCCTGCTCGTTTAGTTCTCCGGCAATATACCGGTCAAGAACGGGTTGCGACTCCCGGTCGAACATCTCCATGCCGATGACGAGGTTTGGGTTCTGGGCGAACATAGCCCGGATTACCCGGAGTTGCAGAAGGTGGTCTTCAAGGCGGGTGTGGTTTTCGCCCACATACACCAGTCGGGTGTCCGCCAGCTGCTCCATGATCTTGGCAAAGGGCAGAGCCTGGGGCAGGGCGAGACCCAGGGGCGGAACATCAATGGTCAGGCGCAAGCCATGATCGCTATCGGCGATGATTTTCCGTTCAATCCGGCCCAGGTTGAAATGAAGCGTGCTGTACCTGCCATAATGGGCGAGCTTAGGCGTGGCTGCCGCTGTTTCCGCCGCGCTGGCTGAAGCGATCAGCACCGCGACCTGGCCGGGCGCAAGGGGGTTTTCCCGCACCTCCAGGTTAAAGCCGGGGGCGGGCTGAGAGGGGGAGGCAAAGAGGGAACGGGCCAGGCGGCTGTCGGTGCCGAGGAAAAGCACGGACTTGCCGCTCAGATCCTTGTCTGTGGCCGCGTCTGCGGTTTTTATCGGGCAGTCCATGCTGGTCAGAAGTTTGATGAGTGGGGCAAAGACCTGTTTTTCTTCCCCCTCCGGGATAATGGCTAGTCTCTCGCGGGCGCCGAGGAAGCGCGACCAGGTGGGCGGCAGTTCTTTGGGGCCCAGGTCGCGCATCAGATCGTAGTCCGGATCGGCAACCACCAGCGAGGGATAATCATCTACGCTGACAATCAGTTCAGTTTCGGGGCCGGTGAGCGCTGCTTCTTGTCGCTTCTTACCTTTGGCGGTGATAACCTCCAGCGGCACGGTCATCTGGTAGGGCTTTTCCTGGAGCTGTCTGATGGTGAGGGCAAGCTCCATCTGACCCTCGTTTTGCGTAAGACCGCCTATGGCGATTTCAAGGCGGGGAAGATCGGCGCGGTTGAGCCATTGGCTGAAAAACGGGGCAAGATCCCGGCCCGAGCTTTTACTGAAACTTGCGGCCAGATCCTGCCAGCTTGCCTGCTGATGCCGAAAACTTGCGTAAAAATCGCGGAGGGCGGTATAAAAGGAGGCCTCGCCGATCTCTTGGCGCAGCATGTGGAAAAGCATGCTGACCTTGTCATAACCCACCGCCCTTGCCGCCTTGTTTCCGGAAGAAAGATGGCTGCCTGCCCCGCTGAAATCCTTGATTGTCAGGGTGTTGTCCCGGCCCGCATAGCTCTGGTAGGTGATGAGCTGCTGTTTCCTGAAGGCGGCGTCGGCTCCGGTATCTGCGGCAAAGGCCTGATCCGCCAGGTAGGTGGTCAGTCCCTCGCACCAGTTGCCTTGAGCGAAATCCGGGGCAACCGAGTTGCCGAACCAGCTGTGCAGCACCTCATGGCCCAGGGAGGTTTCGGTGATGAAGGGCAGACGAACCACGGCCTGACCAAGCAGGGTGAAGGTGGGCATGGCGTAGCCGGTAGGGAGCCGGTTTTCTACGATGCTGAAACGTTTGTAAGGATAGGGGCCGATCAGTTCCTGGTAGCGTTTGAGATAGGCAAGCGTTTTCTTGCGGTATTCTGCGGCCAGTTCCCGGTCTTCAGGGAAGAAGTAGGAATAGAGGGTCTGGCCGGGGCCGATGGGTTCTTGCTCCACGATATAGGGGCCGGCCACAAGGTTGAGGCCGCGCAGGGGATGGCTGAAGCGGAAGCTGACGGTGCGGATCTCTCCGGCCACCGTGTCGCTGATCTCCTCGGCTTCGGAGATGGCGGCAAACTGCTTGGGGACAGCGGCGGTCAGCGCATAATGGCAGTCGGTGTCTAGGCGCGGATGCCAGAGGCCGGTAAGGGCGATGCCGTTGTTGCCGATGAGTCCGTCTGCCTGGTTGTCAGCGTAAGTTTTGTGATAGTTGATGGTTAGCTGCTGCTCATGGGGGGCCGCCGGGATAAGCACCTGCTCTTTTGCCTGGAGAGGGGTGTTGTCCAGTTGCAGGGCTGTGAGCTCAAGGCCCGCAAGAGCGATGGTGACTGCGGTCTGGGCAGGGATGCTGATGACGGCCTTGCCGGTGAGCCTGTGTCTGTCAAGGTCAAAGGCAAGCTCAAGCTGTTGCAGGGGGAGGCGCTGGGCGGCGGCGGAAGGCTGAGCCACGGAGAGGATCAGCAGGCCGAAAAGCAGAAGAAGGCAAAAAAAGCGGCGTTCATGCTTAAGCCGGTTCCAGCTTTTCTGCGTCGCAGAATTGTTTAAGGGAAGCCAGGGCTGTTTCTGCACGGTGTTGTCCTCGTTGTTTTTTGGGAAGCTTCGTTGCCAAGATTGGGGCCGGGAACAGGCCGAAGTTGATATTGGAGGGCTGGAAATGCCTGGGGTCGGTCTGGGTCAGATGGCCGATCAAGGCGCCCAGGGCGGTGTCGTTGGGCAGCTCAAGCCCCGCCTGGCCATTAGCCAGCCGCACTGCGTTTATTCCGGCCAGCAAGCCCATGGCCGTGGATTCCACATAGCCTTCCACCCCGGTGAGCTGTCCGGCCAGGAGAAGGTCGGGTCGGTTTTTCACTTGCAGGCTGGGCAGCAACACCTTGGGCCCGCAGACAAAGGTGTTGCGGTGGATGCTGCCGAGCCGGGCGAATCGGGCCTGAGCCAGGCCGGGAATCAGGCGGAACACCTCCTGTTGCGCGGCATAGGTCAGCTTGGTCTGGAAACCCACCATGTTGTAGAACAGTCCGTCCTTTTTTTCCATGCGGAGCTGAACCACGGCGTATGGGTCGCGGCCGGTTCTCGGGTCGGGCAGGCCCACCGGTTTCATGGGCCCGAAGCGGAGGGTATTTTCGCCGCGCTCCATCATCACCTCGATAGGCAGACAGCCCTCGAAGTATTTCTGTTCCTCGAATTCCTTGAGCGCCACCTTGTCGGCGCAACGCAGGGCGGCGATAAAGGCCGCGTATTCGTCACGGTTTAAGGGGCAGTTAAGATAGTCGCCCGGCCCGTCGTCATAGCGGGAGGCCCGGTAGACGATGCTCATGTCCAGGGAATCGGCGGCAACGATGGGAGCGATGGCATCGTAAAAGGCCAGGTGCTCTTCGCCGGTGAGCTGGGCCAGGGAGGCGGCAAGCGGGCTTGAGGTCAGCGGGCCGCTGGTCAGGATGAGCGGCCCGTTTCCGGGAGGGGGGATTTCGGTAACTTCTTCCCGGATCACGGTGATAGCGGGATGCGTTTCGATCTTTTCGGTGATGAACCGGGCAAAGAGGTCGCGATCAACAGCCAGGGCCCGGCCGGCCGGAACCTGGGTCTGATCGGCCGCAGCCATGATCAGGGAGCCTAAGCGGCGCAGCTCTTCCTTGAGCAGCCCAACGGCAGAGGAGACCTCGGCTGCGCGCAGGGAATTGCTGCAAACCAGTTCCGCCAGCAGCGGCGATTCGTGGGCCGGGCTGAAGCGCACCGGCTTCATTTCGTAGAGCCTTACCGAGCAGCCGCGCCGGGCGGCCTGCCAG
>MGTC01000049.1:13167-28918 GCA_001799255.1 Deltaproteobacteria bacterium RIFOXYD12_FULL_55_16
GCCGATGATGGTAATCTCCGGGATCTTAGAGGCCAAGTTGTTTCTTGATGGCGTCAACCACCACATCGCTGGAGGTGCCGACGATGGATTTGAGCAGGCCGGCCTTCTCGTAGAAACCGGCTAGAGGCGCAGTTTTTTCGTTGTAGGTGTCCAGGCGGTGGGCGATGGCCTCCTGGGTTTCGTCCTCGCGCTGGATCGCCGGGCTGCCGCACTTGTCGCAGATCCCTTCGACCTTGGTCGGGTTGCTCTTGGTGTTGTAGATCGCCTGGCAGGAGGGATTGGCGCAGGTTCTTCTCGTGCAGAGCCGATCGAAGATCACCTCGCGGGGCACATCGATGGAGGCGACCATATCCAGGGTGATGCCTAGTTTTTTTAAGAGCGTGGTCAAGGCTTCGGCCTGGGGAATGGTGCGCGGGAAGCCATCCAGGAGAAAGCCCCTGGCGCAGTCGGGTTCCTGGAGGCGACCTTCCATAATCCCCATGATCAGTGAATCGGGAACCAGGTCGCCCCGATTCATGTAGTCTTTTGCTTCCTTGCCAAGCTCGGTGCCGGCCTGAACCGCGCCGCGCAGAATGTCGCCGGTGGAAATCTGCACCGAGCCGTCGATGGCGGTGAGCAGCTTAGCCACCGTGCCTTTACCTGCGCCTGGTGCGCCTAAAAGAATAAGTTTCATCTGGTGTTTCTCCTGTTTTCTTGATGAAGGTGTGCCGCAAGGGACGGCAAGAGGGCTGCAATGGAGCAGGATTACCGACACGCCAGTGATCGCGGCCCGAATCGGGTCACAAATATAGCCGATTTTTGTTGCGGGGGATAGCGGAAATATCGCTGTCTGGTGAAGACGAATTCCCGGGTTGGACAACGTTTTGTGGCGGCGAAAAGAGGGAAGCCCTTCCCCGGCAGAAAAAGACAGGTTGACGGGGAAGGGAACTGGGTGGAGGCCTCTGACTTAAAAGGTGTAATTTTTAGGATCGATATGGCCTTTTTTCATGAGTTCGAGAGGGAAGGCAAGCCTGCTCTGGTCAAAAGGCGCCATCTTCGGGGCGCCGAATGCAGCACTGGAGGCGATGGCTGCGGCGCTGATTTTTGCCTGAATATCTGCCGGGATAGACTTGGAGGCGGTAAGGATATTGTCCGGGTTCTTTTCGATGGAGATTCCAGGGATCTTGTACATGTCAAGGGTTGGAAACTTGTCCTTGTTTTTTTCCCACCACCAGTTTTTAACCACACCGGCCTGGGCCCTGCCGGTAACGACGGCGGTGCAAGCTTCGGCATGGCTGGCCCTGGCCAGGTTGGCCTTGCCGCCAGTCGCGGCCTTGGCGGCCGTTTCGCCCGAGGAGGCTGCCTTGGCAAAGGCTATTTCGGTCGGCGAATTTTTCAGGATATCCTCGGGATTTCTTCCCTTGATATAAACCAGGACTCCGGAATAAAGCTCTTTGCCGTCAATATTCTGTACCAGGGCGGTGCCCAGATCTTTAGCCTTGATGATCGCCTGGACAAACGAGCCGACGTAGACCAGGTTCTGACTGGTAGAGGAAAAGGCCTTGATGATTTCAGGATAGCTTATGGCGATCTGGGGTTTAATGGTGAGCCCGGTTTTGTCGGAAAGAGCCTTGGTTATATCCTGAGCCTGTTGCGTTTTGCTGCTCCAGTCGGGCGGGAACCAGCAGATGATCTCCGCCGCAGAGGCAGAGGTCAGCATGACACTGAACAACATGGCAGCAGCGATGGCAGAAGCAAAAACTTTTTTCATGGCTTTGTTCTCCAAATGGTTGTGGCGAGCAAGAGTTTCCGAAGGATACCTCTCGCCGGGGCAATGAAGTTGTGTTGCTAGCTTATCACAACGACAAAACCAGATGTAAAAAAATATGAGAAAAATATGGCTTAGGAGAACAGAAGGAAGTGTCTCAAACCTGTTCGAGCTCGATGCATTTTTCCGGGCACATGGCGGCGGCCCGTTCCAGAGATTCGCTGCACGTCACGGTGTCGGAGATGGGTTCTGCTTTTTCCAGAGCAGGGTTCATCCGGAAGACCTCCGGGCAGATGACCACGCAGGTTTCGCAACTGTTGCAGCGGTAAGTGTCGAGGTTGATCCGGCAGTTCATGGGGAATCTCTGGGATGGAGGTGTGAGGGGAAGAGGCCAAAAGGAGCGGAGATGGCTGGTTCCTTGTGGCCCGAAACGGTTATGCGGAAAGCCGTTTACTTGACGCCCTTGCTGTTCAGGTAGGGGCCGTATTTTTTATCCGTTTCCATGATATGTTTGTCCAGCCAGTTCTTGAGGAAGTTCATCACCTCGATACTGATGGTGCTTTTGCCGCTTTGCACCTCGCCGATGAGTGCCTTGACCTTGGTGGTCATCTTATGGTGCTTCTCCTTGTGATCAGCGGTTTCCGGGTAGACATGGACGTCGAACAGCTTTTCTTCAACGGCAAAATGGCTCACGCAATATTCGGCTAATTTGTTCAGCACCGTCATCAGGACATTCTTGCCCTTGCCTGTCAGCATAGCGTCGTTGAGTTCGTTGATCATGTTGATCAGCTGTTTGTGCTGGTCATCGATTTGCCCGATACCCACGGAATACCTGTCCTGCCAGGTTAAAAACGCCATTGTTGTCTCCGGTTTGCTTGGTTGTCGTTTTGACATGTAAAACTCTCTGGTGATCAGGATAGTATTATCTGGGAAAGCTTATCAAGTAAAAAATGTTTTTTGGTTGGCCGTCAGCCTTGAAGAAAAAAACCACCTGCCTGCCTTTAGCCGTTGTGAAAGAATAACATGGCCGTTATGTATCACTGAAATGGCACAAGGAGCTGTAAGGGGAAGGAGTGTAACGATTCAGGTTGTCTTGTGAAGGCTCTTGAAAAAAACAGAGGCCATTTCCGGAGGGGGGTGGAAATGGCCTCTGCGTGCCGCTGGGGGCGGCGAGGAGGAAAGGGGAATGCCCCAGGCAGGATGAATAAGAGGCCAGGAGGAGGAGATTCCTGGATTTTACTTGCCTGTATGGTTAAGACCTCTCCCTTACAATAAAAGTTCCCGTTTTTTTTAATAATCAAAAATCTTCGAATTCATCGTCGCCAAAGGGAATGAGTTCCTGAGGCTTTGCTTCCTTGGCCGATGTGGTCTTATCCACAGGGGGAAGGGCCTTTCTGGCCGGAGCTGCCTTCCTTTTGGCGTTGACCCGCGCCGGAGTGGGGAGCCGTTTTAACCTTCCTGCCTCAGGTCGAGCTTTTGCCTGGCTCTTGGCGCCGCCCACCATTTCCAGCAGGTTCCTTACCGAGACCTTCATCATTTCCGCCTGGGCGTGCAGCTCTTCTGAGGCGGCCGCACATTCTTCCGCCGCCGCCGCGTTACTCTGAGTCACGGTGTCGATATCGTGGATGGCCTTGGTGACCTGGGTGATGGCGTTGGCCTGCTGGATTGCCGCTTTGGCCATCTCGGTGATGATTGTGCCGATGCGGATGGTGGATTCGGCGACGACATTGAAGGACTCACTTGTTTCCTTGACCAGGGCGCTGCCGGTGTCGACCTTCTGCACCGTGCTCTCGATGAGATTCGAGGTGTTTTTTGCCGCCTCCGCAGCCCGCATGGCCAGGTTGCGAACCTCATCGGCTACTACCGCGAATCCGGCCCCTGCCTCACCGGCCCTGGCTGCCTCTACGGCAGCGTTTAAGGCCAGCAGATTGGTCTGGAAGGCGATCTCGTCGATGGTTTTTACGATCTTCTGGGTTTGGGCGCTGGCGGTTGAGATCTCCTGCATGGAGGCAGTGAGCTTTTTCATGGACGCATCCGCGTTGATAATTACGGTGTTGGCCCCCTTCATCAGCTGGTCAGCCTGGCTGGCGTTGTCCGCATCTTGTTTGATCATGATTCCGACCGCTTCCAGGGCGGCGGAGGTCTCTTCCTCTGCCGCCGCCTGCTGGGAAGCGCCTTCAGCCAGGGTCTGACTGGAGGAGGAGACCTCGGCCGCTGCTGCGGCCACCTGCTCCGCCCCCTCGTTCAAGCTCAGGCTGACCTGCTTGAGGTCGGTTGAGATTGCCCGGCCCAGGAAAAAGGCCAGGGCCGCGCCGCTGGCTATGGTGACAGCGCCCAGAATCAGGGCCAGCAAGCCGAGGAACCTGGCCTGTTTCTCAGTGGTAATCTTGCCCTGGTTTGCTTGATCCTGCACGCTCTTGTCAAGGACTTCCAGGGCCGATTCCGCAGCCCTGGCGGCCTCCTGAACCTTTGGCTCAAGGCTCATCTGTTCATAGACCGGAGCTGCGGCCATGGTCTCGAAATTTTTCTGATAGACTGCCACCAGTGATCTGATCTCCTTAATCTTCTCGATCTCGCTGGCTTGGCTGTCTTTCTTGGCGAGGGCTTCAATGTTGTCCAGCTCATACTCAAGGCCAGCCATGCTGCCTCGCTGCGCTTTGATTTTTTCCGGATCCTGGGACAGGAGGAGATCCTTTTCAAAGCGGCGGCACTTATTGAGGTTGACCATGGCGGCGTTGGCATGCACGGCAATGGCCATCTCCATCTCGATCAGGCCGGTAAAAGCGGAGGTGGCGGAGAAGAGGGCGAACTGGTAGATGCCGATGGGCAGAGCGGTCAAAAGCAACACCATGCCAAAGCCGCCGCCGATTTTTTTGCCTATGGTTATCTGTTGTCTGGCCATCTTTCTCCTCTGCGCAGCGGTCTAATCGTGGGGTGTTTGCCTGAATTACTTCAACAGGTTACAGCATATAGAAAAAAAGAACAGGGAGTCAAGGCTTGTTTGTGCAGGCCTGTCAATTTCTGGGCACAGAAATCAGTCGCGGCTAAGTACCCGGCCCAGGGTGGTATCCACGGCTAGGGCCTGCTGCATTCGATCTTTGAGGAATGCCTCGCTGAGATATTGCCGATTGTTCTCGATCAGGGTGCAGAGTGCTTCGATCTCGCCGGATTCGGCCAGTTTCGTGATCTTGCCCAGGTTTTCGGCAAAGCTTTCGATAATGCGGCGTCCCTGGCCGCTGGTGGCCATGATCTCCGCGTAGGTGCGGGGGTTCTGGCTATGCACTCTGGCCATGGAAAGGATGGAGTAAAGCGAGGTAAGGGTGGCATGGCTGCCAATGGCCTCCGGGAGGATGGCGTTGTCCTTGAGAGCCAGGGCCAGGGCCACGGAAATGGAGGTGGGCAGCTTCTGGCTGACCCCCATCATCAGGTCGTGCTGCTCTGGCGTATCGAAGGAGATTTTGGCCCCGTGTTTGTAGAGAAAGGCCTCGAACTCGCTGCTCAACACCCCGCTTCGGGCAGTGCGAACCACCGAGGCGTTTTTATCCTTCATCGTTGCGGCCTGCGGCCCCCACAGGTTATGAACCAGCAGCACCTCCACCCCCTCCCTGGTGTGAGTCAGGGCGGTGTCCAGCACGTTTTCCGCCTCGCCGACCAGCAGAATCAGGGCCTGGTTTTCCGCCAGCTTCGGGCCGTATTCCCTTACCGCCGCAGGCGTGGCGCTGATGGGCACACAGATAACCACCACCTCCACCTGAGGGACCATCTCTTCGGGCCGCAGTGCGCTGTGGCGGCCGGTGATCATGGTTTCGTAGCCCTCGCTCTGCAAGCGTTCGGCAAACCAGAGACTCATCTCGCCGCTGCCGATGAAACCAAAGGTCTTGATGCGCTTGACCCGCATGTCCACCCTGGGAAAGCTGCCCAGAACCCGCACTGAACCGGGCTCTGCAATGATCTGGTGCTCGATGCGCTCGATAGCCGCGCGAACCCGCGCGTCAGAAAGATGTCCTTCAAACTCGATGAAGAATTGCAGCTTCTGGCTTTTGGGGTCGGTTTCCGTTTGCAGGTCGATCAGATTGATGCTGCGCTTGGTGAACTCATGTAAAATATCCGCCAGGATGCCGACCCGATCCTTGATCGGGGTGGTGATTATGGCTGTAGCGTCGTAACCGGTGCGGGGGGCCGGGGCCGGGCCCAACACCGCGAAGCGAGTCCGGTTGTGGGGTACGATTTCCCTGGCGCGGAGGGTCAGACCGTAGGCGCGCAGCGCCTCCTCCGATTCGATTACCCCATGCCCGGCAAGCCCCTGCTGCTTGATTTTGCTTACCGCTGCGTCAAGATCGCGCACCGAGGTCAGGGTGGCTTCCGGGTAGACGCTGGTGATGTAATCTTCGCATTGCCGCAGCGCCTCGCTTTTTCCCTGAAGCATGCTGATCGGTTCCGTGGCGGAAAGAGAGCCCAGGGAAAGATGGATGGGCATAACGATGTTGTCCTGCCAGAAGCAGGTACTCATAGCTGTGATCAGGCGGCTGTATTCTTTGCTCTGTCCCTCGTGGGTATTGTAGACCGGCGCCAGGGCCAGATCGGTCTCCTTGGCGGCAAAGGCCTTGAATACTGCGGTTAGATTCGGGAAGAGCCTGATTGTCGCGGCTGGGTTGTACTGGCGGGCCGCCTGCCAGGCGTGAGAGCCTTCCGGGCCGATGGTGGCTATGGAAACCATCTCTTTCTGCGAGCCCATCTTAATTGGGCCAGAGCAGCTTGCCCAGCATCCAGCCGGTGGTTCCGTCCGCATGTTTGACCTTGACCCATTCGCCTTCGGTGGCCAGGGGTTTGAAAACCACGCCATGCTTGACTTCCGCCACGGTTTCGTAGTCTTTTCCCGCGCCAGCCCGCAGATTGGCGCTGGTGGCTTTGACAATAACGGTTTTCTCTTTGGCGAGAAGATCGGTGGTGATCCAGCCCTTATCTCCGTCAAAGTCGGTCACCTGGGCCCATTTTCCCTGAAGGGAGATGATCTGCAACGGGAACCCCTTGTATACCGTCCAGAGGATTTCTTTCTTCGCCTCCGGGCCGGAACGGATATTGGCCCCGTCTTTCAGGACACTGGCGTATTTTGTCCCACTGGCAGGGGCCTTTTCCGGAGCTGCCTTAGTGGCAGCTTTTTTAGAGACAGTCTTGACCGCAGTCTTTGTCGGGGTGGCGTGGGCGGTGCTGTCGAGGGTAAGAAAAAGGGTGCAGGCAAAACCGCAGAGCAGGAACAGCCGGAAAAAAGGAGAGGTCTTGGTCATGATGGATAAACTCCTGGAGAAGGGAAACTTTGGAAATAACAGTATGGCCAGGCAGAGCAGGCCTGAGCCTTACACTGCATCAAAGGTAGCATTTTCGCGCCAGCAAGTCAATCGTTGGCAAGCGGTATCCACAAAGCAGATCCGGGGCGGGGCAGCATTTACTTTCTGCCAATGATGATGGGGCCGTACCAGGCGGTGGCGCTTTCGCCGGTGTTGTCGGTGTCGGTCATGATGGCAATGGCTCCCACCCTGGGAGGCTCGCGCTTGAAATATTTTTTGAAATCTTCATAGATATTGCGCTCCTCGTTCAGCCATTGACCGGCGCGCCCGTTGCCGCTCTCCACCGCGATCATCATGGCATTGGCGGTAAAGGCGTTGGGCAGGGCCTCACCCCTGGGCAGCCTGTTGGCCCAGACGTAGTTGAGCGCCCTGGTGTTCCAGAAAAGAAGGGAGGGGAAGACCACATAGATCCTGGCCGCATAATCATCCCCCGCCTTGGTGCGTTCGTCCCCCCTGGCGAGGGTGCGCTCGATCTTCCAGCTCCAGCGAAGGATCGGCTGTTCCTTTGGGTCATAGTCAATTTTGTGGAAAAGACCGGAGGCGGCGGCGGTGCTTGTCGCCTTAATATAGAATTGTTTGTCGTTGTTTTCTGCCGTATAATGGGTCTGGCCGACAAAGGACTTCGTCTCCCAGCCCGGCGACAGGCCGTTTTGGTAATTGTCCAGCACCTGTTCTTTCGGGCTGGAGCCTGCGGCAGAGAAAGCGAGGCCAAGAAAGACAACAGCAGTCAATAGTCTGCGAACATGGCGCATGGGCAACGAGCCTGTTTTTTGGGGGCCTATGATATCATTTGCTCTGGTACGGATCAGGAAAATATATTCCATACGGCGGCATTATAATAGAAAAATGTTTGTTTCGCCACGGGCTGAGCAGGGAAACGGGGGACTAAAATTGATGGACTCGTAACAACTCATTTTTTAACGCAGAGGCGCAAGGTCGCAAAGTTTTAAACATTCGCTGGCAAGGGAAAAGGCCATGGATACTTTCCAGGAAAAGGCTCGGAGTTGCAGGCAGCCGGCAGTGGAGCTGCTTGTCCAGAAGGTCGTGCAGGGGATTGAAGACTACGCCGGGCAGGAAATGGCCGATGTTCCGGCGAAGGTTGTCGCAGGTCTGGCCGAGCGGATTGTTCAGGAAGTTCTGGTCTTCAGCGCAGCCCAGGAAAATCATCTTTCGCAACTGGTAAAGATCGGGCTGGGCCTGTCTTCGGAAAAGAACATAGACCGGCTTCTGGAGAGGATCGTTCGGGAGGCCCGGCGCTTTACCAATGCCGAGGGCGGCACCCTGTATATCAAGGAGGGCGAGCGGGAGGCCCTTGATTTCGCCATTGTGCAGAATGATTCGCTTGGGGTGTTCATGGGAGGAAGCGGGGAGGCCATCTCCTGGCCTTCCGTGCCGCTGCGCCTTGCGGACAACCAGGAGAATCACCGTAATGTATCCGCTCACTGCGCCCTTACCGGCGAGCCGGTCAATATTTACGATGTCTATGACGCCGCAGGCTTTGATTTTCAGGGAACCCGTGATTTTGACGCCTCCACCGGCTATCGCTCCTGCTCGATGCTGGTGATTCCCCTGCGGGATCATGAGGATGAGGTGGTCGGGGTGTTGCAGCTTCTTAATGCCAAGGATCGGGAGACCGGCGCGGTTGTCGCCTTTCCCGAGCATGAGGTGGGGATGGTTATGAGCCTGGCCTCGCAGGCGGCCATTGCCCTTACCAAGATACGGCTGGTCCGGGGGCTTGAAAATCTGCTGGACGCTTTTGTGCGGACAATCGGCGACACCATTGATGAAAAATCCCCCTTCACGGCAGGACATGTTTTCCGGGTTGCAAATCTCACCGAACAGATAGCTCTTGAGGTGAACAGGGCCGATACTGGTAAGTTTGCCCTGGTCAGCTTTGACGCCGACGAGCTTGCCGAAATCAGGATGGCGGCTTGGCTGCATGATGTGGGGAAGATTACCACCCCGGAGCATCTTCTGGACAAGGCGACCAAGCTTGAGACCATCTTTGACCGGATAGAACTGATTCGGCATCGGGTGGAGATCTTCAGACTGAATGACGAGGTTGCTCAATTGGCCAGCCAACCTGGCCTGAGGACGGGAGGAGGCTTTTCTCCCTCACGGCCTGTTGGGAAAACGGAAGAATGGCAGGAGATCGTCAGTTTTCTCGAGATGATCAACCTGGGCGGCGAGGGGTTGTCGGCTGACAGTATTGAGAAGATGCGGCGGCTCGCCGGGATAACCTGTATCATGAGCGGGGTTGAGCTGCCCCTGCTCGCGTTCGATGAGGTTGAAAATCTCTGCATAGCGAAAGGCACCTTGACGGCGGCGGAACGCAAGGTGCTGAACCATCATGTGGAAATGAGCATCAGGATGCTGGAGGGCCTGCCCTTCCCGAAGAAATTCCGCAATGTCCCGGTCTATGCCGGCATGCATCATGAGAGGTTGGACGGCACCGGTTATCCCCTGGGGCTTGCAAACGGCGCCATCCCTTTGCCCGCGAGAATGCTGGCCTTAGCCGATGTGCTGGAAGCGCTGACCGCTGCGGATCGGCCTTACAAGCAGGGGAAAATACTTTCCGAAGCCGTGGGCATTCTGGAAGACATGGTTGATCTGGGAGAGCTGGATGAGGATCTCTGTAATCTGGTTGTTGCTTCCGGCTTGATGGCCAGTTTTGCTCATGACCTGCCAGAGCGGCAGCGGGATGATTTCTTCTGGCGCGGCAAGCGCTATCCTGTTTCGGAAACAAGGTAGAGCAAAAACTCCCGATTGCCCTTGGGGCCAAGGATCGGGGATGGGCTGACGCCAACCGGGATGAGGCCAAGCCCGTTGGCAAATTGCCTGATCTCGTCAATCACCTTCTCGTGCAGGCTGTTGTCGCGGACGACCCCGCCCGTGTCGATTTGGCCTTTGCCGACCTCGAACTGCGGCTTGATCAGGGCCAGTACCCGGATAGCCCCCTGAAAAAGAACAAGCAGCGGCGGCAGCAGCGTTTTGAGGGAGATAAACGAGGCGTCGATTACTGCCAGGTCGAGAGGCTCTTCAAGATCGCCGCTTTGCAGATATCTGGCGTTGGTTCTTTCCCGCACCACCACCCGTGGATCCTGGCGCAGCTTCCAGGCCAGCTGGCCATAGCCGACATCAATCGCATAGACCTTTGCCGCCCCGTACTGCAACAGGCAATCGGTGAAGCCACCGGTGGAGGCGCCGATATCGGCGCAGACAAGACCGGCGGGGTCAATCTGGAAATAGTCCAGACCAGCCGCCAGTTTGAGCCCCCCCCGGCTCACATAGGGGCAGGCCTTTTCCTTGAGCCGTATCTGGCAGTCCTCGGCAAAGGTCGAGCCGATCTTGTCGGCCATCTGCTCGTTTACCAGAATCTGGCCCGCAGCGATCAGAGCCTGGGCTTTTTGCAGGGTGGGGGTCAGCTTGCGCAGGAGCAGGAGCTGGTCGAGCCGGATTTTTTGTTTAGCCATCGGATACTTTTTGCCAGACTGCCATTATGGTGGTGGCAAGATGCTTTTCTTAGGCTTCGGCGGTGTCAGCTTTGCGGATCATCTCGCAGAGTTCGTCAGCCATGGTGTTGATTAACCCTTCGTCCTTGCCTTCCACCATGACCCGGATAACGGGTTCAGTCCCGGAGGGACGAACGAGGATCCGGCCATCCTGGCCAAGTTTATCTTCCATTTCTTTAAGCCTTTTACTGAAACCGGGGATGCGGGCAGTGTTGATTTTTTCAGCGGTGCGGACATTCTTGAGCACCTGGGGAAAGCTTTCCATGATGGCGGCCAGCTCTGACAGGGGCCGGTGTTTCTTGATCATCACCGCCAGCAGCTGGAGCGCGGCGAGGATGCCGTCGCCGGAGGTGTTGTGCTCCAGGAATATCAGATGCCCTGATTGTTCCCCGCCGAAATTGTAGCCGGACTTGCGCATCTCTTCCACCACATAGCGGTCGCCTACCTGGGTGCGAACCATGGCCCCGCCCATGCGCCGCATGGCTTCTTCCAGGCCGAGGTTGCTCATCACCGTGGCAACCAGGGTTTTTTTCTTCAGTTTTTTACGGCTGATCAGGTCGGCGGCGCAGATGGCCATGATATGGTCGCCGTCTATGATGTTGCCGCGTTCATCCGCGACGATGAGCCGGTCGCCATCGCCGTCTAAGGCGATGCCGAGATCAGCCCCGAGTTCCCGAACCTTGGCGGCCATGTGTTCCGGGTGCAGGGCGCCGCAATCGCGGTTGATGTTGGTGCCGTCCGGCTCTGCCGAAAGGGTGGTGACTGTGGCCCCCAGCTCTTCAAAGACATGGGGGGCAACCCCGTAGGTGGCGCCGTTGGCGCAGTCTAGCACGAGGTGAAAGGCGTCCAGGGTGTATTCCTGGGGAAAGGTATTCTTTAACGAGACGATGTAGCGGCCTTTGGCGTCATCGAGCCGGGTGGCGCGGCCCACCTCCTCGGCCACTGGCCGCAGGGTCGGCATCTTCCGGGAAAAGACCAGATTTTCGATCTCCAGTTCCAGTTCGTCCTGGAGCTTGAAGCCGTTTCGGGCGAAGATCTTGATGCCGTTGTCCTGGAAGGGGTTGTGGGAGGCGGAGATTACCACCCCGGCGTCGGCCCGCATGCTGGTGGTGATGAAGGCTATGCCTGGCGTGGGCAGCGGCCCGACCAGGAGGACGTTCACCCCCATGGAGCAGATGCCGGCGGCCAGGGCATTTTCAAGCATATAGCAGGAAAGGCGGGTATCCTTGCCGATGACGATCCGGTGGCCGCGGCGCATGTCCTTGACCAGAGAGGCGAGGGCCTGGCCGATCTGCATGGCGATTTCGGTGGTCATGGGGTAGGTGTTCGCCACCCCCCTGATTCCATCGGTACCGAATAATTTCTTCATGGTCGCCTCGTTTTTTCGCGGATTACCACATTGGCGGTGACTACGGTTTCACCCATGAGTTCAAGAAGCGCCGGGCGCAGTTCCAGGGAAACCTGGATGGTTGTCGGCCCTTTCAGTCCGCTGATGTCGATGGGTTTCGCCGTCAGGAGTTTCTCCCGGCCCACAATGGCCTTGGGGCCGGATATCTTGATGAACTTGGGCTCGAAAACCACCTCCACCAGTTCGTGGCCACTGGCTGGAGCGCCTGAGGTTCTGGCCTGGATTGTCAGTTCCTTTTCAACCAGTTCGTCGATGAGCAGGGTGATGTGGTTGGGCTGGATGCGCGAAACGGTTACGCCTCGCGGAAAAGGGATGGTTTCTGGTTCGTTGCGGATGACCAGGGTGCCTGGGGTGGCCTTGGCAAGATTGATGGTTCGGGTGATCCGCTGGCGGTTGAGGCCGCTGATCAGGCCTCGGGGGCCGCTGACTGTGGCTTCCAGCTGTTTTTTGAACTGGTTGTTGGAGATGATCAGTTCCTTGGGCAGATTGACGATTTCCACCGGAATATAAACCGTGGTGTCAACCTTGTCCTCGCCCACCACGAAATACCAGAGGAGAAGGGCAAAGATCAGGGAGATGAGTTTCAGCCCCCAATTGTTTGGCCAGTTGAGGATGCTTTGACTGAGCAGGCGGCTGATTGTCTGCTGCAAGCGCGAAAAGCCGCGGTTGTAACGGTTATCGCTGGGTAATTGCTTGAATTCCGGCGGCGGGTCTGGGGTTTTATGTTTTTTTTTCGAGGTCATCATTATTTATTCAGCCAGTTTTTCCATAACAGGGGTGGGATATTTTCCTTGGGAGTAAAGATGGCGTCAAGTTGGTTTCTGAGGGCGTTTTCGTCGAGACCTGAGGTTATGGCTCCGTGCTGAACCAGGGATATCTTCTGGGTTTCTTCCGAGATAACGATGATCACCGCGTCTGTTTCCTCGGAAAGCCCGATGGCTGCCCGATGGCGAGTGCCAAGCTGTTTGCTGACATAGGGGTTTCTGGTGAGGGGCAGCAGGGCGCCGGCCGAACTGATCCGGTCATTATGGATGATCACCGCTCCGTCATGGAGGGGAGCGGTGGTCTGGAAAATGCTGACCAGCAGCTGTCTGCTGACGATGGCGTCAAGGTCATGGGCGGATTCGATGTAGTCATTGAGTCCTGTCTCCCGCTCGATGACGATGAGGCCGCCGATCTTGCGCTGGGCCATCTGCTGTGCCGCCCTGACAATTTCGAGGAGAATGGGAACCATGTTTTCCTGGGGTTTGGAAAAGGTGGTTTGCCGTCCAACCTGGGTGAGGGCTCGCCGGATATCCCGTTGGAAGATGATGATGATGATCAGGAAGATCGAACTTAAAAAGGTGCCCAGCAGCCAGTACAGGGTCAGAAATTCAAGCTCTCTGGCCGCAAAATAGAGCATGATGAGAACCACAATGCCAATCAGCATCTGGACAGCGCGGGTTCCCCGGATCAGCAGCATGATACGATAGATGATGAATGAGACGATCATGATATCGAAGATGTCTTGCCAGCGAAGTGACTGTGCGAATTCCAGCATCTGGGGATCCGGGCTCGTTAATAATAAAATGGGGATAAAAATGACTGGCTGCTTTTCTAAAGTAAACGAAAAGCAGGGCGCCCGGCAAGGGGCATGAATGAATTTTTTTAAAAAAAATTAAGGAGATTGGTCATGGCGCCAGGCAATGAAATTAGATTTTTGTGAAGAGCTTCGCGCACGCTTATGAAAACATCCAGCTTGTCCAGTTGTTGCTTGACAAGGCAGGGGAATTACTTTATGTTCACAAAATTTTCCAGCATCCTTCCTGTCGGTGTCGCAGGGAAAGGTTAAAGGGAAGAGTTAATCAGGATCGTGACACAAATTAACGAGTTATACAGGAAATAGGAGTTGAGAATTGGCTAATCATAAATCCGCCGAGAAACGGAATCGTCAGAACCAGTTGCAACGGCTTCGCAATCGTTCCAACAAGAGCAAGATGAAGGGCGTTGTAAAGAAAGTCCTGGAGGCTGTTGCTCTGAAAGCTGGAGATCAAGCACAGGAAGCGTTGAAGTTGGCGATTCCTGTTATTGAGAAAACAGCGGTAAAAGGTTCCATTCACAAAAAGAATGCTTCCCGCAGGGTTTCCCGTTTGACCAAGCGGGTAAACGCCTTGCTGAGCGCTGTATAATAATCGCGAGCCGGTAGCGGCTGGAGCCTATCCTGACGCGGTTTTCTGGCCTCGGGGATGAGGTTTTCCTCAGGCCTTTCCGATCAAGGGCTGTTTGTGCCTCTTCCTCCATGCGCAGGGATCAGCCTGTATATTATGAAGAGTGTTTCTTTTTGAGTGAAAACCAGAAAAAGCCATGGGACGTCAGTGTTCCATGGCTTTTTTTATGAGCTGAGGAGCAGATATGTTCCGACCTTCCCTGCAGGAGTTTGAACACCTGGCGGTCGATGCCGGTCTGGTGCCGATCTATCGGGAGATCGTCGCGGATCTCGATACGCCGCTGACCATCTTTGCCAAGGTAGCTGGAGAAGAATCTAACGCCTTTCTCTTTGAAAGTCTTGAGGGGGGTGAGAAATGGGGGCGGTATTCCTTTATCGGGTTTGACCCTATCGTCACCTTTGCCAGTAGCGGCGCCCGGATCACCATCACCCGTGAGGGAAAGGTGGATGAGCAACAGGGCGACCCGCTTGAGATTCTGCAAAATCTGCTTAAATCCTTTAATGTCTGCAAGGCACGGGCCTGCGATCCGGAGTTGCTGCCGCGTTTTTTTGGCGGGGCGGTCGGGTTTCTGGGCTATGACATGGTGCGGTTTATGGAGCGGTTGCCCGCAAGCAACCCGCCCCTGGCCCAGTTTCCCGAAAGCGCCTTCATGGTACCGCGAACTGTTCTGATCTATGACAACCTCAGGCAGCTGCTCACCGTGGTTAATCTGGTGCAGACCGACGGGGCGCCTGATCTTCCGGCCTTGTACGCGCAAGCGCAGGCCGAGATTGAGGAGGTCATCGTCCGTCTGCAGGCCCCCATGCCGACGGATTATCTTGGCGGCCTAAGCAGGAAGGCCACCCCCCCCCACGCCTTCACCTCCAACATGAGCGAGGATGCCTTCGAGAAGATGGTGGAAGCGGCCAAGGAATATATCCAGGCCGGTGATATCATCCAGGTTGTTTTGTCGCAACGCTTTCATACCAAAACCGAACTGGCGCCCTTCAAACTTTACCGCGCTCTGCGCCATATCAACCCCAGCCCCTATCTCTTTTATCTCAAGCTTGGGGATCTGATCCAGATCGGTTCTTCCCCTGAGATTCTGGTTCGCCTTGAGCAGGAGGATATCGAGCTGCGTCCCATTGCCGGGACAAGAAAGCGGGGCAAAACCGGGGCAGAGGACGCGGCCCTTGAACAGGAGCTGCTGGCTGATCCCAAGGAGCGGGCCGAGCATCTGATGCTCGTCGATCTGGGCCGCAACGATGTGGGGCGGGTTGCCAGCTATGGCTCGGTGGAGGTTCGCGATCTGCTGGTAGTCGAGCGTTACAGCCATGTCATGCATCTGGTTTCCGGGGTGCATGGCACCCTGGCCCCCGGCAAGGATCAGTTCGACGTCCTGCGCGCCTGCTTCCCTGCGGGCACGGTGAGCGGGGCCCCAAAGATCCGGGCCATGGAGATCATCGAAGAGCTTGAACCGGAGCGGCGCGGCCCCTATGCCGGCTCGGTCGGCTATTTTGGTTTTTCCGGGAATATGGATTTTTGTATCACCA
>MGTC01000049.1:29014-29780 GCA_001799255.1 Deltaproteobacteria bacterium RIFOXYD12_FULL_55_16
TCAACAAATCCATGGGGCTGCGGCGGGCGGTGGAGTTGGCGGAAAAAGAGTTTTAGCCCCGGCAACCTGCGAGAAAGAATATGATCGTTATTATCGACAACTACGACTCCTTTACCTACAACATCGTCCAGACCCTTGGGGGGATGGGCGCCGAGATGAAGATCTTCCGCAATGACGAGGTGGATATCTCCTTCATCGCCTCTCTGGCTCCTGACCGGCTGCTGATTTCTCCTGGCCCCTGCTCTCCGGCCCAGGCAGGCATCTCTATCGAGGCGATTCGTTTTTTCAGCACCCGTATTCCGGTGCTGGGTGTTTGCCTGGGGCACCAGTCTCTGGGCGAGGCCTTTGGCGGGCAAACCGTGCGGGCCGGGCGGCTGATGCACGGCAAGACCAGCCCCATCAGCCACGATGGCCTGGGGGTGTTCACCGGCCTGCCCAACCCCTTTGAGGCCATGCGCTACCATTCCCTGGTGGTGCGGGAATCCGACCTGCCCGCCTGCTTGATGGTCTCGGCGCGTTCAGACCAGGGGGAGCTTATGGGCCTCAGGCACCGAACCCTGCCGGTGGAAGGGGTGCAGTTCCATCCTGAATCCATCATGACCCCGGCCGGGGTGCAGTTGCTGAAAAATTTCCTTGCTCCGGACTACCCGGAGATTCTTGCCAGACAGCGCCGGGAGATGTTGCCATGATGAAAGCGGCCATTGCCAAAGTGGTGGCGGGCACCGACCTGAGCGAAGCGGAGATGGTCGGGGTGATGGAGGCCATC
>MGTC01000049.1:29814-36949 GCA_001799255.1 Deltaproteobacteria bacterium RIFOXYD12_FULL_55_16
CCTTTATCACCGCCCTCAGGATCAAGGGCGAAACCGTGGAGGAGATCACCGGCGCGGCCAGGGTGATGCGGGCCAAGGCCACCAGGGTGCAGGCGGTTGCCGAGGGCGAAATTCTCGTCGATACCTGCGGCACCGGGGGCGATGCCTCCGGCACCTTCAATGTTTCCACCACCAGCGCCTTTGTTGTGGCCGGGGCCGGGATTCCGGTGGCCAAGCACGGCAACCGCTCCGTTTCCAGTCATTGCGGCAGCGCCGATGTGCTGGAGGCCCTGGGGGTGGACTTAAATTTGAGCGCGGCGCAGATCGGCCAATGCATCCGGGAGATCGGCATCGGCTTCATGTTCGCCCCTGCCCTGCACGGGGCGATGAAGCATGCCATCGGCCCGCGCCGCGAAATCGGGATCAGGACGATCTTCAATATCCTTGGCCCCCTGACCAACCCTGCCGGGGCCAATGTTCAGGTGATGGGGGTGTATGATCCCGCCCTTACCGAAACCCTGGCCCGGGTGCTGGGCAGGCTTGGCACCCGGCGCGCTCTGGTGGTCTGCGGCGAGGGCAATCTTGACGAAATTACGATCACCGGGGCTACCAGTGTGTCCGATTGGGCCAATGGCGAACTGACAACCTATAGCATTCATCCCGCCGAGCTGGGCCTGGCCACGGCCAGTCTGGCTGAGATCAAAGGCGGGGCAACCGCGTCCGAGGCGGCGGCCCAGCTGCGCCTGGTGCTGAGCGGCAAGGCCGGGCCTTGTCTGGACATGGTTTTGCTTAATGCCGGGGCTGCCCTGATGGCGGCCGGCCGCGCCAAGGATCTTGTCTCTGGGGTAGCCCTGGCCAGAGAGGTGGTGACCAGCGGCGCGGCGCTCAACAAGGTGGAGGCGCTTGTCGCCTTTTCCCGTTCGGTGCAGCCTTGATTTTAGATACCATTGTGGCCCGGAAAAAAGAAGAGGTTGCGGCCCTCAAGGCCCGGGGTCTTGTTGCACCCGAACTGGAGATTCCGCCGCCGCGCGGCTTTATCCGGGCGCTCACCGATTTTGCCGGCGTGGCCGTCATCGCCGAGGCCAAGAAGGCTTCGCCCTCCAAGGGGGTGATCCGGGCCGACTTCGATCCGGTGGCCATCGCCCGCTGCTATCGGACCGGTGGGGCTCAAGCCTTGTCGGTACTGACCGACGTGGATTTTTTCCAGGGCTCACTCGCCTATCTTCCGGCAGTGCGGGCGGCGGTCGCCCTGCCGGTGCTGCGCAAGGATTTCATCATCGATCCCCTGCAGATCAAGGAGGCGCGGGCTTACGGCGCCGATGCTATTCTCCTGATCGCCGCCATCCTTGAAACCTCCCAGATAGAAGAGTATCAGGCCCTGGCCTTAGAGCTTGGCATGGATGCCCTGGTGGAGGTGCATGACGAGGCGGAGGTCGCAAAGGCCGTGGCTGCGGGCAGCCGTCTGATCGGAGTCAACAACCGCGATCTCCGCGATTTTTCCCTGGACCTGAACACCACCTTCCGCCTGCAGAAGATGATTCCGGCGGAGATCCCCCTGGTGAGCGAGTCGGGGATTCGCGATCATCACGACATGTTGCGGCTGGCGGCGCATGGAGTAAAAGCGGCTTTGGTGGGGGAGACCCTGATGCGGGCTGCCGATCCGGCCAAGGCCCTGCGCGTGCTGGTTGCCGGGGAGCAAGGATAAAGGGAATGAAGGCCAGAACGCGGATCAAGATATGCGGGATGCGGGAGATCACGGAGGTCGCCGCTGTGGTGGCCGCCGGAGTGGACGCGATCGGTCTGATCTTTGTTGAGCAAAGCCCCAGGTATCTTGATCCGGAGCGGGCCAGGGAAATTGTCGCCAGCCTGCCGCCCTTTGTTGAGGCAGTGGGGGTTTTTGTCGA
Organism: Deltaproteobacteria bacterium RIFOXYD12_FULL_55_16; assembly: GCA_001799255.1. Lineage (GTDB taxonomy): Bacteria > Desulfobacterota > Desulfobulbia > Desulfobulbales > Desulfurivibrionaceae > Thiovibrio. The sequence goes on from MGTC01000049.1 coordinate 31,698, forward strand.
TCAGGAAGCGGCAACGGTGAACGAGATTGTCCGGTACTGCGGTCTGAGCCTGGTGCAGCTGCACGGGGCAGAGTCTCCTGCCTGTTGCGCGAAAATCTCCTGCCGGGTGCTGAAGGCTTTTCGGGTGAGGGATTCCCTGAGCACGGAGGATCTGACCCCCTATGCCGGAGAGGTTGCCGCCTTTTTATTTGACACCTTTCAGGAGAAGCTTGCCGGTGGCACCGGGCAGACCTTTGACTGGGGGTTGCTGAAAAAATTATCCCCGGCACGACCGGTTGTCCTGGCCGGAGGCCTAACCCCTGAGAATGTGGGCGAGGCGATCCGCCAGGCGCATCCCTTTGCCGTGGATCTCAATTCCGGGGTGGAGTTTTCCCCTGGCCGCAAGGATCTCAACAAGGTAAGGGCGGCTGTTGCCCAGGTCGCGGCGGCGGACGCAGCTGTATCCCGCTAAAGTTTTGTCTGATGCAAAAGTGGGGTCAAGTCTAGAAAATCAGCTTTCTTGCTCTGCCCTGGCAAAAGCCTGCCTGCCTGCCGTGCTGTAATGCAAACCAAGATGCACAGTTATCTCTTTCAGGGTATAGCCGTGGACAACACGCCTGTCGAATAAGTAGCCATTGGCTGCCGAGTTTCGGAAGGAAATTGATAGCCTCGTAACAATTGAGAAACGTAACAGCAAAACGCAGAGGCAGCATGCTGAAATAAAGGGATTAAAACTTTGTGCCTCTGCGTTAAAAAATGAGCCGTCGCGAGTTCATCTTATTTTAGTTTCAGGCCCAGAAATTGGGTGCGGCCCTTCCTCCTGATAAAAAAGGAGAGCGTTGCTTTTGCCTTTAAGCCCTTGGTTTCGTTGTGGAAGGCTTTCACATCCCGAACAGGTTTCTGGTTGAACTCAAGAATTAAATCACCTTTGCGCAAGCCCGCTTCCGCAGCAGGGGAATTCGGCTCAACGGCGTTAACCAGCACCCCCTGTTTATCGGTAAGGCCCAAAGCGGCGGCAATTTCCGGAGTAAGATCCTGTATCCCGAGCCCCAGAGGTTTGTTGTGGTTTTCTGTGGATTCGTCTGCGGGGGCTGGCTCCTCCTTGAGCTTGGCGATGACAATGGGGAGTTTTTTCAGCGCACCTTTCCGGTGCAGGGTGATTTCCGCCTTGCTGCCCACCGGGGTTTCCGCCACCAGATTGGGCAGCATGCTGGTCTGGGAGATCTCCTTGCCGTTGAATTCGATAATGATATCGCCAGGTTTGAGGCCGGCCTTGTCCGCCGGGCTGTCAGGGGTGACTTCTCCCACCAGGGCGCCGATGGGTCGTTCCATTTTGAATTGGGCGGCCAGTTCAGGGGTAACGGGCTGGATCATCACCCCAAGCCAGCCGCGCACCACAGAGCCATGTTCTCTGAGTTGGTTAATCACATTTTTCGCCATGTTGGCAGGAATGGCGAAGCCGATGCCGATGTTGCCGCCGTTGCGGCTGTAGATGGCGGAATTTATTCCGATCATCTCGCCCTTAAGATTGAATAGAGGCCCGCCGGAATTGCCTGGATTGATGGAGGCGTCTGTCTGGATGAAATTCTCATAGGGCCCGCTGCCCAGGGAGCGGCCCTTGCCGCTGACAATCCCGGCGGTAACGGTCTGTTCAAAGCCGAAGGGATTGCCGATGGCCATGACCCAGTCTCCCACCCGTAATTTGTCTGAATCTCCGAAGGCTGTGGCCGGCAGACCGTTTTTGGGCGCGATCTTGAGGAGGGCGAGGTCTGTTTTTGGATCCCGGCCAATGATTTTGGCCTCGTATTCTTCGAAATTGGTCAGGCGCACGTTGATGGTGTCCGCGTTTTCCACAACATGGTTGTTGGTGACGATATATCCATCCTTGGAGATGATTACCCCGGAGCCGAGGCTGGTCCGTTTCTGTTCCTGCCGGGGCTGTTCCTGGTCAAAGGGAGAGGGCAGGCCGAAAAAGCGGCGGAAGGGCTCGGGCAGCTCCCGGTTGTTGAACAGCTCGTGAGGCGTGCGGGAGGATTTGACCATCTGGGTAGTATAGATATTGACCACGGTGGGGCTGAGTTTTTCCGCCAGATCGGCAAAGGTTTCCGGAGGGCTGCCTGCCGCCTGGCTTAAGCCAGACAGGGGCGCGAGACAGAGCCCCATGAACAGGAGGGCCAGAAAAACAAAAGCTGGGCGGCGGGGAGGGTAGGTGGGCAAGGAATGAATCATGGTGTCCTCTTAGAGTTGCGATTTTTAGCAATCAGCCGTTGGGACGCGGCGTTTTCATTGAAAGCGGAGGGCTGCGGTTAGTATCTTTTTGTTGTCGCCGAATCGTGTTTTTGTAGCTGCGGCAGGCACCAGAACAAAATGGTGCCGGGCAAGGAGTTCATGGAAATCGCCCAGCTCCGTTTGGGGGAGGTGGACAAGGAACAGGCTGCCGGTCAGGTGATGGAGCTGCCAGTTCCGGTGCAATATTTCCTGGCAGAGCGCGATTCGGCTGTCACGGGTAATATTTTCGATCAGCACATGGATATCAGGGGACAACAGGCGGTGAGTGTTGCCGGGTGCAGATGAATGCGGAGCGAGGTCTGTCCGGACAAGCGAGCCTGGATAGCTGTTCTGAGGCCATCCAGTGTGGGATACGGCAAACATGAGGCTGGAAGCCACAGGAGGGCGGCTGATCGCGAGCAGCTCTCCTTGATCCGGGGAGCTGCTCCGGACAGAATCAGCCAGAAAGAAACCGGTTTGCGCAGGAGGCAAAGTCTTCAGCAGGAAAGCAGCCAGCATGGCCATGCTGAATACGGCTGCGGCTACAGGTAGGGACAGGGAAAAATTCAGGGTCTCGACAAGATCCCAGACCCGGTCGAAAACCCCTTTTCTTCTTGGCAGTCTGGCCTGGATAGCAGGCAGCAGATCGACCGGGGGTGTTTGCGCCTCAAGGTTGTGTACCAGGCTGAGGGTCTGCTGGAATTCCCGCCATTCCAGGGTGCAGGCCGGGCAATCGAGAAGATGGTCGGTCAGGGCGTCCAGTTCCTTGCGGGCAAGGGTGTTGTCGGCTAAATCGGTGAACAGCTGGTGGACTTCAGGGCATTGCATGGGCAGACCGTTTACAGGTAATGTTTAAGTCGATTTTTCAGGGCCAGCCGGGCCCGGTTCAACTTTGACTTGACTGTGCCCAGGGGCAGGGCAAGGATCTCGCTGATTTCTTCGTACGATAATTCCTGCAGGTCGCGGAGCAGGATAACTTCTTTTTCCGCGGGGGTCAGGGAGGCAATGGCTTCCCTGACCAGGCGCGCGGTATTGCTGCGTTCGTAGTCTTTTTCCGGTGTGCCTCCAGAGCTTGAATGCGGGTCTGTTTCCGGCTCTTCAAGAGACTGGCTGCTGAAAAATCCATGGCGGCGCAGTTTCTGGTAACGGTTCCGGCAGTGGTTCAGGGCAAGCTGATAGAGCCAGGCTCCGAACTTGTTTTCGTCTTTCAGTTTATCTATTTGCCGGAACACGGTGACGAAGATGTCCTGGGTCAGATCCTTGGCCTCATCTTCCTGCTTTACATAGCCGAGAGCCAGATTGTAGATCTTTCTCTGGTAGAGCGTCACCAGCCGGTTAAAGGCCTGCTGATCTCCCTGGCGGAAGGCGCGGACAAGTGTTGGTGCTTCCTGGTATGGCATCGTGATTCGCTTGCCCCATAAGGGTCAGGGCAAAATTTCCTGTATGTTTGGGAGACAATCGGCCGGCTGAAAAGTTCCGGGCAAAGTGGGGTGTGTTCTGGCGCCGATTTGCAGTGGTACTGCTGGGCAGTTACCAAAAAAAGGCCAAAAAAACAACAGAAAAGCGTGGTGGTTCATGGTACCTTGCCAAGCCCAGCTTGAAAGAATTCTTCTGATTGGGTATCTTGTTTCTCGGTGAGGTATCCGTGCCGGTGGCTTTTTTTCAGGAGGTCTGTTCCATGATAGAAAAAATTATCAATGAATTGAAAAATATCTTTGTTTTCAAAGAAACCACCCAGGTCGGGGATGTTGTGCTGCTCGTGACTGAACGGATCATGTATGCCATGGTCACCGGCATCGAGAGGGATTATGCCAAGAAAGAAGAGTGGTGGCAGGTGAGCATGCAGTTGTTGACCATCCCTCCGCAGAAGACCGCCTGGACTTTGCGGACGCCGCAGTTTACCGGGCAGGAGATCTTCACCATGGGCGGCGAGCCGCACTTTGTCAAGGCCATTGATTTTGGGGAGGGCGGGGAGGCGGCGCAGATTAAAAAGACTGGGCAGATCGTTCCCGCGAAAAAGAAGAAGTCTTTTCTCAAGGTAATCAAATAGACAGGTGGATCAGGCGCTCTTGCAGTAGCTGTTCAGGACAAAGAATTTATCAATCCTGTCCATCATCTCCTGGTAACATTGGGGGCAGTAGCCGTGTGAGGGCTGTAGCCCTGATCTGACACCCTGTTTTGTCCAGCGGTTGTTGTTTTTTGTTTTGTGACAAACGCAGCAGATTATTTGCATGCTCGGTTCCTCCTTGTCCTTTGCCTAACATATCGGGATATTCTCAGCAAAACTTGAACGCCGTTACGAACTAGAGGATAAAAATGGTCAGGCCAGCAGGAGAAAGAGCGATTATCGCCCGCATCCGCCAGGCTGCGGGCGGAGCAGCGGCAGATCTTCTGCTTGGGATCGGCGATGACTGCGCGGTATACAAAACGGCCCCGGATCGGGTCAGCCTGGTCAGCACCGACACCATGGTGGAAGGGGTTCATTTTGATTTGATTTGGCATCCTCCGCTTGCGTTGGGCCGGAAGGCGGCCTCGGTCAATATCAGCGATATCGCGGCCATGGGCGGTCGGCCCCGCTTTGCCCTGCTTTCCCTGGCCTTGCCCCCGGCCTTGGGGAGCCAGTGGCTGACCGGATTCATGGCGGGTTTTCTGGCGGTGCTTGCCGAGCAGGAGGTTGTCCTGATCGGCGGGGATACGGTGCAGGGCGGGCATGAGGTTGTGCTTTCCGTTACGGTGCTGGGGGAGATGGCCGAGGTGGAGCTGCTTACCCGAAAGGGCGCCAGGATCGGCGACCTGGTTATGGTCAGTGGTTTTTTAGGCGAGGCGGCGGCTGGTCTGGCCCTGTGCCGATTGGGGCTGGAACGTGAGCCCGGCTGGCAGCCCCTGGTGGCCGCGCATCTGGATCCGGTTCCTCAGGTGGCCTTAGGCAGGGTGCTGGCCGCCAGTGGTCTGGTTCACGCGCTGCAGGATCTTTCCGATGGCCTGGCCACCGATCTGGCCCATAT